>NZ_JBHXLU010000014.1:19660-163399 GCF_042720695.1 Streptomyces sp. NPDC058457 | reverse complement strand
GCCGGCGCCGAGGCGGGTGAGGGTGGTGGCGAGGGCGGCGTGGGCGACCATGGTGAGGGTTGTGCCCGTGGAACGCGCCAGCCGGGTGAGTTTCGCGTGCAGTTCGGCGTTCAGCTCGGTTTCGAAGGCCTCGCCCCGGTAGGTGGGGGTGGCGGGGCGAGGCCGGTCGGTGGGCAGTTCGATCTCGACCGGGAGAGCGGCGAGGGCTTCGCGCCAGTGGTCCAGCTGCGGGCCCTCGACCGTGTCGAGGAGCTGCTGCTGCCACAGGGTGTAGTCGGCGTACTGGATGGTCAGGGGCTGCCACGCGGGAGCACCGCCCGCCAGTCGGGCCCGGTAGGCCGCCGACAGATCGGCCCCCAGCGGGCCCATGGACGCGGCGTCGGCGGCGATGTGGTGCAGCAGCAGCATCAGGACGTGGTCGTTCTCGGCGACCCGGACGAGGGTCGCCCGCAGCGGGAGGTCACGGCTCAGGTCGAAGACATGGCTGCCCAGGTCGTCGAGGACGCCGGCCAGCTCGTGCTCGGCGCAGGTGACGTGGTGCAGGGCGAGGTCCGCCTCGGGCAGGATCACCTGGACGACGTCGTCGGCGCTCTCGCGGAACACGGTGCGCAGGCTCTCGTGCCGGGCGACGACGTCGCCGAGCGCCCGCTCCAGGGCGACGGCGTCCAGCTCACCGTAAACGCGGTAGGTGGTGGGCAGGTTGTAGGCGGTGCTCTTCTCCTCAAGACGGTCCAGGAACCACAGACGCTGCTGGGCCGCCGAGGCGGGCACCGCCTCCGGGCGCTCCGTCGCGGCCAGCACGGGACGCGTGGCGTCCGCCGCCGTCAGCAGCTCGGCGAGACCGCCCGGCGTGGGCGCCTCGAACACGGAACGCACCGGCAGCTCGCGGCCGAACGCACCGCGTACCCGGTTGACCAGACGGGTGGCGAGCAGGGAGTGGCCGCCGAGGGCGAAGAAGTCGTCGTCCACGCCGACCGAGCCGGCCCCCAGGACCTCGGCGAACAGCTCGCACAGCACCTGCTCTTCGGCGGTGGCCGGGAGACGGTCCGAGGTGCCCGCGTAGACCGGCGCAGGCAACGCCCTGCGGTCCAGCTTGCCGTTGGCGGTCAGCGGCAGGGAGTCCACCACGACGAACGCGGAGGGCACGACGGCCGGCGGCACGGCTGCGGTGACCGCGCGGCGCAGCGCGTCGGGCGACGGGGTGGCGTCACCGGGCTCGGGGACGACGTAGGACACCAGACGCTTGTGGCCCGGAGTGTCCTCACGCAGCACGGTGGCGGCGTGCGCCACCCCCGGCACCGCGCCGATCAGCGCGTTGAGCTCGCCGAGTTCGACGCGCACACCGCGGATCTTGACCTGGTCGTCGGCGCGGCCGAGGAAGGCCAGGCTGCCGTCGGCACGTCGGCGCACCAGGTCGCCGCTGCGGTACATGCGCTCGCCCGGCGTACCGAAGGGGCTCGCCACGAAACGCTCGGCGGTCAGGCCGGGCCGGCCCAGGTAGCCGTGGGCGAGGACGCCGCCGGACAGATACAGCTCGCCGGGGACGCCGACGGGTACGGGCCGCAGCCGCTCGTCGAGGAGATGCAGCCGGGTGTTCCAGATCGCCTCGCCGAGGGGGGCGGTGAGCGGCCAGTCGGCCACGGCGGCGGGCAGGGTGGCGCTGGTGACCAGATGGGTCTCGGACGGGCCGTAATGGTTGTGCAGCCGCAGGCCGGGGCGGGCCGTGTGGAAGGCGCGGACCGGGCCGCTCAGCTGCAGTGCCTCGCCTGCCTGGGCGACGTGCCGCAGCGCGGCGAGCGGAAGACCCTGCTCGGTGGCGGCCTCGTACACGGCCGCGATCACCAGGTCGGGGGCGAAGAACTCGGTGATGCGCTCCTCGTCGAGCCAGGCCGCGAGCCGGGCCGCGTCGAGCCGGGTCTCCTCGTCCGGCACGCACAGCGTCTTGCCGTTGAGCAGCGCCATGAGGATCTCGTGCTCGGAGACGTCGAAGCCGACCGCCGAGAACTGCGAGACCCGGGCCCCGGACTCGTACGGGAAGACGGTGGCGTTCCAGGCCAACAGGTTGATCAGGACCCGGGAGGGCAGGACGACGCCCTTGGGGCGGCCGGTGGAGCCCGAGGTGTAGACGACGTAGCCGGGGGTCTCGGGGGTCAGCGGAGCCGGGCGGTCAGCGTCGGTGGGCAGGTCCGCACCCAGCGCGGCGAGCTCCGCCGCTGTCTTGGCGTCGTCGAGGTCGAGCAGGGCGCCGGTGAGGCGATCCGCGCCCGCCCGGTCGGTCAGGCACAACGCGGGGCGGGCGTCCTGAAGGACGAACTCGGTGCGCTCCTGCGGGTACTGCGGGTCGAGCGGCAGATAGGCCGCGCCCGCCTTGAGGACGGCGGCGAAGGCGACGGTCAGCCGGGCGCCGCGGGGCAGCAGCACGCCGACGTACGAGCCCGGGCCGGCGCCACGGGCGAGCAGTAGCCGGGCCAGCCGGTTGGAGCGCTCGTCGAGCTCCGCGTACGTCAGCTCGCCGTCCGGGGCGTTGACCGCGAGCGCGTCGGGCGTCCGGTCGGCCTGCGCGTGCAGCAGCTCGGCGAGGGAGGCGGTGGGCAGCTCGACACGGGTTGTCCCGGCGCCGGTGAGCTCCTGCTGCCGCTCGCCGTCGAGGAACAGGTCGAGGTCGCCAAGGGTCTGCTTGGGGTTGGCGAGGGCCTGGGTCAGCAGGGCGGTGAAGCGGCGGGCGAGCAGTTCGGCCGTGGCGGGCGTGAACAGGTCGGCGGCGAACTCGAGGCGGCCTGTGAGCCCGCTGGGCGCGCCGTCGGTGCCGTACTGCTCGGTGAAGCCGAAGAGGAGGTCGAACTTCGCTGTGGTGGCGGGTATCTCCTCGGCCCGCGCGATGAGTCCGGGTAGCGTGAAACGGTAGCCGCCCGCGTTCTCCATCGTCAGCATCGTCTGGAACAGGGGGTGGCGGGAGAGCGAGCGGTCCGGGTTGACTGCCTCCACGACCTGGTCGAACGGCACGTCCTGGTGCTCGTAGGCGGCCAGGGCGCCCTCGCGCACCCGGTCCAGGAGGGCCAGGAAGGTGGGGTCGCCGGAGGTGTCGGTGCGCAGCACCAGCGTGTTGACGAAGAAGCCGATCAGCCCGTCGAGCGCCGCGTCGGTGCGCCCGGCGGCGGTGGTGCCGAGCGGGATGTCGGTGCCCGCGCCGACACGGGTGAGCAGGGTCGCCACGGCGGCCTGCAGGACCATCGGCACGCTGGTGCGGGTGGCACGGGCCAGCCGCACCAGGGAGGCGTGCAGCTCGGGCCGCAGGTCGACAGGGACCACGCCGCCGCGGGTGCCGGCCACCGGCGGACGCGGAAAGTCGGTGGGCAGCTCCAGCTCGGCGGGGGCGCCATCGAGGGTGCGGCGCCAGAACTCCAACTGGCGGGCGGCGAGTCCGGCCGGGTCGCGGGGGTCGCCCAGGAGCTCGCGTTGCCACAGCGTGTAGTCCGCGTACTGGACCGGCAGCGGGGCGAAGCGCGGGGCCTCGCCCGCCAGGCGTGCCGTGTAGGCCTGCCGGAGCTCGCGGGTCAGCGGCTGCATCGACCAGCCGTCAGTGCCGATGTGGTTGAGAGTGAGGAGCAGGACATGCTCGTCAGGGCCGGCTGCGAACAAGCGGGCGCGCAACGGGACGTCGACGGTCGGGTCGAAGCGGACGAACGCGGCCGCGCGGAGCTCTGGCTCCAGGTCGGCCACATGCTCCACGGGCAGTTCGGGCCGGACCCGGCCGGCCGGCAGGATCACCTGGTGTGGTTCGCCGTCCCGCTCGGGGAAGACGGTGCGCAGCGCCTCATGCCGGTCGAAGAGGTCGCCGAGGGCCTCCTTCAGGGCGGCCGGGTCGAGGGCGCCGGTGAGGCATACGGCGACGGGGAGCACATAGGCGGCGGAGCCGCCGTCCAGTCGGCTGTGGAACCACATGCGGTGCTGGGCGGGGGAGAGCGGGATGACGTGGGGGCGGACCGCAGGCACGAGCGCGGGCCGTACGGCTGCGTTCCCCGTCGCCTCGGCCAGGGTGGCGACCGTGGGATGGTCGAAGACGGCGGTGACGGAGAGGTCGACGCCGAGTTCGCCGCGGATGCGGCTGACCAGGCGGATGGCATGCAGCGAGTCGCCGCCGAGGGCGAAGAAGTCGTCGTCGATGCCGGTGCCGGTCACGCCGAGGGTGTCGTCGAAGAGCCGGCACAGCAGGGCCTCACGGTCGGTGCGCGGGGCGCGGCCGGTGTCGCCGCCGACGGCGGGGGCGGGCAGGGCGCGGTAGTCGACCTTGTGGTTCGCGGTGAGCGGCAGCCGGTCGAGGGCGATGTAGGCGGCGGGGAGCGCGTACGCGGGGACGCGCTGCTCCAGGTGGGCGCGGGCGGCGGCGGTCGCCCCGGCGCCGTCGGCCGGGTGCTCGGGCACGACGTAGGCGACAAGCCGCTTGTCGCCGGGCTGGTCCTCGCGGACGGTGACGACGGCCTGGCGCAGTCCGGCGCAGTCGGCCAGCGCGGCCTGGACCTCGCCCGGCTCGATGCGGTAACCGCGGACCTTCACCTGGTCGTCGGAGCGGCCGGCGAACTCGAGGAGTCCGTCGGCGGTGCGCCGCGCGAGATCGCCGGAGCGGTACATTCGCGAGCCGTCCGCCGCGAACGGGTCGGCGACGAAGCGCTCGGCCGTCAGGTCCGGGCGGTGGGCGTAGCCGCGGGCGAGGCCCGCGCCGGCCAGGTACAGCTCGCCGGTCTCGCCGTCGGAGACGGGGCGCAGGGTGGTGTCGAGGACGTAGGCGCGCATGCCGTCGAGCGGGCCGCCGAGCGGGACCTGGTCCGGGACGTCCGCCGCCCGGGTCCAGCGGTGCTGCGCGGCGTACAGGGTGGTCTCGGTGGGACCGTAGGTGCCGCGTACGACGGTGTCGGGGCAGTGTTCGAGGACCGTGCGCACCGCCCCGGCCGGGACGATGTCGCCACCGGTGAGGACCTCCCGCATGCCGGCGAAGCATTCCGGGTGCTCCTCGGCCATCACACGGAACAGGCCGGCCGGGATCTCGGCGGCGGTGATCCGCTCCCGGCCGATCAGCTCCGCGAGCCGGTCCACGGTGAGCTCGGCCTCGGTGGCGAGCACGACGGTGCCACCGGTCAGGAGCGGGTACCAGATCGCGTATGTGGCGGGGTCGAAGGCGTATGACGCGACGAGCAGGACGCGTTCGTGGGCGCCGGACGCGGCGAACATGGAGTCGCCCACCAGATCCAGGATGTTGCGGTGGGTGACGGCGACGCCCTTGGGGGTGCCGGTGGAACCCGACGTGTGCATCACGTAGGCAAGTTGCCCGGGCAGGACCCGCACGGCGGGGCGGCCGGCATCCGGGTGCGCCGGGGGGCCGGCCGGCTCTGCCGCGCGGGCCTCCAGCAGGTCGGCCAGGATGGTGGCCGGGACCCGCGGAGCGCGGGCAGCCATGACGGAGTCGGTGAGCAGGACCGGAGCGCCGCTGCCGGCCGCGGTCCACTCCATCCGCTCGCGCGGATGGGCGGGGTGCAGCGGGAGGTAGTGCGCTCCCGTCTTGAGTACGGCGAGGAGTGCGACGACCAGGTCGACCGTGCGGTCCATCAGGACCAGGACCGGGCGTTCCGTGCCCGCGCCCGCGGCGGCCAGCAGCCCGGCCAGCCGGTCCGACCGGTCGTTGAGTTCCCGGTAGGTGAGGCTACGCCCGGCGCACCGCACCGCCACGGCCTCCGGGGTGCGAGCTGCCTGCTCGCCGAAGGCCTCCGGCACCGAACCCACGAACATCGTCACTCGCTCCTTGTGATGCGCCCCCAGGGGCGACAGGCGTACATAGGGTTGTCAGGAGGTCAGGAAGCCTGGTCCAGCTGTGCGGCCAGGCTGCGTGGCCGCATGTCGGTCCAGGTCTCGTTGATGTGGTCGATGCAGGACGCACGGTCGAGCGGACCGAGTGTCCGGGTCCAGCCCGCGGGGACCTCGGCGAACTCGGGCCACAAGGAGTGCTGGCCCTCGTGGTTGACCAGTACGAGAAAAAGGCCTTCGGTGTCGTCGAACGGATTGGCCATGGTTTTCAGCTCCTTGAACGGCGGACGCCGGCTGGCGAATCGGAATTCCGGACGTGGTCAGGGCGGTTACTTCACGCCGAGGGTGAGACCGTGCTCGTACGGCAGACCGGTGACAGTCTTGACATCGTCGAATCCGACCTGGCAGAGCCATTTCTCGTAGTCGCGAGCCGGATAGGCCATTCCCTGGCCACTGGCGAGGACGTTGAAGTAAAGGCCGAGCCGGGCACCGAAGATTCCGGTCGTCTCGTCGTCGGAGACGTTGTAGCCGTAGACGAACACCTTGCCGCCTTCGGGCAGGCTGTCGTACGCCTTTTTCATCAGGCCGAGGATCTGGTCCTCGGAGAAGATCTCCAGGACGTGGCTGAAGAGGACGGCGTCGGCGCCGACCGGGAAGGCGTCGTTGAAGATGTCGCCGGGGTGCAGTTCCACCCGGTCCGGATAGGCCGCGGCGGCCTTGTCCTCGCCCAGCTTGGAGACGCTCGGCATGTCGAAGACGGTGGAGACGAGCTCGGGGTGGCGGGCCACCAGGCGGGCCGAGGTGGTGCCGTCGCCGCCGCCGACGTCGAGGAGGCGGCGCACGGAGGCGAACTCCTCGCGCTCCACGAGCGCGTCGACGGACTGCAGGGTGAAAGCGCTCATGGCGCGGTGGAAGACTGCCTCCAGCTCCGAGTTGCGGGAAAGTCGCTGGTAGAGGGTGGGCTCGTCGCCCGGGTAGCTGTCCAGAGCGAGGTTGGTGCCGGCCTTCAGGGCCTTCGTCATGTGCACGAACGCGGGGTAGTAGACCTCCTTCCAGCCCACGATGACGTGGCCCCAGCTGTCCTCGTTGTCCGAGGCGAGCAGGTCGCCGGCGACGTCCGAGTTGAGGTAGCGGCCGTCCTCGCGGCGCAGCAGGCCGGTGGTGCACACCGCCTGCAGCAGTACGCGCAACTGGTGTGCCGGCATCTCGGTGTGGACACGGATCTCCTCGAATCCGGAACGCGGGTGCTCCGCGAGGAAGTGAAATATGCGCACTTCTACCGCCGTGGCGACCGCATTGAAGAGCGCGGGTGCGTTCACCAGGAAATGGAAACGTTCGAGTACCGGGTCGCCGTCGTGCTTGCCGTGCCTGTCCATGTGTTCCTGTCGCTTCCGTAGGTCTGGGGTGGCCCACGGGGCTGCGCCCCCGCGGCGAGACTCAACGTAGCCAGGGTTTCCGCGCATTCGACAGGTCCTGGCAATTAGTTGCCAGCAGGTCAAGAATCGTGACAGTCATGCCCTAGCGTTTTGAGTAGAGCGGCTGTGCGAGCACGGGACGGAAAACGAGGAGCCATGCAGCTGAACAGCTTTGATGAATGGTCACCGTTGAGAGAGGCGGTAGTCGGCTCCGCGGAGAACTACGTCTCTCACGAACGAGAGCTATCCTTCGACCTCTTCTTCCACGACAACATCGCCCAGGACAATTCCTCTCGGTCCGAGTGGTATTACCCCAGGCTTTCGGCACGCCGGGACGGCGCGGCGGATCCGGGCGGTGCCCGTGTGCTCATCAAGAAGCGCTATGTCGAGGAACTCAACGAGGACCTCGAGGAGATCGCCGCGGCGCTACGGTCCCTGTCGGTCGAGGTGCTGCGCCCGCTGGACGTGGCCGCCGAGACCGGTGACGTCCGTACGCCGGCCTGGTCGGCGTCGGTGGTCCCGCCCCTGAACGTCCGCGACAACACGCTGATCCTCGGTGACGAGATCATCGAGACCCCGCCGATGATCCGCTCCCGCTACTTCGAGACCCAGCTCCTGAAGCCGGTCTTCCAGCACTACTTCCGCCAGGGGGCGCGCTGGACGGTGATGCCGCGGCCGATGATGACGGACGCGTCCTTCGATCTGTCGTACGCGCGCTCCAGCACAGCCGGCGGTCCCACCGAGCCCATCGTGGACCCGCGGCCCTCGCGCTACGACCTCGGCCTGGAGATGATGTTCGACGGGGCGCAAGTCCTGCGCCTGGGCCGGGACCTCGTCGTCAACATCTCGACGGCCAACCACGCGCTGGCCGTCGACTGGCTGGAGCGTCACCTGGAGGGCCGGTTCCGGATCCACCGGGTGCACGGGATCAGCGACAGCCACATCGACAGCATGGTGCTGGCCCTGCGTCCCGGAACGCTGCTGGTGCGTTCGGAGAAGGTGGCCGAGCGGCTCCCGGAGCTGCTGCGCCGTTGGGACCTGATCGTCCCGCCGAGCCCGGAGAGCGACAACTTCCCGCGCTATGACAACGACGACCTCATCCTGACCAGCCCCTTCATCGACCTGAACGTGTTGTCGGTCAGTCCCGACACGGTGCTGGTCAACGATGCGTGCCCGGAGCTCATGCGCACGCTGGAGAAGCACGGCTTCACCGTGGTGCCGGTGCGGCACCGGCACAGGCGGCTGTTCGGCGGTGGTTTCCACTGCTTCACGCTCGACACCGTCCGCGACGGCGGCCCCGAGGACTACCTCGGCTGAAGCCATCCGACCCACGGCGGGGCGTACCTCCGCTCGGGCCGGCCCCGGCCGAAGACGCCCTGGCCGGGGCCGATTCCACCTCAGCGGCCCCGCCACCTGGGGGCACGCTTCTCGGCGAAGGCCACTGGGCCCTCGACGGCGTCCTTGCTGTGCATCCTCCGCTCCTCGGCGGGGTAGTGCGCGGTGAACGCTTCGTCGAGCGGCAGCGTCGACGCCTTGACCGCCGCCTCCTTGATCGCCCGTACCGACAAAGGCGCGCAGCGCACGATGTCCGTCACCCATCCCTCGACGCAGGTGTCGAGGTCGGCGGCCGGCACGACCTCGTTGACGAGGCCGAGTTCGTAGGCCCGCCCGGCGGTCATCCGGCGGCCAGTCAGCAGATGGCCCATGGCCGTCTTCCACGGCACCTGACGGGTCAGCCGGAACACTCCGCCCGCCCCGGCCATCAGACCCAACCTGGCCTCGGGCAGGGCGAAGCTCGCATCCTCGGAGGCAACCACGATGTCACAGGCCAGAGCCAGCTCGAACCCGCCGCCCAGGGCGTACCCCTGGACCCGCGCCACCACCGGCTTGACCATGTCGAACCGCTCGGTCAGCCGCGGCCAGCCCGGCTTGCCGCGGCTGCCGAAGGAGGACGGGGCCGCAGTGCCCGCCTGCTCGCGGCCGGCCAGTTCCTTGAGGTCCTGGCCGACCGAGAAGGACCGGTCGCCGGCGCCGGAGAGCACCGCTACCCACATGTCGTCGTCCGCCTCGAAATCGTCCCAGACATCGGCGAGCTCCGCATGCATGCGGAGATTCATTGCATTCAGGACCTCGGGCCGGTCGAGGGTAATGCGGGCCACGTGTCCGCTCTTCTCGTAACGCACTACTGACAGTTGATGCATGTATATTATTCTAACGTAGGGGAGTGATTCGTGACAGTGATCGAAGTCCCGCACGAAAGCGAAACCCAACGGCTTTTCTCGGGACAGAACTCGGCGCCGCCGCGCATTATCGGAATTGGCACCGCAGTGCCCGGGACCTCGTATACGCAGCAGGAGATGCTGGACGAGTTCGGCATCACCGATCCGCGTGTCCGCTCCATTTTCCTCAACAGTGCCATCGAGCGCCGGGGGCTGACCCTGCCGCCGCTGCTCCCGGACGGCACGCGGGCCATGGAGACCCAGGGCGAGCTCCTCCAGAAGCACGCCACCACCGGTGTCGCCATGGCGAGGGAGGCCATCGAGGCCTGCCTGAAGGACGCCGGCCTGGGCCTGGCGGATGTCGGCTACCTCTGCTGCGTCACCACCACCGGTCTGCTGACCCCTGGCTTCTCCGCGCTCCTCATCAGGGAGCTCGGCATCGACGTGCACTGCTCGCGTCTCGACGTCGTCGGCATGGGCTGCAACGCCGGCCTCAACGCCCTGACTGCCGTGGCCGGCTGGGCCAAGGCTCACCCCGGTGAGATCGCCCTGATGGTCTGCGTCGAGGCCTGCTCGGCAGCCTACGTGTTCGACGGCACCATGCGCTCGTCCGTGGTGAACAGCCTCTTCGGCGACGGTTCCGCCGCCATCGCGGTCACCTCCGGGACCGGCGCCACCGAGGTTGCGGGAGCCGGCGGTCCGGCCCGCGGTCCGGCCCTGCTGAAGTTCTCCAGCTGCATCATCCCGGACGCCGTCGACGCCATGCGCTACGACTGGGACGACGACCACGGGAAGTTCAGCTTCTATCTCGACCCGGAAGTCCCCTACGTGGTCGGCGCTCACGCCGAGATCGCGCTCGACAAGCTGCTCGAAGACACAGGTCTGCGACTTTCCGACATATCCCACTGGGTCATCCATTCCGGCGGGAAGAAAGTCATTGACTCGGTCCGCGCGAATCTCGGTCTCAGCCGTCACGACGTACGGCACACCACCGGGGTCCTGCGGGATCACGGAAACATCTCCAGCGGGTCTTTCCTGTTCTCCTACGAACGACTGCGCAGCGAAGGCATCGCCACCCCCGGGGAATTCGGCATCTTTATGACCATGGGGCCGGGCTCGACCATCGAAATGGCTTTGGTCGCCTGGTGACGAAAGAAAAGGAAAACTCCGTGAAGATCCCCCTCGCCGCGCTCGACATGACCCGCCCTCCAGTCGAGCTGACCGCCGCTCTCAACGCGCTGTGCGACGAGGCCGAGAGCGACCGCCACGCCACGACGTTCGTCCTGCGGTTGTCCGCCGCCCTCGCCCCTGCTGCCTGGCCCGGCGACGTCACCGTCTCCGCGGTCAATCGCTGGGAGCGCGCCGTGCGCCGCCTGGAGATGCTCGACACCACCACCGTCGTCATCGCGGAAGGCCACTGTGCCGGCCCCGCCGTGGAACTGCTCCTGGCCGCCGACGTCTGCGTCGGGGTCCAAGGGCTGTCCCTGGCCCTGCCTGTCAACGACGGCTACTTCTGGCCCAGCATGGCCCTCTACCGCCTGGTGCGCCGTCTCGGCACCCACCGGACCCGACAGCTGCTGCTGTGGGACACCGACCTCCCCCTGGACCGCGCCCTGGAGCTGGGCCTGATCGACCGCGGCGCCGGGAACGCTGCCGAGGCCGAGGCCATCGCCCGCGCTCTCTCCGGGCACCTCGCCGACCGCGAGACGGCGCTGCGCCGCCAGCTCATCGCCGAGGCGGCGACCGCTGAGTACGACGAGGCCCTCGGTATCCACCTGGCTGCCTGCGACCGCGAACTGCGCCGACTGCGCGCGGGCACCCTCGGGCGGGCCGCATGAGTGCCATCGCCACGGCCCCCGGCCTCGTCGGCGACCTGGAGCAGGATCGCGCCGCGCTGGCTGCCCACACGGCCGAGACCGAGCGGCTGCTGGCCGCCTACCCGTCCCGGCCGCTGCGAACCCCGCAACAGCAGGAGGCCGCCGAGCGGCTGTTCGGCAGCGCCAGGGAGGTCCGGCAGGCCTTCCTCGCTCTGCACACCGACACCGTCTACGACGAGCTGACCGAGCGGCACACACGGCACCTGCGGCTGCCCGAGCTGCTCCTGGCCGCCGCGGAACGCTTTCCTGGGCTCGTCCCCACCTCCGAGCAGATGGCGGCGGAGAACGCCTGGATCCAGGCAGAGAAGGACGGCCGCGAGGTCGACCAGGCGATCTTCTGCAGCGCGGTGCTACGGTCGCCCACCGCCGGCCGGCACCTCGTCGAGGCGATGCTCCAGCCCACGCGCCACGCGCTCGAACTGCTCCCCGGCTACCGCGCCGAGGGCCGCATCGAACTCGACCGGGTCCTCGTCGAGCGCCACGGTCGCGCCACGCACATCACCTTCCGCAACGCGCATTGCCTCAACGCCGAGGACAACCGGCTGATCGCCGACCTGGAGACCGCCGTCGACCTCGCGCTCCTGGACGAGGCCACAGCGGTCGGCGTGCTCCGCGGCGGCGAGGTCGATCACCCGCGCTACCAGGGCCGTCGGGTGTTCAGCGCCGGTATCAACCTCAAGGACCTACGCAACGGCGACATCTCATTCGTCGAGTTCCTGCTCGGCCGCGAGCTCGGCTACATCAACAAGATGTACCGAGGCCTCGTCACCGCCCCCGGGACCGTCGGCCGGACCGAGCGCCCGGTGCAGAAGCCCTGGGTGGGCGCCGTCGACACCTTCGCCATCGGCGGCGGCATGCAACTGCTGCTCGTGCTCGACCGGGTCATCGCCGAGGAGGGAGCCTGGTTCAGCCTCCCAGCCGCAGAGGAGGGCATCGTGCCCGGACTCGGCAACCTCCGGCTCTCCCGGCTCACCGGAGCCAGAACCGCACGCCAGGTGATCCTCGGCGGACGTCGGATCAGCACCGACGACCCGGACTTCCGGCACCTGTGCGACGAGGTCGTTTCGGCGGACGGCATGGCCGGGGCCGTCGAGCGTGCGGTCACCGAACTCGCCGCCCCGGCCGTGGCCGCCAACCGCCACATGCTGTGCCTCGTCGAGGAACCGCTCGACCTGTATCGGGAGTACCTCGCGGAGTTCGCCGTCGTCCAGGCGGCCCGCTCGTACAGCGAGGACGTGCTCGACAAGGTGGAGCGCCGCTGGCAGAAGTCGCAGGGCCGGGGCTGAGTGGTCATGGTCCGACTGCACACCGACCGGCTGCACGGCTCCGTAGGGGCTCCGGTCCTTGGTTCCATCAGCTTCCTCAACGAGGTGATGGGCCGCTATCCCGGGGCGATCTCCTTCGCGCCGGGAGCCCCGCACCCCGACACCCTGCCCGAGGTGGACGTCCAGCGCTTCACCGATCGGTTCCTCCGCCACGTCATGGCCCGCGGGACCAGCCCGGCACGAGCCCGCCAGTTGCTGTTCGAGTACGGCCCCAGCGGAGGGCTGATCAACGACATCGTGGCCGAAGCACTCCACCGCGATCACGGCATCGACGCTCCGCCGGAGTGCTACGTCATCACCGTGGGGGCGCAGGAGGCGATGCTGCTGGTGCTGCGCGCCCTGTTCCGCTCCCCGGACGACGTGCTCGCGGTGGCGAACCCCTGCTTCGTCGGCATCACGGGCGCCGCGCGGCTGCTCGACCTCGACGTCGTCGGGATCGACGAGACGGCGGACGGCCTCGACGTCGACAGGCTCGAACGGGCCTGCCGGGAGGCCCGAGCCGCTGGGCGGACCCTGCGGGCCCTCTACGTGGCCCCCGACTACTCCAACCCGGGCGGCAACCGGATGACGCTCGACTGCCGCCGCCGGCTGCTCGCCCTCGCGGCGCGCGAGGACCTGCTGATCCTGGAGGACAACGCCTACGGGTTCACCGCGGCGGCCGGCGCCGAGCTGCCCCCGCTGAAGGCGCTCGACACCGAACGCCGGGTCATCCACATCGGCACTTTCGCCAAGACCGCGTTCCCCGGCGCCAGGGTCGGCTTCGTCGTCGCCGACCAGAGCGTGACCGGCACGGGCGACGACCGGACGCTCGCCGACGTCCTGGCCACACTCAAGTCGATGGTGACGGTGAACACCTCGCCGCTCTCCCAGGCGGTGATCGGCGGCCTGCTGCTCGAGCACGGCGGGTCGCTGGAAGCGCTCAGCCGCGCGAAGTCCGAGCTGTACCAGCGCAATCTGCGGCTGCTGCTCGACGCGCTCGACCGGCATCTGCGTGACCCGACCCCGGCGGGAGTCCACTGGAACCGGCCCGACGGCGGCTTCTTCGTCCGTGTGCACCTGCCAGTACCCGCGGACACCGAGCTGCTGGAGGTCGCCGCTGCCGAGTACGGCGTCCTGTGGACCCCCATGCGGCAGTTCTACCTCGACGGCGCCGGCGACACCCAGCTCCGGCTCTCGTGCAGCTACCTCGATCCCGACGAGATCGAGGAGGGCGTACGCAGGCTCGCCGCGTTCCTGACCAAGGAGACGGGACATTGACAGTGATCGATCCGCATCCCACGGTGCGCCTGACCCCCTTCGACCCGCCACCGGAGCTCGCCACGTACCGCCAGGACGAGCCGGTCCGGCGCATGCTGTACCCCGACGGCCATGTCGGCTGGCTGGTGACCAGCCACGGCCTGGCCCGCAAGCTGCTCACCGACACGCGCTTCAGCGCCCGCTCGGAGTTCAAGCGGGCTCCCGTGAACCGCCCCGGCGCGGACCCGTTCTACGGTGCACCGGCGCTGCCAGGCTGGCTCGTCGACATGGATGCACCCGAACACACCAGGCTGCGCCAGCAGTTGGCGGGCAAGTTCACCGCCCGTCGGATGCGGGAGATGCGTCCGCGGATCGAGACCATCGTGGACGACCTGCTGTCCGCGATGGCCGAGGACGGCGGCCCGGTTGACCTGGTGGAGTCCTTCGCCTTGCCCGTGCCGTCGCTGGTCATCTGCGAACTGCTCGGCGTCCCCTACGAGGACCGGACCGAGTTCCAGCGCAACAGCGAGATCCTTTTCAGCCTCAACGCGACGGCCGACGAGGCGTCCGAGGCGATGGATCGGCTCTACGGCTTCCTTCGCGAGCTGTCCCGCCAGGGCGGCCTCAGCGAGGGCCTGCTGAGCCTGCTCGCCGTGGACGGCACCCTCGACGCCGAGGAGATCGCCGGTGTCGGGGTCCTGCTGCTGACCGCCGGGCACGAGTCCACGTCGAGTTCGCTCGCGCTGAGCACGCTGGCTCTGCTGGCCCATCCCGAGCAACTCGCGGCTTTTCGCGACGATCCGTCGATCACCGACAACGCGGTCGAGGAACTTCTGCGCTACCTCTCCGTCTTCCACTTCGGCGTGCCCCGCACCCCGTTGGAGGACACGGAGTTCGAGGGGCACCTGATGAAGGCCGGCGAGTCGGTGACCGTCTCCATCCCCTCGGCCAACCGAGACCGCGAGTGGTTCACCGACCCCGACCGTCTCGACTTCAACCGGAAGACCTCCGGGCACATGGCCTTCGGCTACGGCATCCACCAGTGCCTCGGCCAGAACCTTGTCCGCATGGAGATGCGGACGGCGCTGCCCGCGCTGCTCCGCCGCTTCCCCACGCTCACTCTCGCCGTGCCGCCCGACGAGGTCCCCCTCGCCTCCGACATGAGCGTCTACGGCGTCCACCGTCTGCCCGTCACCTGGTAGGGACCTCGCCCCATGCACCTCACGATCGAACCGGACGCCTGCGTCGGCTCCGGGCAGTGCGCCCTCGCCGTACCCGAGGTCTTCGACCAGGACGAGGAGAACGGCACGGTCGTCCTCCTCGACGACCGCCCCGAGCCCGATCTGGACGACGCCGTACGGGAGGCCGCCGGACTCTGCCCCGTGCAGGCGATCCTCATCGGCTCCGATACCCACTGACGTGCCCCGAGCACGCCCCTGGAGGAACTCCAACCCATGCGCCTGAACAGTCATGACGAGTGGTCTTCGCTCAAAGAGGTCATCGTCGGCTCCGCCACCAACTACGCCGCCCGCGTGCGTGATCTGTCCTTCGACATGTTCATCAGTGACAACCTCACCGGCGCCCGCGGTTACTACCCGAGCATCAGCACCTCCCGAGAGGGCGGGGACAACGAGCCGCCGGAGCGGATCGCCTTCCGCCAGCGCCTGGCAGACGAACTCGTCGAGGACGTCGAAGGCATGGCCGCCACCCTGGCGTCGCTCGGCGTCAAAGTCCTGCGCCCGCTGGAGCCCGAGACCGTGGACCACGGCGTGACCACCCCGGCCTGGTCCGCACCGGTCACCCCGCCTCTGAACGTCCGCGACAACACCCTGATCATCGGCGACGAGATCATCGAGACCCCGCCAACGCTGCGCGCGCGGTATTTCGAGACGAAGTTCCTGGCGCCGATCTTCCAGGACTACTTCCTCCAAGGCGCCCGCTGGACGACGATGCCGCGCCCGATGCTGACGGACAACTCCTTCGACCCGGGCAACGTCGTCAACGCGGCACCCAACATCGAGGTGCCGCTGGACCCGCAGCCCTCCCCGTACGACGTCGGCCTGGAGATGCTCATCGACGGCGCCAACGCCCTGCGGTTCGGCCGTGACCTGATCGTCAACGTCTCCAACGCCAACCACGCGCTCGCCGTGGACTGGCTCGAGCGCCATCTGGAGGGGCGCGTCCGGGTCCACCGCATGGACCGGCTCACCCAGAGCCACATCGACAGCGTCATCGTCGCGCTGCGTCCCGGACTGCTCCTGCTGCGCTCGGAAGGCGTGCGGGAATACCTGCCGAAGGCGCTGCGCAACTGGGATGTGATCGTCGCGCCCACCCCGGCCCTGGAGGACTACCCGCAGTACGAGAACGGCGACCCGATCCCGCCCAGCCCGTACATCGACCTGAACCTGCTGTCGATCGACGAGCAGACGGTCATGGTCAACGACGCGTGCAAGACGCTGATCAGGACGCTGGAGGCACACAACTTCACGGTCGTTCCGGTCCGCCACCGGCACCGTCGGCTGTTCGGCGGCGGTTTCCACTGCTTCACCCTCGACACCGTGCGCGCCGGCGGTACCGAGGACTATCTGGGCTGACCGGGCTTCGTCGGACCGACACCACACAGAAGGAACGCATATGACCACCACCATGCCCGCGCCGGTCACCGCCACGGAGGGCCTGACCCTGACCGATGCCGAGCGCCACGAGGTCGAGGAGCTGGCCCGCGTCCTGTCGGGGACCGCACCCGGTCTCGTGGACGAACACCGGTGGCGGGAAGCCGCCCGCGCCCTGGCGTGCCGGCTTCCCCTTCGGATACGGGAGGAGATCCGCCGGTACCGTCATGACCCCGGCCCCGACGGTCTGCTCGTCCTGCGTAACCTGCCCATGGACGAGGCCTGGCTCCCGGAGACGCCGGCGACGGCCGGATCCGTTGAACGGCAGGCCACGCTGCCCGCCTCTGTCATGAGCCTGATCAGCAACGAGCTGGGCGAGGTGGTGGCCTACCGGGCCGAGAAGTCCGGGGCTCTCATGCAGAACGTGGTGCCGATCCCCGGGATGGAGGAGTCGCAGAGCAACGCGGGCTCCACCCTGCTCGAACTGCACGTGGAGAACGCCTTCCACCCGTACCGCCCGGACTTCGTGGGCCTGTTCTGCCTGCGCGAGGACCACACCGGCACGGCCGGCACTTTCGTCTCCTCGATCCGCAGGGCCGTGGCACTTCTCGCCGTGGACGTGCGACGTGTCCTGGAGGCGCCGCGCTTCGTGACCCAGCCGCCGCCGTCCTTCCAATCGGGCGAGGCTCCACGCCACCCGGTCCTGGCCGGCGACCCGCAGGACCCGAACGTCCAGGTGGACTTCCACGCGACGACGCCCCTGGACGCGGAGGCGGCGGAGGCGCTGGAGTTGCTCCGCTCGGCGTTCCTGGAGGTCGCGGCGCGGTTGGTGCTCCGGCCCGGCGAACTGGTCTTCCTGGACAACCGGGTGGCCGTGCACGGTCGCACGTCGTTCCAGCCCCGCTACGACGGCCGGGACCGATGGCTGCACCGCACCTTCGTTCACCTGGACAATCGGCGGAGCACCGGCCACCGGCCGGGCGGCGGCGCGGTTCTGCTCTGACCGCACGGCCCCGACGGTGTCACCGACGGGGCCGCCTGTCAGCCCTCAGCCAGCTTCAGGGCCTCGGCGAGGGCGCGCCAGATTTCCGCGGACAGTTCGACATTGGCGGAGCGCTGCGCCTCTTTGGCGAAGCGTTCCAGGTCGGCGATGGCGGCGGCGTGGTCGCCCTCGACGATCGCAAGCTGGTTACGCAGGACGTCCAGGCGCAGCCGGTCGCTCACCCCTATGCCGTCGGGGCATTCGCCGAGCCGGTCGCTGGCCGCGCGGGCGTCGTCGAACCGGCCCTCGTAGAAGGCGAGCTGAGCTTGGAGGAGGAGAAGTTCGCGCTGGTGGACGGGCATGCCGATGAGGCCGGCCACGGCCTCGGCCTCCTGGAGCCGGAGGCGTGCTTCTCCGGTGTCGCGCGGGTCCATGCGCAGATACATCGATGCGGCGGCCAGTCTCAGCCGCATCCACAGCACCGGGTCCTCGTTGCTCGGCAGCATCGAGAGCGCCCGGGTCATCATCGTGACGGCCGACTCGTGGTCGGCCTGGCGGGCGCAGACGCTGGCAGCTGTCCAGAGGATCTCGATCTGGAGCCGAACGGGGAGTTCCCCGGAGGGGGTGGCCACCATCCGGTCGGCGTCCGCGCGCGCCCGGGCAAGCTGGCCGCTCTCCGCGTCGAGGGAGATCAGGGTGAGCAGGGCCTCGACGACGTCGCGCCGGGGAAGACCGTTCTCCTCGGCGAGGGTCAGTCCTTCCCTCAGCAGTTTGCGGGCGCCGACGATGTCACCGGCGGCACGCAGGCGCCGAGCGAGCCGTACCCGGGAACGGGCACGCAATTCCGGAAGGCCGGTCCTGTCGCTGAGTTCGGTCATCTCCTGCAGGAGCCGCCGTTCGTCGTCCACCCTGCCCTCGGCCTGGTAGCAGCGGGCGAGTGCCCACTGTGCCTGCCAGCACAACACGGCATCGGTGTCCTGCTCCTGTTCGTGGAGCAGGGCCGCCTCCAGTGCGGCGGTCATGGCAGGCGACTCGCCAGCGGTCATGACCGTGGCGAGCGCGCGTGCCAGCGAGCTGCCCGTACCAGCACGGAAGGACGTGGGGGATACGCTCAGCTTCTCGCAGAGATAGGAGATCACCCTCTCGGTCGGAGGGCGGGAGCCCGATTCGAGCCTGGACAGGTAGGCCGGGGAGATCTCCGTCCCGGCCAGCTGTACCTGCGACAGGCCCTGGGTGATGCGCAGTGCGCGGAGACGACGCCCGAACAAGGGCTGTTGCAGGATCTGACCGTCGACGCCACTAGACATGTCAGACAGTTTGCCACCTGATACGGAAAACTGTCAACGAGCTATGTCATTTTTTTGACTTCGGCCGGCACTCAGATGCCTACGGCCATTCGATCTCCTGGGGGCTGGCCGCGATCTGGGCGCCGCCCGAAGGTTTCGCCCCCGCGGTGGTCGATGCGGAATGCCCGACACCGGCGACTGCCAGCAGGACGAGTCCGGCGATAGTGCTCATCTTCGCCAGCTGCTTCTTCATTTTTCCCCCTGGGATACGGTTGCCCACCCGCCGTTGTGGCAAGGGTTTTTAGGCCGTTCAGCTGCGCTTACCTAATCATGAGGATACGAGCGTGACAAGCGTTGGTAATTAATTGACAAGCCTTGAGGGGGCCTCTAGTGTCCGCGACATGCGCATGGGCAGGGGGTCAGAAATGGAAGCATTCGCTCCGCATGTGGAGGGGGTGGCCCGGCTCGGGCCGGAGCTGTCGTGCCTCGGGGCGCGCGGCATCCTTCCTGAGCGCGGCCCCCGGCGCACGCTCGTGCTCGCGTTCTTCTCGTTCCTCGGTCTCTTCCGCATTACCCGGGGAGGCTCCGGCCGGCCGGCCGCCTGGCCCGGATCCGGCGACCGTCAGGCGCGGTGGGGCGGCCTCCTGTGCTGTCCGGCCTGCGTGGCCCTGCTTGCCCGGGGACACCGGGTGGCGTGCCCTCTCCCGGTGACGGTGGATGCCGACGACGCGCCCAGCCCCACTGAGTCCCCCGAGGACCAGGGGTCCTGATGTGTCGGAACCCGGGTCGGTCCCAACGCCGGCCTGACCGTCCCGGTTACCAGTGCGTCGCTGCGCCGCCCTGGTACGACCCCGCCTCCGCCCCGGAACTCGACCGCCGTTCTCGTTGGCCCGCCCCTGGCCCTGCATGGCGGTCGGGATTCCGGGATGTGCGGGCGTACCTGTCGATCAGCAACTCGGCCGCGAGGACGTCCGGGAGCGTGGGCCGTCCGGCTGTGGTCGGCATCTGCTCCGGCGGGTGAGCGCCCAGGCCTCCCCAGCAGATCCCGGATGTGCCCGCGTTCGGGAAGCCGGCCGCGGTCGTCGAAGGCCTCTACCAGAGCTCTGGCTTCGTCGGGGGCAGAGCAGCTGGTCCGGGAGAGCTCGAGTCGCAACGTGAGGAGAGCCGGAACAGCGATGCCAGGACGAACGGTGCGATGTGTGGATGCCGGTCCGGGGGCTGCTGGTCGAAAAGCTGTGTGAAGCTTTCCGCAGCACGAGCGACTACCGCGGGGTAGTCGGCGTTGGCTGGCCTGCTCTTGCCGGCAGTCGCAGGGCCTCGGCGAGTGCGCGCCAGACTTCTGCTGACAGTTCGGCGTTGGCGGAGAGCTGTGCCTCCTTGGCGAGGCGTTCGAGGTTGGCCACGGCGGTGGCGTGGTCGCCTTCGACGATCGCTATCTGGTTCCGCAGAACGTCCAGCCGCAGCTGGTCGCGCACGCTGATGCCGTCAGGCCGCTCACCGAGACGGTCGCACAGGGCGCGGGCCTCTTTGTACTTCCCCTGGTGGAATGCGAGTTGACTCTGGAGGAGGAGCAGTTCGCGTTGATGGACGGGCATTCCGACGACCTCGGCCATGGCGGCGGCCTCGTCGAGAAGGGCCCGGGCCCGGTCCGTGTCCCGTGCGTCCATGCGCAGGTACATCGATGCCGCGGCCAGCCTCAACCGCATCCACAACGCGGGGTCCTCGCTGCTGGGCAGCATCGTCAGCGCGCGCGTCATCGGTTCGATGGCCGCGTCGTGGTCTCCCTGGCGCGCACACACGGACGCGGCCGTCCACAGCGCCTCGACCTCAAGGCGCAAGGGGAGTTCTCCGGAGAGCGTCTTCAGCAGCCGGTCCGCGTTCACCCGCGCCTGCGAGAGCTGTCCGCTCTCCGCATCGATGGAGATCAGGGTGAGCAGCGCCTCGATGACGTCCCGGTAGGGGAGGCCGTGTTCTTCGGTGAGAGCCAGGCTTTCCTCCACCCGGGTGCGTGCCTGGGCGAGGTCTCCCGAGGCGCGCAGGCGTCGCGCGAGTCTGACCCGCGAACGGCAGCGCAGGTCCGGCAGGCCCGTCCTGTCGCCGAGTTCGGTGATCTCCTGGAGCAGGGCCAGCTCCTTGTGCACTTTTCCTTGCTGCTGGTAGCAGCGGGCGAGCACCCACTGTGCCTGCCAGCGCAGTACGGCCTCGGCGTCCTGGTCCTGCAGCAGGGCTTCCTCCAGCGTCGCGGCTATGGCCGGCGACTCTCCGACGGAGACGACGGTGGCGAGCGCTCGGGCCAGTGCGCTCCCCCCCGCCGCAGCGTAAAAGGCGGAGGGGGGCACGTTGAGCGTCTTGCACAGGTAGGACATCACGCGCTCGGTGGGAGGCCGGGTGCCCGATTCCAGTCGCGACAGGTACGCGGGAGAGAATTCCCCGCCAGCGAGCTGTACCTGCGACAAGCCCTGGGCTACGCGAAGTGCCCGGAGTCGATGTCCGAAGGAAGGCTGCTGCAGGATCTGGTCGATTCCGCTAGGCATGTCGGACATTCTGGTGACAGGCTAGGTGTTGTGTCAATTCTCCGTCACATTTTTGACATCTCGGGATGACCTACGGCCAGTCGATCTCATCTCCCGTTGTCACCTGCGTGGTGGCTGTCGTGGGGGTCCGCTGTGCAGGCGCCTGCGGACCCCCGAGGCCCATCGTTGACACTAAGGGCGGTCCGGCAAGAGCTGCCATCCTTGACGTCACACCTTGCTTCACGGGTCCCCCTGTGGGTTGGTGAGCCTTCCCTATGGCAATTTGATTGGGCCTTGGAGCTGGCCTGATTCAATCATGGGAAGCACCCTGTGACAATGAGTGGCAAGTAATTGACAAACTTGTTCATGGTTCATAGTCTGCGCATTGCTGCCGTTCAACGGCTCACGGCTATGCGCAGGGGGTGCACATGCAGCTGAGCTTCGCGGGACCTCCGCAGATACGGAGTGCGATCCACGGAGCGCGCCGCGAGGTCCTGTTGGCGCTGTCGGCGGAGGTCGGAGTGCTCGAAGAGCAGTTCGACCTGATGGCCGCCTCCAACGCCAGCGGAACGTCCGGCGTATCGGTGCGTCTGTACCTGCCGTCGGAGACGGACGCGCGTGAGCGATCGAGCCCCCAGCTGGCGGCGCTGGCGAGGGACGGGGTGGAGATCCACTCTTCCCCCCGTTGCGTTTCCCGCATGGTCATCGTCGACCGGCACCTCGTCATCATCGCTCGGAACCGGGCCGACTACGGGGATGGAGCGCTGATCGGGAGCGGCCTGCCCTTCACGCCGATGCTGGTGAGTTCGCTGACCGCCACCGAGTCGAAGGACGGCGACGACCCCTCGGACGTCGAGGAACTCACCCCGCTCTCCCGGGAGGTGCTGCGCCAGCTGTCCCGGGGAACCAAGGACGAGGTCGCCGCCCGTGAACTCGGCATGGCTCTGCGCACATACCGCCGCACGGTGGCGCGCCTCATGGATCTGCTGAAGGCCGACAGCCGATTCCAGGCGGGCTACCTGGCCGCGCAGCGGAACTGGCTGTGATGCTCGGGCGGGAGCCGTCTCGTCCCTGTTTCAGCCTTCCGCCACCATCCGCCCGTACGAGAGCCGGGCGGCGGCGGCCGTCGCCGCTCGGGCGCCTCCGCGCCCCCGCGTTCTTCTGGCCCCCGCAGGGCCGCGGCGGTCATCCCGCCCGACGACCTGACCGATGCGATGACGGACCGGGGCTGTCCGCGTGGTCCAGCAGCGCACCCGTGCTGTGCACCGCCTGTGCCGCGAGCAAGGACGCGGTGTTCCCGGCGAGACCCTGCTCGGCCCCGGCCGCCGCCAGGGCCACCGTCTGCTGTTCGCCGTCCACTCGCCCGTCCTCGTGGCGGCAGCCGCGGTGTTCGCCGCCGGTGCCGGGTTCGCGGCCACCCCGCCGCTCCGGGAACAGCTTCTCGCGCTGACCCCCGATCCGGTCCGAGGCCAGGTGGGGCGTCGAGTCCGCCGACCGAATGACCTGGCAGGGCATCGGGGCCGCGATCGCGGGCGGTCTCGCCCAACACCTCACCGCCGGCACGGCCGTTACCGCTGTGGCCGCGACGTCCGTCGCCATCACCGTCTTCTGCCGGCCCTTCGCAGTCCGCGCCCGCGCCATCCGCAGCGATACACCATCCGGACGGCGACCTGATCCACCTCAAGCCGTGTTCACAGGCTTGCTCAAGGAACGGCCGGGGGCTTGCGGACACCGCTCCCGCAGGGCCCGGCGGAAGCGAGTGGACCGGCCCACACCGGAGCGGGGCGCTCTCCCGCTGCTGCCGTACTCGCCTGCTCGGCCCACCGGACCGCATACGGCATCGCCAGTCCCGCGAGCACGAAGACACCGCCCAGAGCCAGCCAGCCGGGAACGCCCCAGGTGACGCAGAACAGGCCCAGAACCGACGGCGCCAGCGAACTCGCCAAGCCGGCTCCAGTGGCGCCCAGTCCGGAGTACTGGCCCTGGGCATGGGCGGGCGCCAGTCCGAAGCTCAGCTCGAACGAGGCGGCGGTGTGCCACAGCTCACCGATCGTGTGCACGACGACACCAGTGACGATCATTATCGTGGCGAGCCATCCCGGGGCCCCCGCCGCGATCGATATCGCTGCCATGCCGAGCAGGAACGCCACCCCGGAACGGGCCGCGACCCGCCCCGCTGAGACGTTGTCGACGACCCCTCGGCTCGCCCGAACCTGGAACACCACCACGATCAGCGTGTTGACCACCGCGCACGCTCCGACCAGCCACTGGGGTGCCGCGCTGTGCCCGACGATCCACAGCGGCAGCGCGAACACCAGGACATGTCCCTGAAGCGACAGGACCGAGTCCAGCCCCGTGACCACCATGTACGGGCGGTCCTTCAACACACCCCAACGGCCCGTAGGAGAGGCCCCCGAAGCGGAGTCCCGCTCACGCGACGGCGGCAGATGCGGCAGCCGGCTCACCACTGCCGCACACAGCAGGAAACTCAGGGCATTGACCAGCACCAGCGCCATGTACGCGTCCCGGGTGTCCACCTGCACCACCACGCCGGCCATGACCGCGCCACACGCTCCGGCCAGATTGGCCACAGCCCGCAGATAGGACCGGTACTTCGTCGGATCCGCCCCCGCAAGCCCGCGCGTCAGCGGGCCCCGGGCAGCGGCACCGGCCGAGGACGCGAACTCGGTGAGCGAGATGACCAGGACGAACATCCCGAACGAGTGCACCAGGACCAACGCCGCCATCGCCACAGCCTGCACGCACTGGATCGCCAGATATGTCTCCCGTGGCCCGTACCGGTCGGCCACCCGCCCCGCCGGCACCCCCGCTGCCAAGCCGACCAGGGCCGCAACACCCATGCCCAGACCGACCTGCGTCACCGACAGCCCGACCGAGCGGGTGAAGAACAGGGCCGCGCCGGTCATGAAGAGGCCGCCGCCGATCATGCTGATGAACGTCGCCAGTGCCAGCGTCCGCCGGGGTCCCCGCTCGGGCACCAGCCCACGCGCAACCAGCCCCGATTGCCCCGATCGCCCAACTGCTTTCGGTACCGTGGCGCCCGACGCCTGGCCGGACGTCGTCCTGTCGGTCCTCAAAGTGTCGGATCCCCTTCCTGCGAGCCTCTTGGCCGCCCAGGGACTATGCACAAGATCCTGCCTGCCGCGAAAGGCGCGCGAACTTGATGAAATGTCACATCTCGAAAGGGAACAACAAGCCGTCTGCCAGGCGTTGTGAAGAGTGATGGGTCACCGGCTCTCCCTGCTGGCACCGGAAAAACCGGGGGCTGAACTTCCTGTCGTGGCCGGCGGGATGCGGCCTGGCCCTGCCGCATCATCGTGGCCCGTCGCACCTTGACGCCTTCCACGACGACGGCATGAGCGGCGGACGCGTTCGGACCCGCCCGCCACGCTCTGCTACTCGTCGACAGCGTCCGCCCTCGGCTTCTTCCGCATCACCTGGGGGCGCCCGGCCGGCTGGTGATGGGCGGGATCTTCGTGGCAACGGGCCTCGTCATGCCGTACGCCATCAGGTGGGCGGAGCGGACTCGCGCGGCCGATCCCCGCTGAACGTGAGCGTCAGACCGCGGGCAGCCCCGCGACGAGCAGCGCGTCGGGCTGCACCGGCAGGTCGCGGACCCGTACCCCGGTGGCGTGCCAGACCGCGTTCGCGACGGCCGCCGCCGTGCCGACGATGCCGATCTCGCCGATGCCCTTGCCGCCGAGCGGCGAGACGTCGGGATCGGTTTCGTCGAGCCACTCGGCCTTGATGTCCAGGGTGTCGGCGTTCGTGGCGATGTGGTAGGTCGCGAAGTCGTGGTTCGCGTAGTCCCCGTACCCGGGGTCGAGCACGCCGGCCTCGTGCAGCGCCATGGAGAGTCCCATGACCATGCCGCCGAGGAACTGCGAGCGGGCGGTGCGGGCGTTGAGGATCCGGCCGGCGGCGAAGACACCGACCATGCGGGGTACGACGATCTCTCCCGAGTCCAGGTCGACGCGCGCTTCGACGAACTGGGCGCCGTAGGCGAAGCGCGCCCGTGGGGCCATGGCCTTCACGTCTTCGGCCGTCGACGCCTCGACGGTGAGACCCTTCCGGGGGATCGACGCGCCCGCGGCGATCCGCTCGCGCAGCTCGGTGCAGGCCTTGTGCACGGCCCAGCCCCACGACGACGTGCCCGACGAGCCGCTGCCGGGTGAAGCGGCGGGCAGGTCGCTGTCGCCGATGTGCACGTCGACACAGGCCGCGTCGGTCCCCAGCACATCGGCCGCGATCTGCACCATGACGGTCCGGGCACCCGTTCCGACGTCGGTGGCGTTGATGCCGAGCCGGTAGCGGCCGCCGGGCAGCGCCGTGACGCGGGCACCGCTCGGGAAGGTGAGAGCCGGGTACACGGAGGCGGCGACGCCGGTGCCGACGAGGAAGCGGCCGACGCGGCGCACCGCGGGCCGCGGGTCCCGGCCGGCCCAGCCGAAGAGATCGGCGCCCCGGCGCAGACAGTCGACGAGGTTCCGGCTGCTCCAGGGGGAGCCCGTTTCCGGGTCCGTCCCGGGTTCGTTGCGGATCCGCAGTTCGACCGGGTCGATTCCGGCGGCGATCGCGAGTTCGTCCATGGCCGACTCGAGGGCGTAGGCGCCGGGGCACTCGCCGGGAGCGCGCATGTTCCTCGGGGTCGGCACATCGAGGGCTGCGACCCGGTGCGTGCTGAGGAGGTGCGGGGCGGCGTACATGTGCCGGGTCACGACGGCGATCTGTTCCGCGAACTCCTGGATGGTGGAGGTGTGCGAGTACGCCTCGTGCGCGACCGCCGTGAGGCGGCCCTCGGCATCCGCCCCGAGCCGCATGTGCGAGATCGTGGGATTGCGGTAGCCGGCGATCGAGAACATCATCTGCCGCGTGTACGTGACCTTGACAGGCCGTCCCGTGGCGAGGGTGCCGATGACGGCGAGTACGGTGCACGGCCGTGGCGAGCCCTTCGAGCCGAAGGCGCCCCCGACGTGCTCCGCGGTGACGCGCACGGTGTCCGGGGCGAGGGAGAAGAGCGCCGCGATCCTGTTCCGCACCATGCCCGTGCTCTGGGTGGAGTCGACGATGTCCAGCCGTCCGTCGGCAAAGGTGGCGACGGTGGCGTGCGGCTCCATCGGGTTGTTGAAGACGGCCGGGGTCGAGTAGGTGACGTCGACCGTCGTGGCGGCTTCGGCGAGCCCCGCTTCGATGTCGCCGCGGACGACGTCGGTCGGGAATCCCAGGCTGACCTTCTTCGGGGCGTACAGCCGCGGACTGTCGGTGCCGAGGACCACCTCGACGTCGGCGTCCACGGGCCGGTAGGTGATCCGGAGCGCGGCCGCGGCCTCCCGGGCCGTGTCGAGCGTCTCCGCGAGCACGAGTGCCACGACCTGGCCGCGATAAGCGACGTCGGGGCTCTGCATCAGCAGCATCTCGCCGTCGCCCACGGCGGCCAGTTCCGGCGCGTTCTCGTGCGTGACGAGGCCGACGACGCCGGGCAGGGCGAGGCACGCGTCGTGGTCGATCGCGACGATGCGCCCGCGGGACACGGATGCCTGCACCGGCCAGCCGTACAGGGTCCCGGCGGGCAGGCGCTCGAACGCGTACCGGGCCTGCCCGGAGACCTTCTCCAGACCCTCGAGCCGGGCGACGGGGGCTCCGACGAGCGTCACGCGACCACCTCCGGACGGGTGGCCAGCCCGGCGAGCTCCGCGAGCACGCCGCCGACGAGCCGCCTCATGAGCGGAACCTTGAAGGCGTTCTCCTCGGTCGTCCTGGCGTCGGAGAGTTCCAGGTCGGCGGCGGCCTCGAACGCCGCCCGAGTGGCGGGGCCGCCGCGCAGCGCATCCTCCGCGAGGAAGGCGCGCCACGGGCGCGGCGCGACGGAACCCAGCGCGAGCCGGACGTCGCGGACCGTGCCGTCCTCGACGTCCAGCGCGGCGGCGACGCTGCCGAGCGCGAACGCGTACGAGCGCCGGTCGCGGGCCTTGCGGTAGGTGGAGACGGCGCTGAACCGCAGGCCGGGGATCTCGATGCTCGTGACGAGTGCGCTCTTGGGCAGTTCTGTGTCGCGCTCGGGGTGGTCCCCGGGCAGGCGGTGGAACTCGGTCACCGGGATGCTCCGGGTGCCGTTCAGCGTGGTGACGACCACGACGGCGTCGAGGGCCGCGAGGGCGACCGCCATGTCGCCCGGCTGCGTGGCGATGCAGTGTGCGGAGACGCCGAGGATGCCGAGTTCGCGGGAGGCTCCTTCGACGGCGGGGCAGCCGCTGCCCGGCTCGCGCTTGTTGCAGGGCTTGGTGACATCGGTGAAGTAGACGCACCGGGTGCGCTGCAGGAGGTTGCCGCCCACGGAGGCCCGGTTGCGCAGCTGCCCGGAGGCGCCGGCGAGCAGTGCCTTCGCGAGCACCGGAAAGCGCTCGCGCACGAGCGGATGGGCGGCGAGATCGCTGTTCCGTACGCCCGCGCCGATGCGGACTCTGCCGTCCGGCAGCGGCTCCACGCCGCCGAAATCGATGCGGTTGATGTCGACGAGCCGGCCGGGCCGTTCCACGCCGAGCCGCATCAGGTCGACGAGGTTGGTGCCGCCCGCGAGCGGCATGGCGGAGGGATCGCCGGCGAGGGCGGTGAGAGCGGAGGCGGGATCGGCCGGCCGCTCGTACTCGAACGCTCTCAACGCGCCTGCTCCGTCTCTGTGTCCGGTGCCGGGCTCACGCGTCCGGCGTCGAGGATCGCGGGCACGATGTTCGGGTACGCCGCGCACCGGCACAGGTTGCCGCTCATCCGCTCCCGTACCTCCGCTTCGTCGAGCACGACGCAGGACCGTGCGACGTCCTCCGTGGCGTGGCTCGGCCAGCCGTCGGCGACCTCGCGGAGCATCCCGACGGCCGAGCAGATCTGGCCCGGTGTGCAGTAGCCGCACTGGTACGCGTCGTGTTCCAGGAACGCCCGCTGCACGGGATGGAGCCGGTCGTCGTCGGCGAGGCCCTCGACGGTCGTGATGTCGCTGCCCGCCGTGCTCACCGAGAGCAGAAGGCAGGAGTTCATGCGCCGGCCGTCGACGAGCACCGTGCAGGCGCCGCACTGGCCGTGGTCGCAGCCCTTCTTCGTGCCGGTGAGGTCGAGCCTCTCCCGCAGCGTGTCGAGCAGCGACATGCGGTTGTCGACCTCAAGCGTGTGGTCCCGGCCATTGACGCGAAGGGTGACCGGCGTGGCCGGCACCGTCGGCGTGGCGCCGGTCGGCAGGGTGTCGGTGCCGGTCATGAAGGTGACGATCCCTCCGACCGGTCCGCCGAAGGCGTCGTGCCGCCGGGGGGTGACGAGCGGACCATCAGGGTGGTTCCGGCATCGTCGTGAGTGTCGAAGTACGTGAATCCCGTGCCGTCCGCCCGGCGGCCGCTCATCAGCACCTTCAGCCCCAGCTCCGTCCCGGCCCGCTCACTGCGGTCGATGTCCCCGGCCAGGAAGCCGAGCTGGAAGACACCTTCGCCGTGCGTGTCGAGGAACCTGCGCTGCGGGCAGTCGAGTTCAGGGGGCTGGCACAGCTGCAGCTCGATGCCTCCCAGCTGCGCCGACCTGTATTTCATCGCGAACAACGCCTCGCGGTTCGGCACGGTCAGTCTGGTCAGCACGGCCGGGTTCGCGAAGTCACGCCACGGCCCGACGCCCAGCCGGCTGTAGTACTCGACGGCCTTGTCGATGTCATGGACGACGATGCACAGATGGTGCATCGTCCGGAACGGTGAACTCACGCCTGTGACCCCTTCGTCGGTACGCCGGCAGCGGCCGGATGTGAGAAGGACCTCGCCGGAGGGACGACGGCCTCGATGAGGTGGGGCCCCGGTTCGGCGATCGCCTTGCGCAGCTGGTCGGCGAGTTCCTCCGCGGTCGTGGCACGCGTGGCGGGGACGTCCAGACCGTTCGCGAGCGCGACGAAGTCGAGGCCGGCCAGATCGAAAAGGGCCTTGCTGCCCCCGTTGCCGGGCGCGGTACCGAGACGGTCGTACTCCATGCCCAGAATCGCGTAGGAGGCGTTGTTGAAGACGATGGTGGTGATGTCGAGGCCCTCACGGGCCTGCGTCCACAGCGCCTGAAGCGTGTACATCGCGCTGCCGTCCGCCTGCAGATTGATCACCGGCCGGTCCGGGCAGGCGATCGCCGCCCCTACGGCCAGCGGTATCCCCTGGCCGATTGCTCCGCCGGTGACAGTGAGCCAGTCGTGCGGCGGGCAGCCGGCCGTGGCCGAGGGCAGCCACCAACCGGAGGTGATGGCCTCGTCGGAGACGATGGCACCCTCCGGCAGCAGCGCGCCGACCACCGCCGCCGCCTTCTGCGCGGTCAGTTCACCGCTCGGCATCCCAGGGCGCGCCAGGGGCGCAGGCGTCGGCCGTACGTCCGGTGCGACCAGGTCGGCCAGGTGCTGCAGCGCAGCGGCTGTTCCGCCGAGGTCCACGACGGTGCAGCCCTCGGGCACCAGGCTGCTGGGCCTGCCCGGGTAGGCGAAGAACGTGACGGGCGGCTGCGCACCGGCGAGGACGAGGTGCCGCGCGCCGGCGAGTTGGGCCGCGCCCTTCTCGCCGAGGAAGGCGATGCGTTCCGTGCCCGGGATGCCGGCTCCGCGCTCCTGCCGGGCCGGGGAGTTCTCGGCCAGCACCCGCGCACCGGTCGCCAGAGCGATCCGGCTCACCGCTTCCAGCCCCGGCCGCCGCATCACGGCGCCGCCGATGAACAGGACGGCGTGCTCGCCTCCGTGGCGCAGCAGGTCGGCGACCTCCGCCACGTCTGCGTCCGGCACGGGGGCCGGCGCGGGCGGCACGGGTGCGGCTGCCGCAGCACCTTCGGACCAGCAGATGTCGGCGGGCAGGACGAGGGTGGCGACGCCCCCGTCGGCGTGTGCCGACGTGCCCGCCGCCGCAACGGCCGCGGCGGCGTCCGGTCCGGCGTCGCGCACGTCCTCGGTGCGGCGGACCCACTGCGACACCGCTCCGGCGATGGCGTCGATGTCGGATTCCAGGGGAGCGTCGAGGGCCTTGTGGTAAGTGGCGTGGTCCCCCACGAGATTGACGACCGGAGTGCCGGCCCGCCGGGCGTTGTGCAGATTCGCGAGCCCGTTGCCCAGCCCCGGTCCGAGATGCAGCAGGGTGGAGGCCGGCGTGCCGGCCATGCGCCCGTAGCCGTCGGCCGCGCCGGTCGCACCGCCCTCGAACAGGCAGAGGACGCCGCGCATACCGGGGACGGAGTCCAGCTCGGCGACCAAGTGCATCTCGGATGTGCCGGGGTTGGTGAAGCAGACCTCCACGCCGCCCTGGGCGAGCGTGGCGAGAATCGCGTGCGCGCCGTTTACCCCGCCCATTGAGAACCACCGTCCATGAGGAAAGACCACCAGGTGTGAGGAACTGCGGTACGGATCGTCGGCCCGCTCCGGCCGGTCTGCTCCGGAGCGGCTCGGCTCAGGGGATGAGGAGCAGCTTCCCGGTGGAGCGACGGCCTTCCAGGTCCTCGTGCGCCCGGCGGGCGTCAGCGAGCGGATAGCGGTGCCCGATGTGAACGCGCAGCTCGCCCGATGCCACCCAGCGCAGCACGTCGCCCGCCCGCCAGAGGAACTCCTCGCGGGTCCTGAGGTAGGCGGGGATCAGCGTGGGCCGGGTCAGAAACAGCCCGCCGCCGTCCAGCAGCCGAATCGGATCGAACGGCGCAACGGGGCCGCTCGCTCCGCCGTACAGCACCATCAGACCGCGGGTCCGCAGACTCGCGAGACTCCTGTCGAAGGTCGCCCGGCCGACACCGTCGTAGACGACCGGCACTCCCTCGCCCCCGGTGAGGTCCCGTACCTTCTGGTCGAAACCCTCGTAGGCGATCACCTCGTCGGCCCCGGCCTGCCTGGCGAGCTTCTCCTTCTCAGGACTGGAGACCGTGCCGATCACCCGGCCCCCGAGCAGTTTGACCAGCTGGGTCAGCAGCAGCCCGGTCCCGCCGGCCGCGGCGTGCACGAGGACCGTGTCGCCGCGCTGCACCTCGTAGGTGGAGTGGGTCAGATAGTGCGCGGTCATGCCCTGCAGCATCGTCGCCGCGGCCGTTTCCGGATCCATGCCGTCCGGCACCGCGACGGCGCGCTCCGCCGGTATGACGGCCCGCGTGCTGTAGGAGCCGAGCACGCCACTGGCCCAGGCCACGCGCTGTCCGACCGTGAACCCGGTGACGCCTGCACCGAGCCGGGTCACGGTGCCCGCACCTTCCCGGCCCGGTACGAAGGGCAGGCCGGCCTGGTAGCGGCCTTCCCGCTGGTAGACGTCGATGAAGTTCACGCCGGCGGCCGCCACGTCGACCAGCAGCTCCCCGGACCCGGGAACGGGATCGGGGAGTTCGCGGTACCGCAGAACCTCAGGACCGCCTGTCTGGTCCACGGTTATCGAATGCATGAACTCTCCTTGTGTCCTTCGGGGACCGGCCGCGCGTTCATCGCGCTCCTTGCAGGGCGGTGGCGGCGAATTCCTCCAGCACCTCTTCGCGGCCCTGGTAGGGGAATTCCGGCCGCGGCCAGGGAACGACGAGGTCGGTGAAGCCGATCTCCTCGAACAGGCCGGCCGCGTCCCGGTAGGTCTCGGCGGACTCCAGGACTCCGCCCGCCGAAACGCCCGCGATCAGCAGCCTCCTCAGGGAGCGGGGATCGCGTCCTGCCGCCGCACACGCGTCGTCCAGGACCGCCAGATGGTCCTTGAGGAGCGGCACCGCCCGGTCGTACCGCTCTCCGTCGTTGTCGGGCGCACCCGTGGTCACCCAGATGTCCGCGTGCTGCGCGGCGAGTCCCATGCCTTTGGGGCCCGCGCCGGCGACCGCCAGCGTGATACGTGGCGACTGGACGAAACCGGGCTCCAGGCACACCCCGTCAGCCGTGTACCAGTCTCCGTGATACGTGGTCACCCTGTTCCGCAGCAGCTGGTCGGTCAGCTCCACGAACTCGGCGAAGCGGGCCGCGCGTTCGCCCGGCAGCAGGAGCCGGTCGCCGCGGATGCGGGTGTCGAACCCGTCCGCGCCCGAGCCCACCCCGCAGATGACCCGGCCGCCGGAGATGTCGTCCAGCGCCATCAGCTCCTTGCTGAAGTCCACCGGGTGACGGAAGTTGGGGCTGGCGATCAGGGTGCCCAGACGGATCCGCGAGGTGACGGTGGCGGCGGCGGTCAGGGTCGGTACGGCAGGGAACCACGGTTTGTCGCTCAGCCAGCGCCACATGAGGTGGTCGTACGTCCAGGCGTGTCGGTAGCCCAGTGCCTCCGCCTTCGCCCACACCTCGCGCGCCCGGCTCCAGCGGTGTTCCGGCAGGATCAGAACTCCGTGGCGCATTCGCGGATCCCTTTCTCGCGCTTATCGGTCACGCACGCAGACGGCTCTCGTAGGCGTGGCCCGCCGCGGCCTCGCCGACCTGGTGGAGAAGATGCCCGATCCGGCTCTCGCACCGGAGGACCTCTTCGCGGAGCAACTCCTCGGGCCGGGCCTCGGAATCGTCTCCGAGGGGGTGGAGTCCGTTCGCGGCGAGGTCCGTCGCCACCGCTCTGAGCCGGCGCAACAGCTGGGCCGTGACGGCCTCGTCGCTCACCGGGGCCCTCAGCGTCAGGAAGAAGTTGTCGTAGATGACCGCCGTGCGCTCCGACGGCCGGACCGGCACCTCGGTCATGGACTGCTGGAGCAGGGACCGTCCGCTGGGCACCAGCCGGGCCGCGATGCCCTCGTGCACCGCCCGGTTGACCTCGACGGCACGTGACAGCTCCGCCGCCTCCCGCCCCTGGGCCCCGAGCAGGTCGCGGCCCCGGAACAGACCGCGGACCGGGGCGAAGTCGGGGGCCCAGGTGCCGCTGAAGGCCCGGTGCTGAAGGAACATACGGGGTCTGATCAGGCTGTCGTAGAGATCGCGCGGGCACGAACCGCAGTACAGCAGCATGGCGCAGTAGCCGTATACATAGGCCTCCAGCTTCGCCAGGGACGCGCTGCTCGGGACGTCCCCTTCCGGGCCGGCCGAGAGCAGACGCTCCATCAGGTGCCAGATCAGGAAGGTCACTTGGTGGCCGGTGATCCACCGGAACCAGAAGAGCTGGTCGAACGAGGACGTGCGCGCGGACTCCAGAGCGCCGGAGACACGGTCAGCGGGGAGAAGGCCGCCGGCCAACTCCCCCAGCTCGCGGAGGACGAGAGCGGTGTCGCAGCGTTCGACCGATGCTTCCGGCATGCCCAGGAAGGCTCTCGCATGACCGGTCGGCGGCATGGTGAGCGGCTCCAGCGCATAGGGGAAATCGCCGTAATCCCATGCGTCGGCCCGGGGGCCGATGCGTATGCGAGTACCGCCGCTCGCAGGCTTCATCGATCGCCTTCCGGTACATAGCTGAATTCATATTCGAGCCCGTTTACGTCGTAGAGATAGAGGCTCATCACTCCGTCGCTGTCCACGACGATATCGGTCGGCCCGTCCGGCCGGGCGAAGGTGTATCGACCCGAGTCGTACAGATCGATCCAGTGGCGGCGAATTTCGGCGATCTCTTCCGGTGTACTCACCGCAATGCACGCGTGCTGGAACTGGTAAGAATTCTCGTCGGGGATCCGGCCGTTGTGGTCCGCGCGGTCGAAAATGTGGAACCGGATGTCACCGGCGGCGACTTCGATCAGACGTCGAATGCCCGGCAGTCTGCTCAGGGTCAGCTCGGAGAACTGGTCGAGTTCCCATTTCTGGGTGGCGTGAAAGAAATCCAGGTACCAGCTCAGACAGTTTTCGATGTCCGACGTCTGGACTCCCAGGTGATGAAGCCTCACTTTGATCGGCTGATTCATCGGAGGTTCTCCCTCTCCCTGAGCTGGGTGGCCGGGCCGCTCCGAGTCGAATGCTATGCCACGTCGGAGGGCCCCTCGGTGTGACTGGCAACAAATTGCCGCAGCGCTCTCCGTCGCACGTGACAGGGCTACGGTGGTCTGCACGGCCGGGCGTGGGTCGTTCGGGACTCCGCCGTTAAATCGAAACCCTCCTGAGGCTGGATTGCCGTCGCATTCGGCATCCCTTAATACCGGCACGTTCCGCCGGCCATGGCTCTCTTCGACGTTTTGGTGCGTCCCGCATCGATGGCAACGATTTCTAGGAGCGAGTGACGATGATCGTGGGTCCGGTGCAGGAGTCCTTCCGGACGCAGGCGACGCACAACCCCGACGCCATCGCGGTGCGGTCCGCCGGGCGCAGCCTCACTTACCGGGAGCTGGACGAGCGGGCGAACCGGCTGGCCCATCGGCTGATCGACGAGGGCGCCGGTCCGGAGCGTCCGGTGCTGGTCCTGATGGACCGTACGGTCGACCTGGTCGTGGCGCTGCTGGCCGTCCTGAAGTCGGGCTCCTTCTACCTGCCGCTGCACACCGCCTTCCCGCAGGAACGGATGCAGTGGATCGCCGAGGAGAGCAAGGCGTCCGTCCTGCTCACCGACGCCGTGATGAAGGACCGCGGACTGCCGCAGGTGTCCGTCACCGTCGTGCTCGGCGAGCCAGGCGAGCCCGGCGAGGACGCGGGGTTCCCGTGCACCGACCCGGAGGCCCCGGGGCGGCCCGATCAGCTCGCCTACGTCATGTACACATCGGGGTCGACCGGAACACCCAAGGGCGTGGCCGTTTCCCACCAGAACATCGTCGACCTCGTCAACGACTCCATGTTCACCGTCCCCGGCGCCCACGACCGGGTCCTGCTCGTCACCTCGTACGCCTTCGACCCCTCCACCTACACGTTCTGGTACCCGCTGCTGCACGGCGGCACCGTCGTCATCGCCCCCGAGGCCGACCTCACGGTGGAGCGGATGGCCCGGCTCATGCGGGAAGAGCGCATCACCGCGGTCGATGTCACCGCCGGCCTGTTCCGGGTGATGGCCGAAGAGAACCCGGAGTGCTTCCACGGCGTCCGCGAGGTCGTCTCCGGCGGCGATGTCGCGTCACCGGCCGCGATCCGCCGGGTTCTGGAGCACTGCCCGGGCACCGTGGTGCGCAGTACCTACGGTCCGACGGAGACCACGCTGTTCGCGACAACGGTCCTGTGGACGCGGGCCGAGGACGTGCCTTCCCCGGTACCGATCGGCCGTCCCCTCGACGGCATGGGCGCGTACATCCTGGACGCCGCACTGAATCCGGTCGGCACCGGTGACGAGGGCGAGCTCTACCTGGCCGGAGCCGGCCTGGCGCGCGGCTACCTCAACCGTCCGGACCTCTCCGCCGAACGCTTCGTCGCGGACCCTTACGGCCCGCCGGGGTCCCGCATGTACCGGACCGGCGATGTGGTGCGCCGCAACGGCGACGGGCTGATCGAGTTCATCGGGCGGGAGGACGACCAGGTCAAGATCCGCGGCTTCCGCATCGAACCCGGCGAGATCGAGTCCGCGCTGGCCGGGTTTCCGGGCCTCAGCCAGGTCGTGGTAGTCGCACGTGACGACCAGCCCGGAGACAAGCGGCTCGTCGCCTACGTCGTTCCGGAGCGGTCGGTCCCCGTCGACACCGACGCGCTCCGCTCCCACCTCGAACGCTCGCTGCCCGAATACATGGTGCCGTCCGCGTTCGTCGCCCTTGAGCAGTTCCCGCTCACCCCCAACAACAAGATCGACCGGCGCGCCCTGCCGGCCCCGGCCCCGGCCCCGGGCGGCCGCGGCGGGCGGTCGCCGCGCGACCAGCGGGAAGAGACACTGTGCGGGCTGCTCGAGGACGTCCTCGGAACGGCCGGGATCGGCATCGACGACAATTTCTTCGAACTCGGCGGCGACTCGCTGCACGCGACCCGGCTGATCAGCAGAATCCGAACGTCGTTCGGGGTGGATCTGGGCGTGCCGGCGGTCTTCGACCACCCCACGGTGGCGGGTCTGGCCGAGTTGGTGGACGAAGCGCCGGTGGCGCGGCTCGCTCTGCGCCCGGCGGCCCGTCCCGAGCCGCTCCCCCTGTCGCCCGCGCAGTACCGGCTGTGGTTCCACAGCCGGCTGGAGGGCCAGTCGTCGACCTACACCGTGTCGGTCGCGGTCACGCTGCGCGGTGAACTGGACGCGGAGGCCATCGAAGCCGCGCTGGGTGACGTGTTCGCCCGGCACGAGGCACTGCGCACCGTGTTCCCCGAACACGACGGTGAGCCCTGCCAGGTCGTCCTCTCTCCGGACCAGGCACGTCCGGTGCTGCCGGTGGAACAGGCCGAGGACCTCCCCGCCACCCTCCGGGCGGCCGGGCGGGAGCCGTTCGACCTGACCACGGACCCGCCACTGCGGGCGCGGCTGTTCTCGACCGGTCCCGAGGAACACGTCCTGCTGCTGACCATGAACCACATCGGCAGCGACGGCTGGTCGATGCTGCCGCTGACGCGTGACCTGCACGAGGCCTATGCGGCACGGCTGGCCGGGAGGGCACCCGGCTGGGCCCCGCTCCCGGTGCAGTACGCGGACTACACGCTCTGGCAGCGCGCTCTGCTGGGCTCCGAGCAGGACCCCGCAAGCCTCGCTTCCCGGCAGCTGGGATTCTGGCGGACCGCACTGGCCGGATCCCCCGAGGAACTGCAGCTCCCGGCCGACTTCCCACGCCCTCGGGTGGCCGGCTATCAGGGCGGCACCGTGCCCATGGTGATCGGTCCGGCCCTGCACGAAGCAATGGCCAAGCTCGCCCGGAGCACCGACACGACGGTGTTCATGGTGCTCCAGGCGGCCGTGGCCGTGCTGCTGACCAGGCTGGGTGCCGGCACCGACATCCCGATCGGCACGCCGGTGGCCGGGCGCACGGACGCGGACCTCGACGACCTGGTCGGCTTCTTCGTCAACACCCTTGTACTGCGGACGGACACCTCGGCCGACCCCACCTTCCAGCAGTTGCTCGAACGGGTCCGGGCGACCGACCTGGCGGCCTACGAACATCAGGACGTGCCCTTCGAGCGGGTCGTCGAGGCCGTCAACCCCGGTCGCTCGCCCGCCCGGCACCCGTTGTTCCAGGTCATGCTGGTGCTGGAGAACGCCGGCGGGTACCGCTTCGCGCTTCCCGGACTCACGGTCGAACAGGAGGAACTGCGCACCGACTCCGCCAAGTTCGACCTGCTGTTCAGCTTCACCGAACAGTACGGCCCGGACGGCGCGGCGGCCGGCGTCACCGGCCGGCTGCAGTTCGCCACCGAACTCTTCCACCCGGGTACAGCGGACGCTCTGACCCAGCGGCTGCTGAAACTGCTGGCGGGCGCCGTCGCCGTTCCGGACCGGCTGGTGTCCGAGCTGGACCTGCTCCTGGACGGCGAACGCCACGACGTCCTGACCCGGTGGAACGCCACGCGGGTGGACGTGCCCGGCACGCCGCTGCCCGAGCAGATCCAGCGGCAGGCCGCTCGCGTTCCCGGGGCACTGGCGGTCAGCGCCCCGGACGGCGAACTGACGTACGCGGAACTGAACGAGCGGGCGAACCGGCTGGCGCACCTGCTGCTGTCCCGCGGCATCGGCCCCGGCGACTACGTAGGTGTCGTACTGCCGCGCGGCACACAGCTGATCGTCACGTTTCTCGCGATCCTCAAGGCGGGAGCGGCGTATCTGCCCATCGATCCCGAATACCCGCAGGACCGGATCAGCTTCGTCCTGGCCGACACCCGCCCGGCGGCCGTTCTCACCACCGGGTCGGTCACGCGCTCGCTCGCCGGAAACGTGCTGCTCCTCGATGATCCCGCCACCCTTGCCGAACTGGCACTGCTCCCCGGGCACGACCCCGGCGACGCCGATCGCCGCGCGCCGCTGACCCTCGAGACCCCGAACTACGTGATCTACACCTCGGGATCCACCGGGCGTCCCAAGGGAGTTGTGCTTCCCGCCCGCACCCTGACCAACATGCTGGCGTGGAGCTCGTCCCACGTTCCCTACCAGCCCGGCTCACGGGTCTCGCAGTTCAGCGCGGTCAGCTTCGACGTGTCCGAGCACGAGATCCTCACCGCCCTGCTCAACGGCAAGGCGCTCTGCGTGCCGGACGAGGACACGCGCCGTGACCCGGGCAGGCTCGCCGAGTGGCTCGACCGGGAGCGGATCACCGAGTTCCGCGCCCCGCACCTGGTGGTCGCCGCGGTCTACGAGGCCGCCGTCGAACGGGGCCTGCGACTGGACTCCCTCCGGCACGTCCTGCAGGGCGGCGAGGCGCTGCAACTCACCGAAGCAGTCCGCACGTTCCACAAGGACCGCCCGGGGCTGCTGCTCCACAACGTCTACGGCCCCTCGGAAACCCACGCGGTCACCTGTGCGACCCTGCCCCTCGACGTGGCGGACTGGCCCGCGTCCGCGTCACTGGGCGGGCCGATCTGGAACACCCGGACCTATGTCCTGGACAGCCGGCTGCAACCCGTCCCGGTCGGCGTGACCGGCGAGCTGTACCTGGCCGGAGCCGGCCAGGCCCAGGGTTACCTCAACCGCGCCGGCCTGACCGCTCAGCGCTTCGTCGCCCACCCCTTCGGCGCACCCGGCGAGCGCATGTACCGCACCGGCGACCTCGCCCGCTGGCGGCCCGACGGACGCCTGGAGTATCTCGGGCGCGCGGACGACCAGGTCAAGATCCGCGGCATCCGGGTCGAACTCGGCGAACTCGGCTCCGTGATCACCCGCCATCCCGGTGTCGCACAGGCCGCGGCGGTGCTGCGCGAGGACCGGCCGGGGGACAAACGCCTGGTCGCGTACGTGGTACCAGCACCCGGTGGCACCGCCCCGCCTGCCGACGAACTGCGCCGCCACGTGGCGGCCACCATGCCCGAGGCAGCGGTCCCCTCGGCTTTCGTCACCCTGGACAGGCTTCCGCTGACCTCCAACGGCAAACTCGACCGCCGTGCGCTGCCGGCACCCGTCTACGCGGGCTCCTCGGACAGGGAGCCGCGTACGGCCAAGGAGCACGTGCTGTGCGGGCTGTTCGCGGAGATCCTGGGCGCGCGGGCCGTCGGCGTCGACGACAGCTTCTTCGACCTGGGCGGCCACTCGATGCTCGTCACCCGCCTGGTGAGCCGGGTCCGCTCCACGCTGGGCCTGGAGTTGGCGGTCCGCGCGGTGTTCGAGGCGCCGACGCCGGGCGAGCTGGCGCGGCGGCTCGACGACGCCGGCCAGGCGCGCCCGGCCCTGGCGGCGATGCGGCGACCGGACCTGGTGCCGATGTCGTACGCCCAGCAACGGCTCTGGTTCCTCGGCCAGTTCGGGGGCCCCAGTCACACCTACAACCTGCCGGTGAGCTACCGCATCACCGGCCCGGTAGACGCGGAGGCCCTGGAGCGCGCGCTGGGCGACCTGGTCGAGCGCCACGAAACCCTGCGCACGGTGCTCAGGGAGGTCGACGGCCGGCCGGTGCAGGTGGTCCTGCCGCCCGAACCGGTCACCCTGCACCGGCTCGGCTGCGCGGAGCAGGACCTCGCCGACGTCCTTCAGCGCACCGGCAGCCACGTGTTCGACCTGACAGCCGAACCGCCCCTGCGCGTCAGCCTGATCTCCCTGGGCCCTGACGACAGCGTGCTCAGCGTGCTTCTGCACCACATCGCCGGCGACGCCGCCTCCATGGGACCGCTGGGGCGTGACCTGAGCGCCGCCTACCGGGCCCGCATCGCCGGCGAACCGCCGAAGTGGGCGCCGTTGCGCGTGCAGTACGCGGACTACACGCTTTGGCAGCAGCAGGTGCTGGGAGCGGAGGACGACCCGCAATCCGCTCTGAGCCTGCAGACGGCCTTCTGGAAGGACAGCCTGGAGGGCATTCCGGTCGAGCTCGGCCACCCGGCCGACCGCCCGAGGCCGGCGGTCTCCTCTCAGCGCGGCGAGGCGTTCGACGTCGAGTTGGACGCCGGGTTGCACGCCGGGTTGGCCGAACTCGCCAGGAGCACCGGCACGACCCTGTCGATGGTCGTGCATGCGGCCCTGGCCGCCGTACTCACCCGGCTGGGCGCGGGTACAGACATCCCGATCGGCACACCGGTGGCAGGCCGCACCGACGAGGCACTCGACGACCTCGTCGGATTCTTCGTCAACACCCTGGTGATACGCACCGACACGTCGGGGGATCCGACCTTCCTCGACCTGCTGTCCCGAGTCAGGGACACCAGCCTCGCCGCCTACGGGCACCAGGACATCCCGTTCGAACGCGTCGTCGAGGCCCTCAACCCGCCCCGCTCGGCGGGCCGGCATCCCCTGTTCCAGATCATGCTGGAGGTCAGCACCGGTACCGCCACGGAACTGGAGCTGCCCCGCACCCGCATCGAGCGGCTGACCGCGCCCATGGACGTGGCGAAGTTCGACCTGTCCCTGAACCTGCGCGCAGACCTCGCCGACGAAGGACGACCCGGTCCGCTCCGGGCACATGTCGGCTTCACCGTGGACCTGTTCGACGCTCCGACGGTCAGGCGGCTGTTCGACCGGCTCGTCCGGGTACTCGAGTCCGCGGCGGCGGCACCCGCACAGCGGATCAGCGCGATCGATGTCCTCAGCAACCAGGAACGCGCGCAGCTGGTCCTTCAGGGAACCGGACCCCAGCCGGTCACCGACGCCTTCCCCGAGAGCTCGCTCCAGGAGGCACTCCGGCGACAGGCCGGCCGCACGCCCTCGGCGGTGGCCGTACGGTGCGCCGGACGCAGCCTGACGTACCGGGAGCTGGACCTGCGGGCCAACCGGCTGGCCCACCGGCTGATCGCCGCGGGCGCCGGTCCGGAACGCCCGGTGTCCGTGCTGATGAGCCGCACGGTCGACCTCGTGGTGGGCCTCACCGCCATCCTCAAGGCCGGCTCCTTCTACGTCCCTCTGCACAACGCCTCTCCGCTGGACCGGATGCAGTGGGTCGTGGAGGAGTGCGGCGCCCGGATCCTGCTCACCGACCGTGTGATGCGGGACCGCGGCCTGCCCGAGACGTCCGTGGTGGTCCTGGCCGACGAGGAGGACACCGGCGGATTCCCCTCGACCGATCCGTCCGTCGCCGGGCACCGCGGGCAACTCGCCTACGTGATGTACACCTCGGGCTCGACCGGAAGGCCGAAGGGGGTGGCGGTGACCCACCAGAACGTCTTCGAGCTCATCAGCGACTCGATCTTCAGCCCCGGTGACCACGACCGGGTCCTGCTGCTCACGCCGTACGAGTTCGATCCCTCCACCTATTCGTTCTGGTATCCGTTGCTGCACGGCGGAACGAGCGTCATCGCCCCGGAGTCCGATCTCACGGTGGAGCGGCTGGCCCGGCTCATCCAGGCGGAGCGGATCACCGGTGTCGACATCACCGCCGGCCTGTTCCGGGTGATGGCCGAGGAGTACCCGGAGTGCTTTGCCGGCGTCCGTGTTGTGATCACCGGCGGAGACGTGGTGTCGCCGGTGGCGGTCCGCAAGGTCCTCGACTGCTGCCCGGACCTGGTGGTGCGCAGCAACTACGGTCCGACGGAGACCACACTGTTCGCGACCTCGGCTCCCTGGCGGAAAGCGGCGGACGTTCCCGCCCCGGTGCCCATCGGCCGCCCGCTGGACGGCATGTTCGCGTACGTCCTCGACGACGCGCTCACCCTGGTGCCCGGCGGAGTGACCGGGGAGCTCTACCTCGCCGGCACCGGTCTGGCCCGCGGCTACCTGAACCGGCCCGACCTCACCTCCGAACGCTTCGTCGCCGACCCGTACGGGCCGCCCGGTTCACGGATGTACCGCACCGGCGACCTGGCGCGCTGGACGGCGGGCGGCCTGATCGACTTCGTCGGACGGGCGGACAGCCAGGTCAAGATCCGCGGGTTCCGCATCGAACCGGCCGAGATCGAGGCCGTGTTCGCCGCCTGCCCCGGCGTTCGCCAGGTCGCGGTCGTCGTCCGCGAGGACCGGCCCGACGACAAACGGCTCGTCGCCTACGTCGTCACGGACGGCACGACCGATTTCGCCGCCCTGGACCAGCACGTCCGGCTGGTTCTGCCGCCGTACATGATCCCAAGTGCGGTGGTCGGCCTGGAGAGTCTGCCGCTCACCGCGAACAACAAGCTCGACCACCGTGCGCTGCCGGTCCCGGACCTGGCACCCGTGGCGGGACGCGCACCGCGCAACGCGGCGGAAGCCACGCTGTGCGACCTGTTCGTCGATGTCCTGGGGACGGAAGGCGTCGGCATCGACGACGACTTCTTCGACCTCGGCGGCCACTCCCTGCTGGCCACCCGGCTGATCAGCCGCATTCGCACCGCGTTCGGCAGCGAACTGTCGGTCCGCGCGGTGTTCGAGGCGCCGACGCCGGGCGAGCTGGCGCGGCGGCTCGACGACGCCGGCCAGGCGCGTCCGGCGCTGACGGCGATGCGGCGACCGGACCTGGTACCGATGTCGTACGCCCAGCAACGGCTCTGGTTCCTCAGCCAGTTGGAGGGCCCCAGTCACACCTACAACCTGCCGGTGAGCCATCGCATCACCGGCCCGGTCGACGCGGAGGCCCTGGAGCGCGCGCTGGGCGACCTGGTCGAACGCCACGAAAGCCTGCGCACGGTATTCCGTGACGTCGACGCCAGCCCGGTTCAGGTGGTTCTGCCGCCCGAACCGGTCACCCTGCACCGGCTCGGCTGCACGGAGCAGGAACTCGCCGACGTGCTGCGGCGCAGCGCCGGCCATGTGTTCGACCTGTCGGCCGAACTGCCGATACGGGTCACCCTGATCTCCCTGGGCGCGGACGAACACGTGCTGCTCGTGCTCTTCCACCACATCGCCGGCGACGGCGAGTCCATGGGCCCGTTCAACGCGGATCTCGGCGTGGCGTACCGGGCCCGACTGGCCGGCGAATCGCCCCGATGGGCCCCGCTGCCGGTCCAGTACGCGGACTATGCCCTCTGGCAGCGGCACCTTCTCGGCACGGAGGACGACCCCGATTCCAGGCTGAGCACCCAGCTCGCCTTCTGGCGGGAAACTCTCGCGGACCTGCCGGCCGAACTCGACTACCCGACCGACCGGCCGCGGCCGACGGTGGCCTCCCAGCGCGGCGAGCTGTTCGAGACGGAGCTGGGTGCCGAACTGCACGCGGGCCTGGCCGAGCTCGCCCGGAGCACCGGCGCGACCCTGTCGATGGTCGTCCACGCGGCGCTGGCCACGGTGCTGACGCGGCTGGGCGCGGGCACGGACATACCGGTCGGCACGCCGGTGGCAGGGCGCACCGACGAGGCGCTCGACGGCCTGGTCGGCTTCTTCATCAACACCCTTGTGCTCCGCACGGACACCTCGGGCGATCCGACCTTCCACGAGCTCCTCTCTCGCGTACGGGACACCCACCTGGCCGCCTATGGGCACCAGGACATCCCGTTCGAACGCGTCGTCGAGGCTCTCAACCCGCCGCGCTCGGCGGGCAGGAATCCGCTGTTCCAGATCATGCTTCAGGTCACCAGCAGTCGCAGGGAGACTCTGGAGTTGGTCGATGCCAGGGCCGAAAGAGTCACCGCCCTCCTGGATGCGGCGAAGTTCGACCTCAACCTGAGCTTCCAGACCACCATGGAAGGTGATGGCCGACCGGGCCCGATACGGGCGAGCATCGCCTTCGCGGTGGACCTGTTCGACGGGCCGACGATCCGGCGGTTGTTCGGCCGCCTGGTGCGGGTACTGGAGTCCGCAGTGGCCGACCCCGCCCAGCCGACAGGCTCCATCGACGTGCTGGAGCCGACCGAGCGGCAGCGCCTCCTCGAGGACTGGAGCAGCCGTCCTGTCGTCTTCCCCGCAGACCGCGGCGTGGTGGAACTCGTGGCGGAACGGGCCGCGCAACGGCCCGACGCGGCAGCGCTGATCTTTGGCTCACAGGTGCTGACGTACCGCGAACTCGACACCCGCGCCAACCGGCTCGCCCACCACCTCAACGCTCTTGGCGTGACGCGCGACGTTCCCGTCGGCGTGTGCATGGACCGCGGCACGGACTTGGTCACAGCGCTGCTCGCAGTGTTGAAGGCGGGCGGCGCCTACGTTCCGCTGGACCCCGAACACCCTGCCGAGCGCCTGGAGTTCGTACTGCGGGACACCGCCGCGCCGGTGGTGATCACTCAGGAGCGGCTGCGCGGCAGGCTGCAGGGCGAGGGTCGGGTACTCGTTGCGCTCGACACCGACGGCGCGACGATCGCGGCCGCGCCCGGGCATCCTCCGGCGCCCGTCGGCAGCCCGGACGATCTCGCGTACATCCTCTACACCTCCGGCTCGACCGGCACTCCCAAAGGCGTTGCGGTCACCGTCGCCTCGCTGGTCAATCTGCTCTTCGCGATGCGGGAGACCTGCCCGCTCGCCGAGGGCGACCCGGTCCTGTTCACCACGTCGGCCACCTTCGACATCGCGGTTGTCGAACTGTGGTTGCCGCTGATCTCGGGTGGTCGTGTCGTTGTGGCCGGCAGGGACGAGGTGCACACGCCGACCGCCCTGGCCGCTCTGATCGAGGAACACGGCGTTGTGCTCGTCCAGGCGACACCGTCGGCCTGGCGGCCCCTCGTCGAAGCGCTCGACAGCAGGGCACAGCCACCGCGCGGGCTGCGGATTCTCGCCGGGGGCGAGGTACTGCCACCCGAACTGGCCGCGAAAATGCTGCGCGTGGCAGACCGGGTCGTCAACGGATACGGCCCTACGGAGACCACCGTCTACGCTACGGTCGCCGAGATTCGGGACCCGGATGCCGGTGTGCCGATCGGCAGGCCCATCGCCAACGCCGAGGTGTACGTGGTAGACGCGGCCGGTCGTCCGGTTCCCGTCGGAGTACCCGGTGAACTGCTCATCGGCGGCAAGGGAGTCGCCCGCGGCTATCTGGGGCGCCCGGAACTGACGGCCGAGCGCTTCACCGCCCATCCCTTCTCCGCTGATCCTCAGGCGCGGGTGTACCGTACCGGCGACCTGGTGCGCTGGCTGCCCGACGAAAACCTGGAGTTTCTGGGGCGCCTCGATCAGCAGGTCAAGGTGCGCGGTTTCCGCATCGAACTCGGCGAGATCGAGTCGGTGCTCGCCGCCCACGAGGACGTGGCGTCCTGTGTGGTGAACGTCCGCGAGGACATCCCCGGCGACAGGACACTCGTGGCGTACTGCGTGCCGGCCACGGATCGGACACCCGACGCCGGCGCGCTGCGCGATTGGTGCGGGCGCACCCTGCCCGGCTACATGGTGCCGTCTGCCTTCATCGTCCTGGACACGCTGCCGCTGACGTCGAACGGAAAGCTGGACCGCGCGGCACTGCCTGCCCCGGTGTACGAGAGCGGAACCGACGGGCGCGCCCCACGCACCGCGAAGGAAGCCGAGCTGTGCGACCTGTTCGCCGAAGTGCTCGCCCTGGACGCCGTCGGGATCGATGACAACTTCTTCGAACTCGGCGGTCACTCCCTGCTGGCGACATGGCTGGTCAGCCGGATCCGCGCCGCACTCGGAATCGAGTTGTCGGTGCGCACCATGTTCGAGGCCCCGACCGTGGCTCTGCTGGCCGGGCAGATGGAGCGCGGCCCGGAAAGGGATTCCCTCGCGGTACTGCTTCCGCTGCGGGCGAAGGGCACCCGCCGTCCGCTCTTCTGTGTGCACCCTGCGATCGGGCTCAGCTGGTGTTACGGAGGCCTGCTGGCCCATCTGGACCGCGACCAGCCGGTCCATGGGCTGCAGGCGCGTGCGTTCAGCGATCCGGCTGCTGTCCCGCGGGACTTGGAGGAGCTGGTCACCGACTACCTCGCGGAGATCCGGGCGGTCCAGCCGCAGGGGCCGTACTCGCTGCTCGGCTGGTCTTTCGGCGGCACCGTGGCGCATGCCATGGCCGTGCGGTTCCAGCAGGAGGGCGAGCAGGTCGACTTCCTCGGGATTCTCGACGGCTACCCCTCGACCGCCGGCCCGCGCCGCGAGCAGGTGGCCCATGACGACCCGGGGGTGTGGTCCGCGATCACCGCGTCGATCGGGCACGATCCCACCGCACCCGACAGCCCGTTGGCCGGGCTCGGCGCGGACGGCCTTGCCACGCTGGCGAAGGTCTTCGTCGCTTCTTCCGGCCTCCGCAGCCGATTCTCTTCAGGTGTCTTCGACGGCGACATGGTGTTTTTCGCAGCCGCCGCCGGTCGGGCAGACCATTCTCCGGAGGAGATCTGGGCACCCCATGTCTCGGGAGGAATCGACGTTCACCACATTGACTCCACTCATGGCCGGATGACCGAGCCCGGCCCGCTCGCCTCAATCGGACGCACGGTCGCCGAGCGTTTGGCCGAGTTGCCTCAGGAGTCCTGCCGATCCCACGAACTGCGTGACAGGCCACTGGATTGAGAACATCCCTGACTCAGAGGACTCCGCTGTCGGGAGCGTTCCGGCGCGTGTGGGTTGCATCGGGCGTGTCGACGTTCGGTGACGGCGTTTATCTGTCAGCGCTGCCGTTGCTGTCCGCGAGCATAAGCCGCGACCCTGTTGTCCTTTCCCTGGTCACCGCGGCCGGCCTGTTTCCGTGGTTGCTCTTCGGTCTGATCGGCGGTGCGCTCGTAGACCGCTGGGACCGCCGACGCACCATGTGGATCGCCGACGCGGCTCGCGCGACGCTGCTGATCGCAGCGGTGGCCGGTGCCGAAGCCGGTCTCGTCGGCGTTCCGCTGCTGATCGGTGTCGCGTTTCTGCTCTGCATCGGTCAGATCCTGTTCGACACCGCGTCGTCCGCCTTCCTTCCCGAACTCCTCGACCGCGACCCCACCCGACTGCAACGTGCCAACGCGCTGTTGAACGGCACCCGAACTGCCGCCGACGGCTTTCTCGGCCCGTCGGCCGGAGCCGCCCTGTTCACCCTGGGCCGCACCATTCCGTTGCTCACGGATGCGCTGTCGTTTCTCTTCAGCTCCCTGATGATCCGCTCGCTGTCGGCGACCCCGCCGAGGCCACGGGTTGCCAAGCGTTCGCTGCTGGCCGACGCGCGCGCCGGTGCGTCCTATCTGCTGCGCGAACCTCTGCTGCTGGGCCTGTCGTTGCGCCCCGCGCTCGGCAACTTCGCCTTCAGCGCCGGCAATTCGGTATTCATTCTGTTCGCCGAGGAGAAACTGCATCTGAATCCGGTGGGATACGGATTCCTGCTCAGTGTTCAGGCTGTCGGAGGCCTGGTGGGCACCACGGCGGCCGGGTGGATCGGCAACCGGCTCGGCATCGGAGGAGCGATGATGCTGGCGTCCGTCCTGCTGACCGGTGCGCAACTCGCAATCGGATCCGCCGACGGCCCGGTGCCCGCGGGAGCCGCGATGATCGTCCGTGCCGCCGCGTTGGGCGCCATCATGGTGCTGGGGCCGTCGGTCCGCCAGGCCATCGTCCCGGACGAACTCATGGGACGGGTCGCCGCCGCCGCTCGGCTGATGGCGCTGGGCGCCGCCCCGTTGGGCGCGCTGCTCGGCGGTTACCTGGCGACGGCGGCCGGCCTGCGGGCGCCCTACCTGATGGGTGCGGCGTTCCTGGCCGTCACCACCTTGGTCAGCGCGACCATGACCACGAATCGCAAGATCTCGGCGGCTCTGGACAAAGCCACTCGTTCCAGGTCGGTGACCGCGGACGAAGGCATGGTGCCGACGGATTGAACGGGGCAGGCAGGGCTTTGGCATCGCGGTGACTCGGGGGGTCACGGGAGCAGGAACGTGGGTGGTGGTGGCAGGGTGGGGGTGCTGTTCGGGGTTGTGCGGTGTCGTGGGGTGACGCGCTCGGGTGCCTTGGCCACCGTGAGCGTGATCTCCGTTGACCTGGCCGCCTGTTGCCCGGCCTGCGGGTTCTGGTCCAGGACGGTTCCGGGAGTCCGTGTCGAGTCGACGCGTCGGGTGCGTACTTCGAAGCCCTTGTCCTCCAGGGTCCGGGCCGCGTCGGCCTGGTCCTTGTCCGTGACGTCCGGTACCTCGATCTTCGGTGCGCCCGTGGAGACGACGACCGTGACCGGCCGGCCCTTCGCGAGCTGTCCGCCGGCCGGGGTCTGGTGGCAGACGAGGCCCTCGGCCTGGTCGGCGCAGGGCTCCCGCTTGTCGACAGTGACGGTCAGGCCGACGTTGCCGGCCTCCTGGCGGGCGGTTTCGACGGTCTGGCCGACCAGATCCGGGACGTTCGCCCCGGCCGCCCTGGTGGCGACCGCCGTCCCGTTCCCGAGGACAAACCATCCGAGGGCCGCTGCTGCGACGGTGACCGCGAGGGCGGCGGCGATGAGCAGGGCCATGGGCAGGGCCATCGGCAGTCGGCCTCCAGCGCTGTCGCCTTCGCCATCGCCTTCGCCTTCGCCATTGCCGTCTTCGTCGCCGTCGCCGCTTCCGTGTTCGCTTCGGTGGTGTGTGGGCAGGGTGTCTGGCAGCGGGTGGGGGATGGTCGGTGTGGTGCGGAGGGCCAGGCAGGTCTCCATCTCGGCGAGCATGTCCTCGGCGGACTGGTGGCGTCGGCCGGGGTCCTTCTCCAGGGCGCGCAGGACCAGGGCGTCCAGTCGCGGGCCGATCATCGGGTTGTGCAGGCTCGGGGCCTGCGGAGTGTCCTGGACGTGCCGGCAGATCACGCCTATCGGCGTCTCGTCGTCGAAGGGCGGCCGGTGCGTGAGCAGTTCGTACAGCAGGCAGCCGACCGAGTAGAGGTCGGAACGGCCGTCGGCCTCCCGCCCCAGGGCCTGTTCGGGCGACAGGTACCGGGCCGTGCCGGTCACCGCGGAGGTCTGGGTCAGGCCGGCGTCCGCCATGCTGCGGGCGATGCCGAAGTCCATGACCTTGATCCGGCCGGTGCCGGTCAGCATCACGTTGGCCGGTTTGATGTCCCGGTGCACGATGCCGTGGCGGTGCGAGTACGCGAGGGCCTTGAGGACGTCGGCCGTGAACTCCAGCGCCCGGCCGGGCTCCAGGAGCGGCTCCGAGTCCAGTACCTCGCGCAGGGTTGCCCCCTCGACGTACTCCATCACCAGGTACGGACGGTCCATGTCGTCGCCGGTGTCGTACACCGCGACGATGGCCGGGTGGTTCAGTGACGCGGTGGACCGGGCCTCGCGGCGGAACCTCGCCTGGAAGACCTGGTCCCGGGCCAGCTCCGCCCGCAGCGTCTTCACGGCGACGGGACGGTCCAGCCGGGTGTCGTGGGCGAGGTGTACCTCCGCCATGCCGCCGCGGCCCAGCAGCCGCCGCAACACGTACCGGTCCGCCGGTGCGGCCGATGCGGCCGGTGCCGCCGTCTCGGCGAAACGGTCGGATGCCCTGCTGTCGGATTCGGCGGGCCGCAGGAGCGCGGCGGGGGAGGAGAACAGGGTCGGATGGTCGTCTGGTCCGTAGTGGTTCACGGTGTCTCTCCGCGGGGTCGGAGGTCCGGGCAGCATCGGAGCGCCGGATTTGTTTGTCCGCTGGTGTCGGGTTCCGCCCCCCTGGCCCCCCCGCACGCGCAGATGGCCGATGGCCGACTTCCACACGTGGCCGAGATGCGTGAGATGTCGCATCTCGGGTGATGAGTTCAGGGAATAGTTACACGTAGGCGGGTAATAATCATCCCCTGCGGGTGATGTGGGAGTGAGAGGCTTCTCACGGCGTCGCTCGGGCCGTCATGAACCTCTTCGTCGTGGCCAGGGCGGTCAGGTACGACGAGTTGTCCTGCGTCGTCGTGCCCTGCGCGGCGCTGTCGGCGTGGAACGTGACGGACGTGCCCGAGAAGCGGGCGGTGAGGCCGCTCTCCGTGGCGGTCACCGAGCGCAGGTGCAGTCCGTCGGGGATGTTCCGGAGCTGGATGGGCTGCTCGAAGGCCTTGTCGAGCACCACCTCCGCCGCCCCGGACATCAGACCGCCCGTGACCTTGAAGTCCTTGAACGCGATGCGGTTGCCGGCGACCGCCGAGACGGTGGTCGCCGCGGTCACGCTGTTGCCGAGGGGGAGGGCGACGGTCGCCTTGAGCTGGTCGGGGCGGCTGCCCCGGGAGACCTCCAGGCCGAGGGTGTCGGACACGTCCGCGTACGTCAGCAGGGCGGTCGCTTCCGCCGACCGGGCCCGCGCCTCCTGGTCGTCGTCCGACTTCGTCAGCCCCGCCAGGTGCAGGGAGAGTTCGCTCACCGGCAGGGGGCCGGTCGAGTCGGCGGCGGGTATGTCGTGGGCGGTGATGTCCACGTCCCGCAGGCTGCCGGAGGCGATCTGGGTCAGGACCGGGAAACCGTGCACGTGGACCCTGGGCGGCAGAGGGGTGTGCATGCCCTGCTGGAACGCCTTCGCCGTGCGCGCCTCCACCTGTACGGCCATGAACCGGTCGACGGCCACCGGGACTAGGACCAGCAGAAGCAGGACGGTGGCGGCGGCGACGACCGGCCGCCGGCTCCTTCCGGGTGCGGGCGGCTGTGGCTCGTAGATGCCGTGCGGGTCGTAAGCGGCGTACGGGTCATAGGCGTTGTGGGTGTTGTGGGTGTCGAAAGTCGCGTACGGCTGGTACGGCTCGTGCGTGGCTTCGTCGTCGCCGTATTCGTGTGGGGGCTGCGGCTGGGACTGGTGCATGGGGGGCTCCTTTACCGGGTGGAGTGGGTCGGCCCGAGGTCGTCGCGCAGGCGGCGGACCGTGGTGGCGGCGAGGTTCCTGTCGACGCCGGCGACGATCAGGGCGGTGGTGGCGGCGGTGGTGCCGTCGTCCGTCCAGGCGCCCGCGTTGACGGTGTCCAGGAGGGACAGCAGATAGGCCTCCAGCGCCCGGCTCAGCGGGCGGGGCGGGAGGGTGGTGTGGAAGAGGCCCTGCCGCTGGCCCTGGGCGAGGATCCCGGCGACCGCGGTGCGGGCCGGTGCGAGCACCTCGTCCACGCGGTGGGTGCCCAGGTCCTGGCGGGCGAGGTTCACGAGCACGCGGTAGCGGTCGGCCGCCGGCCACAGCGTGAGGACGAAGCGGGCCAGGGCGGTCGCCGCGTCCGGGGCCGGGATGTGGGCGACCTCGCTCGCGAGCCGGACCGCCTCGGCGGCCTCCGCGGCGAGCCCCCTGACGAGAGCGGCCCGGCCCGCGAAGTGGACGTAGACGGTTCGCCGTGCGACCCCGGCGGCTTCGGCGATGTCGGCGAGGGCGCAGTCGGGATTGCGGCCGAGTTCGCGCCGGGCCGCTTCCAGGATGCGAGCGCGGGTGCGGTCGCGGGTGCGGTCCCTGGTGTGGTCGTGGGTGCGGTCGCGATCGCGGTCACTGGTGCGCTCGCCGGCGTGAGCACGGGGGCGGGTGCCGGTGGTGTGCGGATCGTGGCCGGGGGGCGGGAGTCGGGCGGGTCGGCTGGTCACGTCGGTACCTCGGAGCCGGGGGCGGGAACCCGATAGTTGCACATCGATGAGTAATAAACTAGCGTGCACATCGATGGGCAATTAAGTGGCCCCTCGAACCCGCGTCCCCCTGGGAGACTCCCGTGCCGTTTCTTGCCAACACCCCCGTCGAGAAGATGAGCGAGCCGTACCCACGGCGCTGGTGGGCCCTGATCGTGCTGTGCCTGAGCCTGCTGATCGTCGTCATGGCGAACACGTCGCTGATCGTGGCGGCGCCGGACATGACGACGGACCTGGGCCTGTCCAGCAGCGACCTGCAGTGGGTGATCGACGGCTACACCGTCCCCTACGCCGCGCTGATGCTCGTGCTCGGCTCGATCGGCGACAAGTACAGCCGCCGTGGCGCCCTGGTCCTGGGCCTGCTGGTCTTCGCCGGCGGCTCGGTCATGGGCAGCCAGGTCCACCACACCGACCTGGTCATCACCGCCCGCGCGATCATGGGCGTGGGCGCGGCCGTGGTGATGCCGGCCACGCTGTCACTCCTCGTCGCGATCTTCCCGAGGAACGAGCGCGCCAAGGCCATCACCGCCTGGACCGCCACGTCCGGCCTGGCCATCGCGGTCGGCCCGCTGGTCGCCGGCTGGCTCCTTGAGGACCACGCCTGGGGCTCCACCTTCCTCATCAACGTCCCGATCGCCGTCGTCGCCGTCTTCGGCGCCCTCACGCTCGTGCCGCCGTCCAGGGCGGAGAAGCTCGGCCGGATCGACTACGTCGGCGGACTGCTGTCGATCGTCTCCGTGGGCAGCCTGGTCTACGCGACCATCGAGGGCCCGCACTTCGGCTGGGGCAGGGGCCCGGTCACCGCGGCCGTCGTCGCCGGCGTGGGCCTGCTGGCGTTCGTGGCCTGGGAGCTGCGGCACCCGCACCCCATGCTGAACGTCCGGAAGTTCGCCCACCGCCCGTTCTCCGGGTCGATGCTCGCGGTGCTGTTCTTCTTCTTCGGCACGTTCGGCGCGATCTACTACGCCACCCAGTTCCTGCAGTTCGTTCTCGACTACAGCGCCCTGGAGACCGGCGTACGGCTGCTGCCGCTGGCCGGGGCCGTCTTCGCCGGCGCCGCGATCACCGGGCGGCTGACCCCGAAGCTGGGCATGAAGCCGATGGTGGTGACCGGCATGGCGATCGGTACCGCGGCCGTCTTCCTGCTCACCCGGATCGACAAGGGCTCGGCCTACACCGACTTCCTGCCGACGATGATGATGCTCGGCTTCGCGATCGGCCTCAGCGTCTCCCCGGCGACCGACACCATCATGAGCTCCTTCCCCGAGTCTGAGCTGGGCGTCGGCGGCGGCGCCAACGACACCGCCCTGGAACTCGGCGGCTCCCTGGGCATCGCGATCCTCGGTTCGCTGCTCGGCACCGCCTACCGCGACAAGCTGACCGGCCTGGTCGGCAGCCACCTTCCGGCCGCCGCGCTGGACACCGCCAAGGACTCGGTGGGCGGCGGAATCGCCGTCGCCGAGCAGGTCGCGAAGAACCCGACCGCCGGAGGGCCGCAGCAGGCCCAGGCGCTGCTCGACGCCGTGCACGAGTCCTTCGCCCACGGCGTCGCCCGGACCAGCCTGATCGGCGGGATCATCATGGCCGCCGGGACGATGATCGTCCTCGCGGTGCTGCCCGGCCTCCGCGGCGAGACCAGGTCCGAGGAGGAAGCCGAGCAGCCGCAGCAGGAAGAAGAGGAAGAAGAGAAGGACGAGCAGGCGAGCATCGCCTGAGCGGCACTCGCGACAACGGCTGCAACTACAGCCGCGACCGCAGCCACAGCCGTGGCCACAACCACCGCCGCGCCCGCGATCACAACCGCGTACGGGAAGCCGGACTCCGCTCCAGCGCTTCGGCTTCCCGCGCCCCGAGACGGACCGTGCCTGAGCGGCGCACGGTCCTGGACGGTGCCGGGAGGGACGCCCGGCACCGTCCCTCTTTCGCTTTAAGGGGGAACCGGACGGGATCAGCCGGAGCCGGAGCCGGAGCCGGAGGCAGAGGCAGAGGCGGCGACAGGTGCGTTGAGGCGCCCCGCGGCCCGCGCCGCCAGGTGCGTGGCCGCGTCGTGGACGAACCGTGCGTGCAGTTCGAACATCGCCACCAGATCGAAGCCGGGGCCGGTGATCTCCCGGTGAACGAACAGACCGTCGCCTCCGGCGACGGCGTAGGTCGCCAGGGTGTCCACGGCGTCCTCGTCCAGGTCCGGGACCAGGGCGGAGATCACTTCGGCGAGCCGCCGCCGGGCGATGTCCCGGACCTGGAGGAACACCGTGCGGCCCCGGGGCTCGGTGGGGCGTCGCTCCAGGGCCAGCATCAGACCCAGGCGCAGGAAGTCCGGCGTGTCCACCAGTGACCCGGCCACGTTCGCCGCCATCCGCGTGACGCGCTCCAGCGGTGTGCCGGTCTCCTCCCCGGGCAGCTCCATGGTGGCCAGCCAGGTCTCGAAGCTGCGCTCGATGACCGCGGCGATCAGGTCGTCCTTGTCCTGGAAGTGCCAGTAGATCGAGCTGGCGGGCAGCCCGCACTTGGCGCTGACGGCCGCGATGGAGGTGCCGTCGTAGCCGCGCTCGCCGGCGATCTCCACGGTGGCGTCGAGGATGCGCTGCCGCGACTCCAGGCCGTTCGCACGCTTCTTGCGCTGCGTCGGCTGCCTGGTCATCGGATGGGCCCCCTTGCTTTCCGTCCCGAGTGCTTGACCCCTGTTGACGCCCGCCTTACCGTAGCACCTGCTCCAATTGGAGTAAGCGCTACAGCAAGGGCCGCCAAGAGCCGGCAAGAGCCGCAAGGGCGGACGCTGCAGCAAGAGCCGTAAGAGCCGCAGGCAAACAGGGACGACAGTGAGGTGGCCTGGTGAGCGAAGTCAGTGCCAGGGGTGGAGCCGACGACAGCGCCTACGACGTGGCGGTGATCGGCTACGGGCCCACGGGGGCGACCGCGGCGAACCTGCTGGGCGGCATGGGCCTCAGGGTCGTCGTGCTGGAGCGGGACGCGGAGATCTACTCCCGTGCGCGGGCGATCTCCACGGACGAGGAGGTCATCCGGATCTGGCAGCGCATCGGCCTGGCCGAGCGGCTGAAGCTGGACATGCTCGCCGAGCGGCCGCTCGACTTCGTCGACGCACAGGGCCGTACCTTCCTCAGCGCCTGCCCCGCCCCGCGCGGCCACGGCCATCCACCGCAGATGTTCATCTACCAGCCCGCGCTGGAGCAGGTCCTGCGCGACGGCCTCGACCGCTACCCGAACGTGGAGGTGCTGCTGCGCCACGAGTGCCTGCGGCTGCGTCAGTCCGCGGACGGTGACGGCGTGGAGCTGACGGTCGTAGGTGCCGACGACTCGGTACGACGGCTGCGCGCGCGGTACGTGATCGCGGCCGATGGCGGTTCCAGCCTCACCCGTGCCCAGCTCAACGTGGGGTACGAGGGGCGGACGTACGAGGACCGCTGGGTCGTCATCGACACGGAGATGCTGAAGCCGTGGCCGGACCACGACCGGCTGCGGTTCCGCTGCGACCCGGCCCGCCCGGCCGTGGACTGCCCGACGCCGCTGGGGCACCACCGCTGGGAATTCCCGATCCTGCCCGGCGACGACGAGAAGCACCTGACCACCGACGACGCGATTTACGCGATGGTGTCCCGCTACGGCATCGGCCGCGACCGGATCAGGATCCTGCGGGCGACGGTGTACAGCCACCACGTCCGCTTCGCCGACCGCTTCCGGGTCGGCAGGGTCTTCCTCGCCGGTGACGCGGCGCATGCGATGCCGCCGTGGATCGGGCAGGGCATGGCGGCGGGGGTGCGGGACGCGGCCAACCTGTGCTGGAAGCTCGCCGCCGTGCTGCGCGGCGAACTCCCCGAACCGCTCCTGGACTCCTACGAGGCCGAACGCAAGCCGCACGTGAAGGAGGTCACCCGGCGGGCGGTGCTCGTCGGCCGCCTCATCACCGAACGCAGACTTCCGGTGGCCCGCGTCCGGAACACCGCGCTGCGCGCGATCCGCCCGCTGTCGGGCCTCACCTCCCGGCTGGTCGACGCCAACTGGATACCGGTCGCGTCCTACGCGAAAGGCTTCCAGGCCCGCCCGCGCACCCAGGCCTCCGGGCGCCAGCTCCCGCAGCCCTGGGTCACCGGCCCCGACGGGGAGCGGGTCCGGCTGGACGACGTGCTCGCCGGCCGCTGGCTGCTGCTGCACCTCGGCCCGCCCCGCCCGCAGCCTGCCTGGGAGCGGACCGGTGTGCCCGCCCTTGCCGTCCTGCCGGCGGGATCGCGTCCGGCCGGGAACGCGGTCGTGGACAGCGACGGCGTGCTGCTGCCCTGGCTCGCGGAGCGCGACGTGACCACGCTCGCCCTGCGCCCCGACGCCTACGTCTACGCCGCCGCGCGCGCCGGCGCCCAACTCCCGCCACCGCCGCCCGGGTTCGCGCCCGCATCGCGACCGGCTGCCGTCTCCGCCCAGTGAGGACACCCATGACCACGCAGATTCAGCCGTCGTCGATGCACGAGTCCCTGCTCGACATCGCGGGCAAGAAGATCTTCGTCGCGGAGACCGGTGACGGCCCCCCGGTCCTGCTGCTGCACGGCGGTGGTCCGGGTGCCTCGGGCGTCTCCAACTACAGCCGCAACATCGCCGAGTTGGCCAAGGAGTACCGGGTCATCGTGCCCGACCTGCCCGGCTACGGCCGCAGCACCAAGGGCGTCGACGGGAGCGACCCGTTCGGCTACCTGGCCGACCACATCCGGGGCCTGCTGGACCGACTCGGCCTGGACAAGGCCCACCTGGTCGGCAACTCCTACGGCGGCGCCTGCGCGCTGCGGCTCGCCCTGGACACCCCCGACCGGGTCGGCCGGATGGTCCTGATGGGCCCCGGCGGCATCGGCACCACCCGCGCCCTGCCCACCCCCGGCCTCAACAGCCTCCTCGGCTACTACACGGGGGACGGCCCTTCGCGGCTGAAGCTGGAGAAGTTCATCCGCACCTATCTCGTCTTCAACGCGGCGCAGGTGCCCGCGTCGGTCATCGACTCCCGCTACCGGGACAGCATCGACCCCGAGGTCGTCGCGAACCCGCCGCTGACGCGCCCGTCCGGCCCGAACGCCCTGCGCACCGTGTGGAGGACGGACTTCACCCGCGACCGGCGCCTGGCGCGGCTGCCGGTGCCGACCCTGGTGCTGTGGGGTGCCGCGGACAAGGTCAACCGGCCCTCCGGCGGCCGGATGCTGGCCGACCGGATGCCCAACTGCGACCTCTACATGGTCGCCAACACCGGGCACTGGGTGCAGTGGGAGCGCGCCGAACTCTTCAACAGCCTGTGCGCGGACTTCCTGGCCGGCCGGCGATGAACGCGCATCCCGACGTCTTCGGTTCCGTCCACCTCGGTTACCTGGTCATCGAGACGAACCGGTTCGCGGACTGGCGCCGCTTCGGCACCGACGCCATCGGCATGCACCACGACGACCTCGGCACCGGTCTGATGCGCTTCCGCCTCGACGACCACGAGTGCCGCTTCCTGCTGCGCCGCGGCCCCGCCGAGGACGTGGTCGCCGTCGGCTGGCACCTCGACGACCACACCGCCTTCGAGCGGATCGAGGCCCGGGTCCGCGCCCACGGCGTCCCCGCCGTCCAGGGCACCGCCGAGGAGGCGAAGCTGCGCGGCGTCGAACGCCTGCTCCGCTTCCCCGGCCCCAAGGGCATCGCACAGGAGATCTACACCACCCCGGCCATCTCTTCGGAACCCCTGAAGATGCTCGCGTCCGGCTGGGTCACCGGCGACTCCGGGATGGGCCATGTCGCCCTCACCTCGGCCAGGCCCACCCTGCTGCGGGGCTACTTCAGCACCGTCTTCGACGCCCGCCTCACCGACTACATCGACGAGACCATCAGCGGCGTCAGGCTGAAGATCCGCTTCCTGCGGGTCAACGAACGGCACCACTCCATCGCGATCGCCGCCGTCCGCGGGCTGCCCGTCGACCCGGTCCGTACCCGCGTCCAGCACCTCAACATCCAGGCGGCCTCCCTGGACGACCTGGCCCGCAGCTACGAACGCGTCCACGAGCTCGGCTTCGACATGGCCCTGTCCGTCGGGCAGCACACCAACGACAAGGAACTCTCCTACTACGCCCGCACCCCCTCGGGCTTCGAGTGGGAGGTCGGCTGGAACCCCCTCGTCGTCGACGAGACGACCTGGGAACCCGCCACCCACCAGGGCATCAGCATCTGGGGCCACACCCCGGTCGGCCAGACCATCGTCGACAGACTCGGCCAGTTCCGGCACGGCACCCGCTCCCTGCTCCACCCGGAGAAGACCGTCCCCGCGCTGAGCGGAGCCGGCATCCCGGACGACTGACGACGGCCCTGCCCGGACCGGCCTTAGGGGTCCTGAGTCCGGGCCGGCCTCGGGACCCCTCGACCGGCCCGGGCTCAGGACCCGTCGGTCGCCGTCGGGGACGCGCTCGCCGTCGTTCCGTCCGTCGTGCCGTCGCCCGAGGAGTCGTCGGCGGACTCGGTGACCAGGACCACGGTGCTGCCGGTCACCACCTCGCTCCCCGCCTGCGGGGTGCTGGAGGTGACCACGGCGTCGGACGTCTGCGGGTACCCGGAGGCGACGGTGACCCGGAGGCCGAGTCCGGTCAGTTCGCCGCGGGCCTCGCCGAGGGTCTCGCCGACGATGCCGGCGGGGATCAGGACGGTCTGCTCCGCCTTGGCGACCCGGACGTCGACGGCGGTGCCGGGCGCGACCTCCGTGCCGCCCTGGACGCTCTGCCCCACCACGGGTCCCGCCGCGGCACTGCTGTCGGCCTCGGTCGTGTCGCCCAGCTTCAGGTCCTGGGCGGCCAGCAGCTTGCGAGCCTCCGCGAGCGTGCTCCCGGTGAGGTCCGGGACCTGCGACTTCGCGGCCTCCTTGGCCACCGTGAGGGTGATCTCGGTGCCCTTCTCCGCCTTGCCGCCGCCCTCCGGGTCCTGCCTGAGCACGGTTCCGGGGTCCTGCGAGGACTCGACGTGCGTGGTCTTCACCTTGAAGCCCCTGTCCGTCAGGATCCGGGAGGCGTCGTCCTCGTCCTTGGCGGTGACGTCCGGCACCTCGACCTTCGGCGCCCCGGTGGAGACGGTGACCGACACGGCCTCGCCCTCGGCGATCCTGCCGTCCGCCGGACTCTGGGTGCAGACGCGGCCCTTCGGCTGGTCGGCACAGGGCTTGCGGGCCGAGACCGTGAGCGTGAGGCCGACGTTGTCCGCGCTGCCGCGCGCGTCGTCCAGGGTCATGCCGACCAGATCCGGTACCTCGGACTTCCCGTCGTCGGCAGGGCCGCGGCCGAAGAGCAGCCAGCCGCACAGCACCGCGGCGACGGCCACGACGACCCCGGCCGCGACCAGCGTGGTCGTGCTCCTGCGTCCGCCGCCTTTCCGCTCCTCCTCGTCGGGAATCGGCTCGGCCCCCGCCGGCGCTCCCGTGCCGAGGCACGCCTCGATGCCGGCGAGCATCTCCGTGGCGGACCGGTAGCGGTGGGCGCGGTCCTTCTCCAGCGCGCGCAGGACGACCGCGTCCACCCGCGCGTCCACCTCGGGGTTGTACCGGCTCGGCGGCTGCGGCGGCTCCTGCAGGTGCTGGTACATCACCGCCATCGGGGAGTCGCCGTAGAACGGCGGCCGGCGGGTGAGCAGTTCGTACAGCAGGCACCCCACCGAGTACAGATCGGAGCGGGCGTCGATCTCCTCGCCCAGCGCCTGCTCCGGCGAGAGGTACTGCGCGGTGCCGAGCACGGCGTCCGGCTGGGTCAGGCCGACGTCGTCGGTGTCGCGCGCGATCCCGAAGTCCATGACCTTGACCTGGCCGGAGGAGGTCGTCATGACGTTCGCCGGCTTGATGTCGCGGTGGACGATGCCGTGGTGGTGGGAGTGGGCGAGGGCCCGCAGCACACCGGCGGTCGCCTGCAGGGCGTGTTCGACGGTCAGCTGCGTCCCGGAGGAGTACAGGGCGTCGCGCAGGGTCATCCCGTCGACGTACTCCATCACCAGGTAGGGCAGCGCGAGGCCGGTGCCGTAGGAGAGGTACCGGTCCTCGCCCGTGTCGTACACCGCGACGATGGACGGGTGGTTGAGGGACGCCGTGGACCGGGCCTCCTTGCGGAACCGCGCCTGGAAGCCGGGGTCGTGGGCGAGATCGGCGCGGAGGGTCTTCAGGGCGACGTCGCGGCCCAGCCGGACGTCGTGGGCGAGATGCACCTCGGCCATGCCGCCGGAACCGAGCAGCAGGCGCAGTTCGTACCGGCCGCCGACCAGGGGCGCGGGACCCGGCTGGGCCGCGGGCGCCGGCTCCCAGAACGGGGCACCGTGACCGCCGTAGCCGCTGTGGCCGTACCCGGCTTCGTACTGGTCGGGTGTGTGGCCCGGGTGGGAGTAGGACGGGTGGTCCGGTCCGCCGAGGTTCACTGTGCTCACTCCACAAACAGTCGGAAGTCTGAGGCGATGCGACGTGCCACCTCACGGGCCAGGAGCTCCGGAAAGATAATTGCACATCGGCGGGTAAATTTCTTGGGCGCAGGCCGGACCGGCCCATGAGAGCCTGCTCACGCCCCCGCGCTGGGCAGCGGAGGCGTCAGGACAGCGGGACGCGGGTGAAGCGGGACGCGATGTGGAGGTCGTCCTGGACCTGGGCCGCCGTGGCGTGCAGGGCGGGCAGCACCTCGCTCACGCATTCCGCCAGGGTGCGGCGGGCCGCGTGGGTGGCCACGTTCAGGGCGGCGACCGGGCGGCCCGCCCGGTCCCGGACCGGTACCGCGATCGAGCGCAGGCCCGACTCCAGCTCCTGGTCCGCCAGGGCGTAGCCGCCCGGTTCGGCGAGGCCGAGCAGGGCCCGGCCGAGCGCGGTACGGCTCGCCGGCAGGCGGGTGCCCACCGTGATGTCCACCGTCAGGACCCGGCTCGCGGCCGCCACCGCGACGTACTGGATCTCCGCCGGATCGGCCCCCGGCACCCGTACCGCCAGCGCCGTCGGCTCGTGCAGCCGGTCCGCGAGGGCACGCAGCCGGGGGGCCGCGAGGCGGGCGAGGGTGGTGCGGGACAGCGGCGGGTAGCCCAGGGACAGCACCCGGGGGGTGAGGGTGAAATCGCGTCCGTCCGCGGCCACCAGACCCAGGTGCTCGTACGTGATCAGGGCCCGCCGGGCCGTCGCCCGGGCCAGGCCCGTCGCCTTCGCCACGTCCGTCAGGGTCAGCGCCGAGCGGCCCTCGCCGAAGGCCGTCAGGACCGTCAGGCCCCGGGCCAGCGACTCCACGAAGTCGCGGCCGAGTTCGTGCTTCGAGGCCGTGGTCCACACGGCGAGGCCCGAGGGGGGCGGGCCCGGCTCCGCGGGCCGGGCCGCCGCCTCGCGCAGCTCCCTCTCCATCGCCGTCACCGCCGTCCGCAGCCGGGGGAGCAGGGTCTTGCGCAGGTCCGCCGCCGTGTGGCGGCTGGTGTGGCTGACGACGCTCGCCACGCACGCGACCCGTCCGGTGCCCGGGTCGCGCACCGGGACGGACACCGCCACCAGGCCGGGTTCGATCAGCTGGTCGTCCAGGGCCCAGCCGCTGCGCCGGGTCTCCTCGGTCCACGCCTCGAAGTCGTCGGCGGCGGCCGGACTCCGGGGCGGTACGGCCGGGAAGCCCGCGTCCGTCGGGTCCGCCGCGCGCCTCGCCCGCCAGACCGCCCACTCCCGCTCCGTCCACTCGGCCGCGAACAGCGGGCCGGGGGCGGTGCGTTCGGCCGGCAGCAGGTCGCCGATGCGGAAGCTGACGGACATCGCGCGGCGCCGGGTCGCCTGGTGGATGAACCGGATGCCGTCCCGGTCGGCGACGGCCAGCGACACCGACTCGTCCAGTTCGTCGGCGAGCGCGTCGGCGTGCGCGTCCAGCAACGCGGGCAGCCGGAGCGCGGCCAGGTAGGCGTTGCCCAGCTCCATGACCCCGGGGGTGAGCACCGCCTCCCGGCCGTCCGGGCGGACATAGCCCATGCGGGAGAGGGTCGCGGTGATCCGGTCCACCGTGGAACGGGCGAGGCCGGTACGCCGTTCCAGCGCGCTCGCGCTCAGCGTCCCGCCCGCCTCGGTCAGCGCCTCCAGCACCGCCACGCCCCGGATCAGCGGCGTCACCGCCTCGGCAGGCGGCTCGTGCGCCACGGGGGAGGAGGGCAAGGGGGCGGTCATCGACTCTCCGGCTCGGGTGCGACGGTTTCCGTGATCTCCCGTACGACGGTTTCCGTGATCTCCGGTACGGCACGGCCTTCGCTACGGCGATCAGCGCACGCCTACCGTAAACCGTGGCCCACCCGGCCGGCGCCGGGTCCGGCAACCCGGGCCTGCCCGGCGGCGCCCGCTACCCCCGCGTCACCCGCACCCGGTAGTTCCCCTCCCCGTCCACCCCCTCCACCAGCACCTCGATCCCGTGCCGGGGATCCTTGAAGCTCTCGCCCGGTCCGAACGGGGCGTCGGAGAGCTCCGCCTGGACGTTGGGGCTGCGGGTGCAGCCGCCGCTGTCGCCGTGGGCGTCGTACACCTTGATCGGTCCCCGGCCGGTGTCGACGTTCGCGTCGACCTTGTAGACGAGGACGCCCGGGCGGCAGATCTCCTCGTCGTTGCCGCCCTTGGCGCGCACCTCCAGGGCGTAGCCGGTGCGGGCGTCGACGGGGACGAAGACGAGTTTGCGCCCGCCGGCCCGGGCGAGCGGGGTCAGCGTGTACGCGGTGCTGCCGCGGCCCGCCGCACAGCTGACCTGGTCGGCGTCCAGCCAGCCCAGCTTCCACTTGTGCCAGGCGAGGAGGTCGTTGTCGGAGCCCCAGTCCTCGCTCATGATGTCCCAGTGCCCGACCGTGCCCCCGCCCTCCTGGGTGTAGAGGTCGGGCAGGCCGAAGACATGGCCGTTCTCATGGGGGAGGACCCGGTAGCCGGTGCTGGCGTAGGAGCCGGAGCCGTCGTCCTGGCGGGAGTAGACGAAGGAGGCGTTGGCGACCGGCGTGCCGTCGGCGACCGGGGCGTCGCCGTTGCCGGCGAAGGTCACCGACAGCACGGTGTCCAGGGCGGAGGGGCCGGCGTTCGGGGTGACCAGCACGTTCAGGAGGTCGTACGACCGGAAGTCCACGTCCGGGTCGGCGGCGGCCACGATGTCCTGGACCAGCTGCCGGTAACCGGGGTCGAAGGGCGCGCCGCGCTCTATGCCGTAGGCGCTGAACGGCTTGGGCATCCGCAGCCAGTGGTCGATCGGGGCGGCGGGCCGGTAGTCGAGCTTGCCGTAGGAGGAGGTGCGGAACCAGTCCTGGGTCTGCGGGAAGAACTCGTGGTACCGGTCGAGCGCGCTGCCCTGGCCGGGCGCGTCGGGGAAGTCGACCATCAGGGTGAGGGCGTGCACGGTGCCGGTGGAGCGGGAGTAGCCGCCCGGGGTGGGGACGCCCTCGGTCATCTGGATGTCGTGACCGCCGCTGATCAGGCAGGGGCCGTAGACGGAGGAGCGGGCCAGCGCGATCGGTCCTGCGCCGGCCGGTGCGGGAGCCGCCGTGAGGTGCCCGGTGCCCGCCGAGGTGCCGACCGCGAGGATCAGCGCGGCGACGGCGGCCAGGCAGACCGCACGGCGGGGGCGTATGCGGCGGCCCGGCCGTATCCCGCGTCCCGGTGCCGTACGACGGGCCGACGGGGTACGGCGGCGCGGTGCGGTACGGCGGTTCCTGAGGCGCGTGAGGCGTATGAGGCGTATGAGGCGCGTGAGGCTCGCGGGTGTGCGGCGGCTGGGCTGCGGCTGCATGCATGGACCTTTCGCTCCACGGCAGCCGCCGGTCTCCGGCTGCACCCTTTCGATCACCCTGTGTCGAGGGGGCGTTGGGCGCGCGCTGGAGAGGCCGATCGTGGGACGCCCCGGCCCGGCCGGGCGTCACCCGGGGCGCCCGCGATGGAGTGACTCAGGTCACATGGAATTGGGGGATGGTGCGGAAATAACCGGGGAGCCCCTCCCCGTTTAGACCTGTGTCCGCGCGAAACGGGGAACGCCTCCCCGGATCGCGGAAACCCGAGACCAGGAGTGCGCCGTGCAGACCGCGACCGCCATCCCCACCCTGCGCAAGGCACCCCGGCCCCGCGCCGATGCCCTGCGCAACCGGGAGCGGATCGTCACCGCCGCCCGGGAGATGTTCACCGAGTACGGCCCCGACGTGCCGCTCGACGACATCGCCCGCCGGGCAGGCGTCGGCAACGCCACGGTGTACCGAAACTTCCCCGACCGCGACGCGCTCGTCCGTGAGGTCGTCTGCTCCGTGATGGACCGGACGTCGGAAGCGGCCGAGCTGGCGCTCGCGGAGACCGGGGACGCCTTCGAGGCGCTGGAGCGCTTCGTGCACATCTCCGCCGACGAGCGGGTCAGCGCGCTGTGCCCGATGGTCTCCAGCACCTTCGACCAGAACCACCCCGACCTGGAAGCGGCGCGTGAACGCTGCGAGCAGCTCATCGAGCAGCTCATGGACCGTGCCAAGGCGGCCGGACAGCTCCGTCCGGACGTGGGCGTCGGCGATGTGATGATCGCCGTGGCCCAGCTCAGCAGGCCCCCCTTCGGTACCGACTGCCTGGTCGGCGACCGCTTCGTCCACCGTCATCTGCAGCTGTTCCTGGACGGGCTGCGGGCCCCGGCCCGCTCCGCCCTGCCGGGCACGGCCGTGACCATGGAGGACCTGCGCCAGGCCTGAACCAGCCGACCCAGCCGCGAATCGCCGATTAGTTCGGGACCGTCCGCCGGTCCCTCACCTCAAGCATCCGTTCCGCATCGCACGCATCACTTCTGTACCGCACGCATCACTTTTTCCGTCACGAAGTCACGAAGTGGGTACCCCCATGTCAGAAACAGCCGCCAAGGCTCCCGGCGCACCGGCACAGTCCGGTGATGCCAACCGCTGGAAAGCGCTCGTCTTCATCGCGCTCGCCCAGCTGATGGTCGTCCTCGACGCCACCATCGTGAACATCGCGCTGCCCTCCGCCCAGACCGACCTGGGCATCTCCGACGGCAACCGGCAGTGGGTCGTCACGGCCTACGCCCTCGCCTTCGGCGGTCTCCTTCTCTTCGGCGGCCGGATCGCCGACCTGTGGGGTCGCAAGCGGGCCTTCGTCATAGGCCTGACCGGCTTCGCCGCCGCCTCCGCGCTCGGCGGTGCGGCGACCAGCGGCGCGATGATGTTCGGCGCCCGTGCCCTGCAGGGCGTCTTCGGCGCCATGCTCGCCCCGGCCGCGCTCTCCCTGCTCGCCGTGATGTTCACGGACGCCAAGGAGCGCGCCAAGGCGTTCGGCATCTACGGCGCGATCGCCGGTGGCGGCGGCGCCGTCGGCTTCATCCTCGGCGGTGTGCTCACCGAGTACCTCGACTGGCGCTGGACGTTCTTCGTGAACATCCCGTTCGCCATCGTCGCCGCGCTCGGCGCGTACTTCGTCATCCGCGAGCCGGAGGGCGGCCGCAACCGCAACCCGCTCGACATCCCCGGCGTGCTCCTGTCCACCCTCGGCCTGGTCTCGCTGGTGTACGGCTTCACCCGCGCCGAGTCCGACGGCTGGGGCGACGTCAGCACCATCGGCCTGTTCGTCGCCTCCGCGGTGCTGCTGATCGCGTTCGTCGTCACCGAGATGCGGGTCAAGGCCCCGCTGCTGCCGCTGCGCGTGGTCCTCGACCGCAACCGCGGCGGTATCTACCTCTCCCTCGGCATCGCGATCATCGCGATGTTCGGCACCTTCCTCTTCCTGACCTACTACCTCCAGGTCATCAAGGGCTTCTCGCCGATCAAGACCGGCTTCGCCTTCCTGCCGATGATCGCGGGCATGATGATCGGCTCGACCCAGATCGGCGCCCGGCTGATGACCCGGGTTCCGGCCCGGACCCTGATGGGTCCCGGCTTCCTGGTGGCCGCGGCCGGCATGCTGGTCATGACCCAGATGGAGATCGGCTCGTCGTACGCCTCGACGATCCTGCCGGCGATGCTGCTGCTCGGTCTCGGCATGGGTACGGCGTTCATGCCGGCCATGTCCCTGGCCACGCTCGGCGTCGAGCCCCGGGACGCCGGTGTCGCCTCCGCGATGGTCAACACCTCGCAGCAGGTGGGCGGCGCCATCGGTACGGCCCTGCTGAACACGATCGCCGCGTCCGCGACGACGTCGTACATCAAGGACCACATCGCGACCGCGACCTCCAAGTCGCAGCAGCAGCTGGTCCAGATGGAGGGCGCGGTGCACGGCTACGCCAACGCGATCTGGGTCGCCGTCGGCATGCTGGTGCTGGCCGCGGTCATCGTGGTGACCTTCGTCAACGCCGGCAAGCCGGACACCACGACGGTGGCCTCCGGTGAGGGCGCGGAGGACGAGGTGGCGATCCCGGTGGTCGCCCACTGAGCCTCTGAGCGACCACCCGGGTACCCGCAGAAAAACGCGGACCTGTTCCTGCGCTCCTCAGCGGAGCCAGGGCAGGTCCGCGCCCGCTTCGTTGGGCTGCAGGCCCTCGGCGACGATCTGCATGATCTCGCCGAGGGCCTGCTGCTGTTCCGGGCTCAGCCGCTCGAACAACGCCTGCCGTACGGCGGCCACATGGCCCGGCGCGGTGCGCCGCAGCACCTCGGCGCCCTGGTCGGTCAGGACGGCGAACTGGCCCCGCTTGTCGGAGGGACAGTCCTCCCGCCGTACCCAGCCGTTCTTCTCCAGGCGGGCGACGGCGTGCGAGAGCCGGGACCGGGTGATCTTCGCGTTCATGGCCAGCTCGGTCATCCGCAGCCGCCGCCCGGGCGCCTCGGCGAGCCCGACGAGCAGACCGTAGTAGATGTGCGGCATCCCCGCGTCCCGCTGGAGCTGACGGTCCAGATGGTCCTCCAGCAGGGTCGTTGCGTTCAGATACGCGCGCCAGACGCGCTGTTCGTCATCGGTGAGCCAGCGGCTCTGCACGGGGGCGGAAGCGGATGCCGTAGTCATGTATCCCACTGTACGAGGCCTCTCCTTGAAGATTAAACAAGTGGGGCGTAGGGTGGTGAAAGGAAAGCTTGAGAGTTAAAACAGTCAGGCCATGGAGAGCTGGAACATGGGGGCCGGGGAGGTCCGGTACCCGGAGGGAGCCACCGCGATGTCCGCCGCCGCACAGGAGCGCATGCCCGCCCTCTATCTGAGCCACGGCGCGCCGCCGCTCGCCGACGACCCGGTCTGGCCCGGCGAACTCGCCGCCTGGAGCGCCGGCCTTCCCCGTCCCAGGGCGATCCTGATGGTCTCCGCCCACTGGGAGGAGGCCCCCCTCGCCCTCGGTGCCGTCCAGACCGTCCCCCTCGTCTACGACTTCTGGGGCTTCCCGGAGCACTACTACCAGGTGCAGTACGCGGCCCCCGGCGCGCCCGAGCTGGCCGAGTCGGTGCGCAAGCTGCTGCGCGCCCCCGGCACCCCCGTGCAGGACATCCCGGACCGCGGCCTCGACCACGGCGCCTACGTGCCCCTGGTGGAGATGTTCCCGGCCGCGGACATCCCTGTCCTCCAGATCTCCATGCCCACCCTCGACCCGGTCCGGCTGATGGAGATCGGCCGCCGGCTCGCCCCGCTGCGCGACGAGGGCGTGCTGATCGTCGGCTCCGGCTTCTTCACCCACAACCTGGCCGCCCTGCGCTACGTGGGCAACGGCGTGCCGTCCTGGTCCTCGGAGTTCGACGACTGGGGACACCGGGCCCTGGAGAACCGCGACTGGGACGCCCTCCTCGACTTCCTCGACAAGGCCCCGGCCGGCCGCTACGCCCACCCGCGCACCGAGCACTTCGCCCCGCTCTTCGTCACCATGGGCGCGGCCGAGGCGGGCGGCGAGCTGGACGCCCAGCAGTCGGTGATCGACGGGTTCTGGATGGGGATGGCGAAGCGGTCGGTGCAGTTCGGGTGATCCGCCCCGGTCAGAGGTTCTTCTCGTACCAGGCCACGTCCCAGTAGCGGCCGAACTTGCGGCCCACCTCGCGGTACGTCCCGACGTACCGGAAGCCGAAGCGCTCGTGCAGCCGGGTGGACGCCTCGTTCGGCTGCGCGATGCCCGCGTAGGCGCGGTGCAGGTCCTCGTCCGCGAGCGCCTCGAAGAGGGCCTCGTAGAGGAGCGTGCCGACTCCGCGCCGACCGGCGGCAGGGGCGACGTACACCGTGGCCTCCACGGAGGTCGCGTAGGCCGGTTTCGCGCGGTAGGGGCTGGATGTGGCGTACCCGAGAATCTCCTGTGAGTCCGCTGACGTGGCAACCATCAGGCGGTATGGGCCGTCTTCCGGGTGGGAGAGCAGCCACGGACGACGCTCTTCCGGAGTGAAGACCACCGTGTCGAATGTGATGGACGTCTCACGAACGTAGTGATTGTAGATCTCCGTGAGGGCTTCGAGGTCCCCCTCGGCTCCCGGTCTGACCTGCACCTCTGTACGTTCCGACGGCACCGCGCCTCCTCACGTGGTCGCACAGGGTACTGCATGATCAGAAAATCCGGGGGGCAGCATGGGAATTCTGTCCGGATTCCAGTCGTTGTTTCCTTCGGATGCCGGGCACTGGACGAGAGTCCCAGGAGTTCCAGGAGTGGAGTTCCGGAGCGCTGAGGCCGAGTGCCGAGCATTCACCGAAGGACCGAGAAGAACCGACAGGACCACCCCGCCCGCCCACCATCGCAAGGGAGCACGCATGGCAACCCGTGCCGTCGCCCGTCGTCAGTCCGCCGCCACCGGCGAGACGGCCGACTCGGCAAGCAGTGTTCGCGCCCGTGGCGTTCGCAGCCATGGCGGCGAGATCGCCGACCGCGATCTGGTCGGCATGTACCTCGACGAGATCGCACGCACGCCGCTGCTCGACGCCGCCAAGGAAGTCGAGCTGTCCCAGGCCGTAGAGGCGGGTGTGTTCGCGCGACAGGTCCTCGACGGCGAGGAGGAGTCCGCGTCCGACGCCACCCGTGAGGAGCTGGAGGCGCTCGTCGCCGCCGGCGAGCGGGCGAAGGACGTCTTCATCCGCTCCAACCTCCGCCTGGTCGTGGCCGTCGCCCGACGCTACCCGCGCAGCGGCCTGCCCCTCCTCGACCTGATCCAGGAGGGCAATGCCGGTCTGGTGCGCGCCGTCGAGAAGTTCGACTACCGCAAGGGCTTCAAGTTCTCCACGTACGCCACCTGGTGGATCCGCCAGGCGATCACCCGCTCCATCGCCGACCAGTCCCGGACCATCCGGCTCCCCGTCCACCTGGTGGAGGAGCTCGGCCGGATCCGCCGCGTCCAGCGCGAGTTCAACCGGGAGAACGGCCGCGAACCGGAGCCCGCCGAGATCGCCGCCGAGCTCGGCTCCACGCCCGAGCGCGTCATCGACGTCCTCGACTGGGCCCGTGACCCGGTCTCGCTGAACATGTCGGTGGACGACGACGGCGACACCCAGTTCGGCGACCTGCTGGAGGACACGTCGGCGGTCAGCCCCGAGCAGTCCGTCCTGACCCTCCTGCGCAGCGAGGAACTCGACGACCTGATCGGCCGCCTGGACCAGCGCACGGCCTCCATCATCAAGATGCGGTACGGCATCGAGGACGGCCGCGAGCGCACGCTGACCGAGGTCGGCAAGGAGCACGGCCTGACCCGTGAGCGCATCCGCCAGATCGAGAAGCACGCGCTGCTGGAGCTGAAGAAGCTGGCCCGCTCCACAGGGTTCGAGCCGGCGGCGTAAGGGGGCTGCGGGTTGTGCGGGGGCAGGGGGTTCGCACGAGTGGGGCTCGCGTGACCAGCGCGCGCGAGACCCCGCTCACGCCGGGCGCGTGCGCCGGGTGGCGGAAGACGGCGCAAACATGGCGCGGTACCGCCGCTTCAAGGCTCCGCGTGTAGGGAACAACCATCCAGGGCCGGGGAGTCGAGGTCCACGGCCAAGCCGCCGCACCCAACCTCCTTGCACACCCGACACCCTGACGACCTGTCGACAAGCCACGTCCCGACGCACCATCCCCCCGGCGCCGGGACTCTCCCAGAGCCGGACTTCGGCGCCCATCCCCCCCGGGTGCCGGAGTCCGGCTCCACACTCTGTCTGTCCAGGTGTCTGTCCGGCTGTCTGTCCGGCTGTCTGTCCGGGGAAGCAGGCGGCGTTTGCCGTGGTCCCGCGCCCCCGGGCATGCTGAAACGGTGGTCCACCCCGTACCTGAACCACGGGGTGAACCACCGGATGGCAGATTCTGCCACAGAGGCATAGCCTGCCGAGGTGAGCACCCCCAGCACCACCGGCAGCACCCCCACGCAGGACCCCGCCCCCCTCTCCCTCACGGAACGGCGCAAGGCGGAGACGCGCATGGAGATAGCCCGGGCGGCCGCGGGCCTCTTCGTACGGCACGGCCTGCGGGCCACGCGCGCCGAGGACATCGCACAGGCCGCGGGCATCGCCCCCCGTACGTTCTACCGCTACTTCGCCACGAAGGAAGAGGCGGTCGCCCCGCTCTACGCGGCGGGCGCCCGGCGCTGGGCGGAGGCGGTACGGGCGGCCCCCGCGGCCCTCTCCGTCCCCGAGGCCCTGGAACACGCCGTCCGCCACACCCTGACCCCCGGCGCGGGGGTCTCCGCCGCCTCCTGGGAATGGGTCCGCACCCTGATCCACCTGGCCGACACGAGCCCGGCCCTGCGCAAGGTGTGGGCGGAGGTCTGCCAGTCCTCGGACCGCCTCCTGACGTCGATCCTGGCGGAACGCACAGCCACCGCCATCGACAACGTTGCCCCGCCCGCCCCGCTCCGCTTCACCGCGGCGGTGGCCGGCGCTGCGGTGCGAGTGGCCGTCGAGTCATGGGCGGCAGGCACGGCCACCCCCACGGGTCCGGAAGGCCCGGCGGCCCTGGCCCTGCAGAACCTGGCGGCGCTGCGGGGGTTCGCGTGGGAGGGCCCCAGCGCGTAATCGCCCGGCTGCGGGCCGGTGGGGGCTGGTCGCGCAGTTCCCCGCGCCCCTTCAGGGCGCGTAGCTGCGGGCAGGCGTGCCGCAGGGCGGCACGGGTGGGCGCTGGGGGTCCCCCCGGCCGAAGGCTGGGGGAGGCACCCTGCCAGCGTCGGTAAGCGTCCCCACCCTCCTCAGCCCCCACCCACCCGCACCCCTCACGCACCCCCGGCCCGACTCAACCGGCCCCCCAACTCCCGTACACACGCCACCAGTTCCGCAGGCTCCCGGACCACGAACTCGTGCCCCGCCATCGCCAACCGCACCGCCAGCCACTCCACCGGATCCCCGGTCTCCCCCCGGACAACACACCACCCGCCCCCACCCCCTTCCTCTTCCACCGGCGTCCCCAACCACCCCGGCAGCCGAGCCCCCACCTCCTCCGCCGTCCCGGCGAACGCGACAGTGAACCCGTACGTCTCGTGCCGGCGCTGGATGGACCGCCGCAAGTACTCCGCCGCACTCCCCGTCGGCATCTCCCGCGGAGCGAACCGCGCACCGGTGGCGAACGGCTCGCTCACCCGGTCGACCCGGAACGTCCGCCAGTCGTCGCGATCGAGGTCGTACGCCACGAGGTACCACCGCCGCCCCGTCGACACCAGCCGGTACGGCTCCGCCTGCCGCCGCGTCTCACTCCCGTCCGCCGCCCGGTACGCGAACCGCAACCGCTCCCGCCCCGCGACCGCCGACGCCATCACGGTCAGTGTCTCGGGCGCGATACTCGCCCCGTCCCCACTGGTCAGCGCCGTGGTCGCGGCCTGCAACGTGGTCACCCGGTGCCGCAGCCGGGCCGGCAGCACCTGCTCCAGCTTCGCCAGCGCCCGCACCGACGCCTCCTCCACCCCCTCCACGGCATGCCCGGCCCCGGCCCGCAGCCCGACCGCGATGGCGACGGCCTCCTCGTCGTCGAGCAGCAGCGGCGGCATGGCCTTCCCGGCGACCAGCCGGTACCCCCCGTCGGCCCCCTTGCTGGCCTCGACGGGATACCCCAGCTCCCGCAGCCGGTCGATGTCCCGCCGCACGGTACGCCGGGACACCCGGAGCCGCTCGGCGAGTTCCCCACCGGGCCACTCACGGGGCGTCTGGAGAAGAGACAGGAGCTGCAGCAGCCGAGCCGGGGTGTCTGTCGTCATGCGTCCGAGGATGCCGTACCAGTAGGACGGGATCTGGCCTAATGCGCATCTACGGTGCCGATATGACTTCCACGGACACAGGCGCCCTGAAGGGGCGCGGGGAACTGCGCGACCAGCCACAACGGACCGTCACGGACAACACCACACTGACCCCGACGGCGCTCGAACCGTCGGCTTCCCCCGGTGCACCGCACCGCTGGCTGGCCCTGGCCATCGTCATGACCGCGGCTTTCATGGACCTCGTCGATGTCACGATCGTCAACATCGCCATCCCCTCCATCCAGCGGGACGCCGGCGCCTCCTTCGGCCAGATCCAGTGGATAACCGCCGGCTACGCCCTGGCCTTCGCCGCCGGCCTGATCACCGGCGGCCGCCTCGGTGATATTCACGGTCGTAAACGTCTGTTTCTGATCGGCGTCGCGGGCTTCACCCTCGCCTCCGCCCTGTGCGGCTTCGCCGCCAACCCGGAGATGCTGGTGGCCTCCCGCATCCTGCAGGGCGGCATGGCCGCGATGATGGTCCCGCAGGTCCTGTCGATCGTGCACGCCACCTTCCCGGCACGTGAACGCGGCAAGGTCTTCGGCCTGTTCGGTGCGATCGTCGGACTCGGCGCGGTCTCCGGCCCGCTGCTCGGCGCCCTCCTTACCGAGTGGAACCTCTTCGGCCTCGAATGGCGCCCGATCTTCCTGATCAACCTCCCGGTCGGCATCGCCGCCCTCCTCCTCGGCCGCCGTTACATCAGCGAATCCAAGGCCCCGCACGCGCTGCGGCTCGACCTCGCCGGCGTCGCCCTGGTCACCCTCGGCCTGCTGATGCTGCTCTACCCGCTGACCCGCGGCCGCGAGCTGGGCTGGCCGCTGTGGGGGTACGCGTCGATGGCCGGCTCGCTCGTCGTCTTCGGCGCGCTGGTGGTGTACGAACGCCGCAAGGCCGCCCGCGACGGCTCCCCCCTCATCGAGCCCTCCCTCTTCACGGTGAAGAGCTTCGCCGCCGGTATCGCCGTGCAGACCGTCTTCGGTGTGGCGCTCGGCATCTTCTTCCTGGTCTGGACGCTGTACATGCAGGTCGGCCTCGGCTGGACCCCGCTGCACGCCGGCCTGACCGGGGTGCCGTTCTCGATCTCCGTCTCCGTCGCGGCCGGCGTGTCCGTGCAGAAACTGGTCCCGCGCTTCGGCCGCAAGGTGCTCCAGGCCGGTGCTCTGCTGATGGGTCTCGGTGTCCTGCTCTACATCTGGGAGTCGGACCGCTACGGCCTCGCCATCGCCTCCTGGCAGATGGCCCTGCCGCTGGTCGTGATGGGCGCGGGCATGGGCCTGATCGTCGCCCCGCTGACGGACGCGGTGCTGTCGGAAGTCCCGCGCGAGCACGCCGGTTCCGCCTCCGGTCTGATCAACACCGTGCAGCAGATGGGCAACGCGCTGGGCCTCGGCCTGGTCTCGGTGGTCTTCTACGGCGTCGTCGACGACAGCCTGACCGCGTCCCGGATCAGCCCGACCGCGTCCCGCATCGGCCCGGCCTTCGTGAACGGCTTCCAGCACGCCCTGCTCTGGGTGGCCGCGGTCATGGCCGTGATCTTCCTCCTGATGTCCGCTCTGCCGAAGCGCCCTGCGCAGCACCTGGAGGCCGGCGGTACGGAGGTGCTGCTCCCCGCGCCGGAGGAGGAGCCCGCACTCGTCCACTGACCGCCACCGGTCGAAGGGCCCGGCGCCGGAAGGCGCCGGGCCCTTCCGTATGGGCGCCTCGGAGGTGCCCTGAACAGGTCGAAAGCCCGATCGTGTCCGTTTGCCGCCCGAACCTGTTTACTTTCCGGAAATCCCGGCGTAGCCTCCTCGCGAAACCACAAGTTCGGGCATGAGTCAGACACGGTCGGACATGAGTCGGACCTGAACCGGACGTCGGTGGGACGTATCTTGGAGCGGAGGCACAGGGGCATGTACGCACCGGAGCGGCAGCAGGAGATCCTCCGGCTCGCCCGTGACGGCGGCCGGGTGGACGTCGTGTCGCTCGCCGAGGAGTTCCAGGTCACGCAGGAGACGATCCGCCGCGACCTGAAGGCCCTCGACCGCGCCGGTCTCGTCCGCCGGGTGCACGGCGGTGCCATCCCGGCCGGGCGCCTCGACTTCGAGCCGGACCTCGCCGAGCGCGAGTCCACCTCGGCCGACGAGAAGGACCGCATCGCCAAGGCCGCCGTCCCCGAACTGCCGACCGAGGGCACCCTGATCCTCGACGCCGGTTCCACGGTCGCCCGCCTCGCCGCGGCCATCCCGCTGGATGCGTCCCTCACCGTCGTCACGCACAGCCTCCCCATCGCGGCCCGCCTCGCCGACCACCCGGGCATCCAGCTCCACCTGGTCGGCGGGCGCGTGCGGCACAACACGCGTGCCGCCGTGGACGCCTGGGCGCTGCGCGCGTACAGCGAGATCCGTGCCGACGTCCTCTTCGTCGCCGCCAACGGCTTCTCCGCCGACCAGGGCCTGACCACCCCCGACCTCGCCGAGGCCGCGGTCAAGCGGGCGGCCGTCGCCGCGGCCCGCCGGGTGGTCCTGCTCGCCGACTCCGCCAAGCACGGCCAGGAGCACTTCGCCCGCTTCGGCGACATGGGCGACGTGGACCTGCTGATCACCGACAGCGGGCTCAGCCCCGAGGACGCCGCCGCCATCGAGCGCGGCGGCACGGAAGTAGTACGAGCATGAGCACCACGAGCGCCACGATCGGTACGGGCATGATCCTCACCGTCACCCCCAACCCCTCCCTCGACCGGACCTACGAGGTCCCCGCCCTGGAGCGCGGCGAGGTCATCCGCGCCTCCGGCGAGCGCATGGACCCCGGCGGCAAGGGCGTCAACGTCTCGCGTGCCGTAGCGGCCGCCGGCCGGCGCACCGTCGCCGTACTGCCCCTGGGCGGAGCGCCGGGCGCGCTCGTCGCCGACCTGCTCGACGCCCAGGGCATCGAGGTCGCGCCGGTCCCGGTCGCCGGAGCCACCCGCTCCAACATCGCGCTCGCGGAGTCCGACGGAGTGCTCACCAAGATCAACGCGCCCGGTCCGGAACTCTCGGCGGAGGAGCAGGAGCTCCTCCTGGAGACCGTGCGCGAGCAGTCGCACGACGCCGACTGGATCGCCTGCTGCGGCAGCCTGCCGCGCGGGCTCGCCCCCTCCTGGTACGCCGAGGTCGTCGCCCGGGCGCACGCCGGCGGCGCGCGCATCGCACTGGACACCTCGGGGCGCGCGCTGCTCGAAGCGCTGCGCGAGCAGCCCGACGTGGTGAAGCCGAACGCCGAGGAGCTCGCGGAAGCCGTCGGGCGCCCCCTGGCGACCGTGGGCGACGCGCTCAAGGCGGCCGAGGAACTGCGCGGCATGGGCGCCCATGCCGTCCTCGCCAGCCTGGGCGCCGACGGGCAGCTGCTCGTGGAGGACGCGGGCGCCTGGTTCGCGAGCGCCCGCGTGGACACCGTCCGCAGCAACGTCGGCGCCGGCGACTCCTCCCTCGCCGGTTTCCTCATCGCCGGCGGCCGCGGCCCGAAGGCCCTCGCCTCCGCCGTCGCCCACGGCGCCGCCGCCGTCCAGCTGCCCGGCAGCGTGATGCCCACCCCGGCCGACCTGGACCCGTCGGCGGTCACCGTCACCGACCGCGTCCCCGTCGACCGCGAACTGACGGAGCCGGTGTCATGAACGCTCGTACGACCGCTCACCCGGCCGCGCTGTTCCCCGGCGCCGTCGGCCGACAACCGGCCCAGGAGCGGCGAGGCGTCTCGTTACTCGCCGCGCCGACGGGCCGTCGGGGCACCCTGAGCCGCCCCGCCGTGCCCGGGAGGCGGGGCTTCCCCGGCCCCGCCTCCCACCCCGCCCCCCACGGCACCCCCGTCCCCGAAGAACCCGCCCACCCCACACCCCGGGCGATACGCGTGCATAGGAGCCCGCGATGAGCGACATGATCACCGCGGACCTGGTCGATCTCGACCTGTCCGCCGATACCAAAGAAGCGGCGGCGCGCGCCCTCGCCGAGCGCATGGTGACCCTGGGCCGGGTGACCGACCTGGAGGGCTTCCTCGCAGACGTGGCCGCCCGCGAGGCCCAGATGCCCACCGGCCTCGACGGCGGCATCGGCATCCCGCACTGCCGCAGCGCCCACGTCACCGAGCCGACGCTCGCCTTCGGGCGCAGCGCCGCCGGCATCGACTTCGGCGCCGCCGACGGCCCCGCCGACCTGATCTTCCTGATCGCGGCCCCCGCCGGCGCCGACGACGCCCACCTCACCATCCTCTCCTCGCTGGCCCGCCAGCTGATGAACAGCGAGTTCACGGACGCGCTGCGGTCGGCGGGCGACGCGGAGACCGCTGCGGCCCTGATCCGCGGCGACGAGACGCCCGCGAAGGACACGAAGGCCGCGGCGAGCGTCCCTGCGGGCGGGCCCCAGAACACCGCTGCGGCGCCGGCGGCGGCCTCCGCCGGCACCGCAGCGGCCAGCACAGGCACGGGTGCAGGTACCGGCACGGGCACAGGCACGGGCACGGGCACGGCTTCGGACGCGGGTGAGCGTCCCTTCCGTATCGTCGCCGTCACCTCCTGCCCCACCGGCATCGCCCACACCTACATGGCGGCCGAGTCCCTGGAGAACGCGGGCCGCGACGCGGGCGTCGAACTCGTCGTCGAGACGCAGGGCTCGGCCGGCTTCACCCGGCTCGACCCCGAGGTCATCGCGGCGGCGGACGGCGTGATCTTCGCCCACGACGTACCCGTCCGCGAGAAGGACCGCTTCGCCGGCAAGCCGACCGTCGACGTCGGCGTGAAGGCGGGCATCAACCGCCCCGCCGAGCTGATCGGCGAGGTCCGCGCTAAGGCGGCCCGCGGCGAGGTCACGTCCGGCTCCGCGCCGTCCACACCGGTCGAACGCGCCGGGGAGGCGGGCGAGGGCTACGGCACCAAGCTGCGCAAGTGGCTGATGTCCGGCGTGAGCTACATGGTCCCGTTCGTCGCGGCCGGCGGTCTGCTGATCGCCCTCGGCTTCGCGATCGGCGGCTACACGATCAACAAGGCGCCGTCGGTCATGGACCACTTCGTGTGGACCCAGGGCGACAGCTGGGCCGCGCTGCTCTTCCAGATCGGTGTCGTCTCCTTCGGCTTCCTCGTCCCCGTCCTGGCCGGCTACATCGCCTACGGCATGGCGGACCGGCCGGGCCTGGTCCCCGGCTTCGTCGGCGGCATGATCGCCTCCACCATCAACGCCGGCTTCCTCGGCGGTCTGGCCGCCGGTCTGATCGCCGGTGGCGTGGTGATGGCGATCCAGAAGGTGAAGATCCCCGCGGCGGTGCGCGGCATCATGCCGGTCGTGGTGATCCCGCTGATCTCCTCGGCGATCGTCGGCTTCCTGATGTTCGTCGTGATCGGCAAGCCCATCGCCTCCGCCCAGAAGGGCATGACCGACTGGCTGAACGGCCTCTCCGGCTCCAACGCCATCCTGCTCGGCGCCCTGCTCGGCCTGATGATGTGCTTCGACCTCGGCGGCCCCGTCAACAAGGTCGCGTACACCTTCGCCACCGCCGGTATCGCCGTCTCCAACCCCAGTGACTCCGCGATGAAGATCATGGCGGCGGTCATGGCGGCCGGCATGGTCCCGCCGCTGGCGATGGCCCTGGCGACCACCGTCCGCGGCAAGCTCTTCACCGAGACCGAACGCGAGAACGGCAAGGCCGCCTGGGTCCTGGGCGCCTCCTTCATCTCCGAGGGCGCGATCCCGTTCGCGGCCGCCGACCCGCTGCGCGTCATCCCGTCCTCGATGGTCGGCGGCGCCATCACCGGCGCCCTGTCGATGGCCTTCGGCGCCACCCTGCGCGCCCCGCACGGCGGCATCTTCGTGGTCCCGCTGATCGGCAACCCGTTCCTCTACCTGATCGCCATCGCCGCCGGTGTCTGTGTCACCACGGCCCTGGTCGTCCTCCTGAAGGGCCTGCGCAAGCCGGCCAAGGAGACCCCCGCGGGCGGCTCCGCCGCCGGCCCGGCCGCCACCGCGAAGGAGGACAGGCAGCCGGTCGCGGCCTGAGCGCCCGCGCCCTTCTTGTCCCTTTGATTCGCTGTGAGTTGTTCACGGCACCTGCGAGATACGTCACGGTCCGGGACCAAAGTCCCGGACCGTGGTGTGTACTGGGGCGTATGCCCGCGCACGCCTCGACCCTCCAGCTGATCGGCATGGCCGCGCTCACCCTGGCGACCGTCGGCTGGGCGGTCGTCGTGACGCGCCTGCTGCGCCGCAACCGCCGCGAAGCCATCGCCTGGCACGCCGCGCGTGCCCTCCCCGCCTTCCCGCACCAGCTCAAGGCCGCCCCGCCCCGCGAGACCGTCGAGCTGACCCCCGCCGAACAGGACGCCTTCGCCGGCCTGGTCCGCAGACTCGGCGGCCGCTCGGGCCGCCGCGGCCACTGAGGACGGCTGCACCGCGGGCCCAGTGGTCAGCCCTGGCGCGCCGCCCGCCGCTCCATCGCGTCCCTGGCCGCGTCCTCCGACGGGTACACCTCGCACATGTGCCGGCCGTCCGGCGTCGCCGTGTGCTCGACCTCCCACAGGGACAGCTCCTGGCCGTCGCGCAGCAGGAACGCGTGCTCGTAGAGCGAGAAGCCCAGACCCGACCTGCCCGCGCGTCCCGGCCGCCCGAACGCCTGGGTGATCTGGTGCGCGAACGCCGTCGACAGCACCTGGGCCGTCTCCGCGTCCGGCCGGTCGGGGTTCTCCGCCCGGCGCAGCAGCCGACGCGCGTGGTCCGCCGAGTCGTCCGGCACATACACGTGCCGGGGCTCCGGGACCGGCGCCAGCGTCACCAGCACCGGCAGCTCGAAGTCCGGGGTGTCCGGCGGTAACGGGAGCCGCGCGGTCGCGGCCCGCAGCTCCTCCTCGTCGACGTACACCTCGTGCTGCGGGTCGCTGCCCGGCACCGTGTTGTGCACGAGCTCCCACAGTGTGACCGCCGAGCCGTCGGCCAGCAGCCAGGTGTGCCGGTACGTCTCCCGGTGCAGTCCCGCGCTGTGGTGCGCGGAGTGCAGCGAACTGTCGTGCGCCAGCGCGCAGTCCAGCTGCCTTATGGCCTCGTCGGGCAACTCGAAGGAGTTCAGGGCGCGGCCGAGGAGCCGCGCGAGGTGCTCCTCCGGAGACTCGGGCGACTCGGCTGGTTCGTACGCTGCCGTCTCGTACGGAACGCTCAAGGTTTCTCCCGGCGTTGCTGCATGTCACCTTGTGGGTGCATACCGTAGCCCCTCGGTCGGACATCATGTCCGGGAACCGAGAAAACGTACGCCGGGAAAACTCGCGGGCCGCGCGAAAAGTTCCCGCGCGACCCGACGATCCGTCAAAAGGTGCCGGTCAGACGGAGCTTCCGGCGGTCCAGTCGCTCCACGACAGGTTCCACCCATTGAGCCCGTTGTCCGGCTGCACGGTCTTGTCGGGGGAGTTCTTCACGATCACGACGTCCCCGACGAGCGAGTTGTCGTAGAACCACTTGGCCATGGTGTCACCCTGCGCGCCCTGCACGTCCGCGAGCCCCACGCAGCCGTGGCTGGTGCCCTCGCGCCCGAACGGCGGATTGCCCCTGTTGTACCAGTAGTTGCCGTGGATGAACGTCCCCGACGTCGTCAGCCGCATCGCGTGCGGCACGTCCGGGATGTCGTACTCCCCGCCCAGGCCGACCGTCTGGCTGTTCATCCGGGTCTGGACGAACTTCTCGGAGATCACCATCTGCCCGTTGTACGTCGTGTGCTCCGGGCTGCCCGTCGACACCGGCACCGTCTTGAGGACCTTGCCGTCCCGCACCACCGTCATGGTCTGCGTGTTCGCGTCCACCGTGGAGACCTGCGAACGTCCGACGGTGAAGGTCACCGTCTTCTTCTGCACCCCGTAGACGCCGTTGGCGCCCTCGACCCCGTCCAGGTCGATCTTCATCGTGACCTCGGAGCCGGCCTTCCAGTAGTCCTGCGGCCGGAAGTCCAGCCGCTGCGACCCGAACCAGTGCCCCACCACCTGCTGGCCGCTGCTGGACGTGACCGTGATGTGCGACTGCACGGCCTTCCTGTCGGTGATGACCTTGTCGAAGTCGAACGACACCGGCATCCCCACACCGACCGTCGTCCCGTTGTCCGGCGTGTACGTGCCGATGTAGCTGTTCGACGAGTTGACGGTGGTGAAGATGGAGTTGGCCGCCGCCGTGAGCCCCTTCGAGTCCTTCGCGGTCGCCGATATCTCGTACTTCGTGCCCCGCTCCAGCTGCTCCTCGGGCTTCCAGGTGCCGCCGTCCGCCGAGAGGGTGCCGTCCACGGCCTGCCCCGACCCCGCCACGGTCATCTTGACGTCGGTCAGTCTGCCGCCGCTGACCTGTACGCCGGTCGTGTTGATGGACGCTCCGGTCGAACCGTCCTTCGCCGAGATCACGATCTTCGCCGTGGACGTCCTGGCGGCGCTGTCCTGCTGCCCGCCCTTGCTGTCGTCGCTCTTGGCGCTGGCGTTGCCGCCGCAGGCGGTGAGGGCGAGGGCGCCGACCATCAGGGCGGCACAGGCCCCCAGTGCGCGCCGCGCTGCAATGTCCGGCGTTGTCACGGGCTGCTCCAGGTTCTTGTGATGTGCGTGATCCGTTCCAGTGCGTGGAGAAAGAGGCCGGAGGCCCCTACCGGGGTTCCCTCCGACGCTCGCTGAACGCCATCACGTGACAGAACCAGGACAATCGACAGGAACGCGCAAGGTTCCGATCGGCTGTCGCAGAGAGCGCGCCGCTCACCGCCGTCAGCGCGCCCCGTACAGCTCCTCGTACGACGGCCACACCCCGCCAGGTCCGTCGACCGGCCCGGCGGCCCGCACGGCCCGCACGATCGCGCGGGTCACCAGGTCCGCGCCGGCCGCGAGGATCTCGTTGAGCGCGAGCGGGTGTTCGCCGAGCGGGCGCGCACCCGTCGCCAGCGCGAACACCGTGTCCCCGTCGTTGAGCAGGTGCACCGGCCGGACGGCGCGCGCGATCCCGTCGTGCGCAGTGCCGGCGAGCTTCTGTGCCTGCGCCTTGGACAGCACGGCATCGGTGGCGACCACCGCGAGCGTGGTGTTGAGCAGCGGGGGCGCGTTCTTCGCGGCGGCCTCCGCGAGCCGCAGGCGGGCGGCCTCGTGCACGTGCTCCTCGGGGTACCGCACCCGCCCCTGGAACAACTCCCCGTACAACGCACCGGTCTCGGGCTGAACCACCGCGCCCGCCGGGTTGGCGACCACGAGCGCGCCCACGGTGATCCCGGAGCCCAGCACGACGCTCGCGCTGCCGATCCCGCCCTTCAGCCCCCCGGCGACGGCGCCCGTACCGGCTCCCACACACCCCTCCCGCACCCGGGCCCCGGGCGGGCTCGCCGCGGCCGCCTCCACCGCCGCACGCCCCAACGCCGCGTCCGGCCGGGCCCGGAAGCTCCCGCCCCGTCCCAGATCGAAGACGCAGGCGGCGGGCACCACCGGCACCACATGCGCCGGATCCGCCCCCACCCGCACTCCGCGCCCCTGTTCCTCGAGCCAGGCCATCACCCCGGACGCCGCGTCGAGCCCGTACGCGCTGCCGCCCGTGAGGACGACCGCCTCCGCCCGCTGCACCACGGTGCGCGGATCGAGCGCGTCGGTCTCCTTCGTCCCCGGACCGCCACCGCGTACGTCCACGGCGGCGACCGCGCCGCCCTCGGGAGCGAGGACGACGGTGGTGCCGGTGAGCCAGCCGTCGCCGGTACGGGTGGCATGTCCCACCCGCAGCCCGGCCACGTCCGTCAATGCGTCAACTGTCATGACGGCCAGTCTGGCCCAGCCCGGCGCGGCTGCGGACCCGTCAGGAGGCGGCCGCGGTGGCTTCCGCGGGGCGCTCGCGACCGGCCGCGCGCGCCGTCAGGGCCGTCCCGGTCGCCACCGCCAGCGCCGACACGATGCCCGCCGCCGGCACCGCCCAGTCGCCCAGGAACGTGCAGCAGACCACCAGCAGCGCCGTCACCGGCAGCACCAGCTGCTGGGCGAGGCCCACCTTGAAGTGCCGCGAGTGCAGCGCCCACACGGTCAGCAGGTACAGCGCGGTCGGCACGGTCACGGCCGCCGACGCGGCCGTCGTGGAGATGCGCGCCTTGCCGACCGCCTCCTCGACGGCCACCTCGATGCCCGCGCCGATCGAGGCCGCCGACGCGAAGATCAGGTAGTGGCCGTAACCCCACAGGAACGACTCCTTGTTGGAACGCAGATGGCCGTGGATCGGCACCACGAAGTAGATCCACCAGGCCGAGAAGACGATCAGCAGGCCGCCCGCCGCGATCGGCAGCAGCTCGCTCAGCGCGTCGTGCTCGGCCAGGGCCGACTTCACGGCGACCGTCGCCGCCGAGATCGTCTCGCCGAGCACGATGATCGTGAACAGCCCGTACCGTTCGGCGATGTGGTGCGGGTGCCAGGAGGTCGTGTAGTCCTTCTCCGCGTACAGCGGCACGCACATCTCGGCGATCGCCATCACCAGGAACACCCAGGGGCGTGCGGGCACCGGCAGCACCACCAGCCCGAGCCAGCCGACCAGGCACAGCAGCACCCCGCCCGCGTACCGGAGCGCCATGGTCCGCTCCGCGCCCCGGGCCCAGCGCGCGGCTCTCAGCCACTGCGCGGCCATCGCCAGCCGCATGATCACGTAGCCCAGCCAGACCACCAGGTAGTCGTGGTCGGTGAAGGCCTGCGAGATACCGGCCGCCAGCACCAGGACGCCGGCGATCTGGACCAGGGTGACGATCCGGTAGAGCACGTCGTCGTTGTCGTACGCCGAGGAGAACCAGGTGAAGTTCATCCACGCCCACCAGATGGCGAAGAACTGCATCGCGTAGTTCAGGACGCCTTCGCCCGCGTGCCCCGCCGCGACGGCGTGCACCAGCTCCACGCCCGCCTGCGCGATGGCCACGACGAAACACAGGTCGAAGAAGAGCTCGAGCGGTGAGGCCACCCGATGGGCCTCGTCGCGCCCGCGCGCGGTGAGCCGGCGCAGTGGCCGCAGGGGCTGGGGTGGGTGCTGGGAGGCGGGAGCCGGAGGAGAACTCGACGTCATGCGTCCAGCACAGCAGAAAAGGCCACCGAAAGCCCGCGAACGGACCCGCAGGGGGGCCGGTGACACGGCAGGCGGCAGGGCCGGGGCCGCCGCGTGCGCCGTACGCTTGAGGCATGAGCACCGCCCCCGAGCCCGCGCCGCGCGACCCGAAGCCCGCGCTGATCTTCGACGACCCACTCGACCGGCAGTCCTCGGACGACACGGACCGCGGCTGGGGCGACCGCCCGGAGGGCGACTCGGCGGCCGACCTCAGGCGTTTCCTCGACGAGAAGCCGCCCCACCACCTCTGAGCCGCCCGCGCGACCGCCCGGAGCGCCGCTAACGCTGGTTGTGACCGTTTCCGCGCTGGGCGACCAGGGCGTCGCGGATCTCCTTCAGCACCTCCAGCTCGGTCACCTCGATGACCTCGTGCGTGCCCTCCTTCGCCTTCCTGCGGGCCTCCACGCGGGACAGGTACTTCGCCATCGGCAGGACCATCAGGAAGTACACGACCGCCGCGGTGATCACGAAGGAGAGCGTGGCGCCCAGGACCTCGCCCCACATGATCGGAATGCCGGTCTTCACCGTGCCGTCCGCGTTCAGCGTGCACGGGGCCTTCAGGCACGAGCTGTAGCTGTCGAGGTTCTTCGTGCCGATCGCGCCGACCAGCGGGTTGATGAGCCCCTTCACCACCGAGTTGACGATGTTCGTGAAGGCGGCGCCGATGACCACCGCGACTGCCAGATCGACGACGTTTCCGCGCATCAGGAAGGCCTTGAAGCCCTGCCAGATGCCCGGTTCCTTCTTCGCGCTCACCTCGGGGACTCTCCTCACATGCACAGGGTGTGGAACAAAGTGATCCGCAACCTACGTCACCGTGCGGCCATCGCGCCCAATCCGGTAGCTCGGACGAGCGACTTGACACAAAGAGTCCCGAAAATCGCCCCAGGTTGTTCAGCACAACGTCACCGCCAGCCGTGCCGTGGCGCTCGCGCCGACCAGCCGGGCCGCGGTGTCGCGCGGAACCGCGAGCACGACCAGCGCCCCGCTCTCCCCGGCCGCGTCGGCCGGCTCGGGCAGCTTCGTCACGCGCACCCCGCGAGCGATCACCCGGGCCTCCCCGCCCGCCGCGGGGTCCCCGGCCGCGATGACGTCCACCCGGTCACCGGGGCGCAGCAGCCGGACGGTGGCCGCGTCGGCGATGCGGACCGGTGCGGTCACCATGTCCACGGGCGGGGCATGCCGTCGTACCGGCTGAGAGGCAGGGTGTCCGCGGGTCCGCTCGGCGCGCAGGGGGTCGGTGGCGGCACGCGGTCCCGCCGCGACGAGCGCCGCCGCCGTGATCGCCAGGCCGGCCGCGAGAGCCCGCCTGCGGTGGCGCAGCAGCCGGTGCAGCTGATAGCGCCCGCCGCGTACCCGCACCGGCTCGAACTGCGGGACCTCGCAGGTTGCAGGGGCGTCCGTGCCCAGCGGGCGCGGGATGTGAAGGGGAGGGGGGAAGACAGGGGACAGAGACGGGGGAACGGACATGGAGATCACCACCGGCGACGAGGAATCGGCTTGCGAGACCACGATGAGGTCTCGCGCCGAAACGCGTCGGAGCCGGTGGGCTACCGACCGGTTGTGGACAACTCGGCCACTCGAACGAGGAGTTCCGCCCGTATCCCCCCTGTGGAAACCGCCCCTGCGTTACGGCAGCTGGAACCCCGGGTCCATGCCGCCGAGCGCGTTCGTGCACAGGCAGTCCCGTGCCGTGTTCTCCGGCAGGGCCGCCACCGCGTCGAACAGCACACCCCGCAGTCGGTCCACATTGGCCGCGAACACCTTCAGAACCTCGTCGTGCGAGACGCCCTCACCGGTCTCGGCGCCCGCGTCCAGGTCCGTGACCAGCGTCAACGACGAGTAGCAGAGCTCCAGTTCACGGGCGAGCGCGGCCTCGGGGTGGCCGGTCATGCCCACCACCGACCAGCCCTGCGCCTGGTGCCACAGCGATTCGGCGCGGGTCGAGAAGCGCGGCCCCTCGATCACCACCAGCGTGCCCCCGTCCACCGGCTCCCAGTCCCGGCCGCGGGCCGCCTTCAGCGCGGCCGCCCGCCCGGTGGGGCAGTAGGGGTCGGCCAGGGAGACGTGCACCACGTTCGGCACGGTGCCGTCGGGCAGCGGCAGCCCGTCGAAGTAGGACTGCGCCCGGGACTTCGTGCGGTCCACCAGCTGGTCCGGCACGAGCAGCGTGCCCGGACCGTACTCGGGGCGCAGGCCGCCCACCGCGCACGGGCCGAGCACCTGGCGCACGCCGACGGAGCGCAGCGCCCAGAGGTTGGCCCGGTAGTTGATGCGGTGCGGCGGCAGGTGGTGGCCGCGTCCGTGCCGGGGCAGGAAGGCCACCCGGCGGCCGGCGATCTCGCCGAGGAAGAGAGAGTCGCTGGGCGGCCCGTAGGGCGTCTCGACCTGGATCTCGGTCACGTCGTCGAGGAACGAGTAGAAGCCGGAACCGCCGATTACGCCGATCTCTGCGTTCACCATGCGCAGCACACTAGCTGGCCGACCGAGCGGGCAGGAGCCGGTGTCCGGGAACGCCTCGGACCCCGCCGTCGTCCGACGGCGGGGTCCGAGGGGTGAGGTCTCAGGCGGCGGAGCTGCTGGCCGAGCCCGACGAGGAAGACGTCGAGCCGGACGAGGAGGACGACGTCGAGGACGAGGACTTCGAGTCGGACGTCTTCGAGTCGGACGACGCGCTCGACGAGGTGGAGCCGGACGACTTCGACGCGGGGCTGCTGCTCGACGAGGAGCCGCGGCTGTCATTGCGGTAGAAGCCCGAGCCCTTGAAGACAATGCCGACCGCGGAGAACACCTTCTTCAGGCGGCCACCGCAGTTGGGGCACTCGGTCAGGGCGTCGTCGGTGAACTTCTGCACCGCCTCGAGGCCCTCGCCGCACTCGGTGCACTGGTACTGGTAGGTCGGCACTGTCTTCCTCCTGGCACTCTCACTCGATGAGTGCTAACGACGGTCCATAGTGACGTATTCCTGAGGATCAGTCCACCGTCACCGGCACGCGGTGACCGACGCCACGTGCGACGGTACGGTTCCGGGGCCGGGTGACCAGCCGTGAACGCAGGGCGAGAAGGGTCACCAGGGCCAGTACGGTGCCGGCCATCGGCACCAGGAACCCGGCACCGCCCCACAGGCGGTCCTCCAGTTGTCCGGCGACCGTGACAGCGGCCGCCTGGCCGAGCGCCACCGCGCCGGTCAGCCAGGTGAACGCCTCGGTGCGGGCGCCGGCCGGGACCAGACCGTCGACCAGCGTGTATCCGGTGATCAGGGCGGGTGCGATGCACATGCCGACCAGCAGGCCGAGACCGGCCAGGACGAGCACCGAGTGGGACGTCCACAGTGCCGACGCGGTCAGCGCGAGCGCCGTGTAGCCGACGACCAGGCGCCGGTGCGGGGCGGCCTTCCAGGCGAGTGCGCCGCAGACGATGCCGGAGAGCATGTTCCCCGCGGCGAAGGTGCCGTACAGGACGCCGTTCAGGCCGGGCTCGCCGATCGACTCGGTGAACGCCGCGAGGGAGACCTGCATGCCGCCGAAGACGGACCCGATGCCCAGGAACGCCACGACCAGCACGCGCACGCCCGGGACGCCGAGCGCCGAGGTGTGTCGCACGCGCGCGTGGCCGGTGCCGGTCACCTGGGGCTGGGTGCTCTTGCGCGCGGCGAACAGCAGGCCGCCGGCCAGGGTGAGCGCGGCCTCCGTGACCAGGCCGGCGGCCGGGGCCACGGTGGTGCACAGGGCGGTCGCGAGCAGCGGGCCGAACACGAAGGTGAGCTCGTCGGTGACGGACTCGAAGGCGGCCGCGGTGGACATCAGAGGGGAGTCCTGGAGCTTGGCGCCCCAGCGGGCGCGGACCATGGGGCCGACCTGCGGTACCGAGGCACCGGTCGGCACGGCCGCCGCGAACAGTGCCCACAGGGGCGCGTGCGCCAGCGCGAGCGCCGTCAGGGCGAGGCCCGACAGTGTGTGCACGAGCACGCCGGGGACCAGCACCGCCCGCTGACCGTAGCGGTCGGCCAGACGGCCGCTGTACGGCGCGAACAGCGCCATGGAGACGCCGGTGACGGCCGCGGCTGCACCCGCGGCGCCGTAGGAGCCGGTGGTGTGCTGCACGAGCAGCACGATGGAGATGGTGAGCATGGCGAACGGCTGGCGCGCCGCGAAACCGGGGAGCAGGAACGTCCAGGCGCCGCGGGTGCGCAGCAGCTGTCCGTATCCCGGGCGGGACGGCGACGCCGAGTCCTGCGACGGCTCGGTGGTGACCGTGGATGCCACGGCCCGTGCCTTTCTGCCGCCTGGTAGCGCGCCCGTGCGGGGGCGCCGAGAGCTGTCCTCTTGCGCGGAACTGCGGTAGATACCGGCATCCACTGCGAAGAGCGTTCCGGCCGCCATACGGTCGCGCCAGCTCTGCGTCAGGCAGAGTTGGTTCGATCAGGGTGCTTTCATCGTACAGGGGTGAAAGCGCGGTACGCCTGTGAAAACCAGCACCGTGAGGCCTGTTCACCTGGGTTTGGTGGGGGCGTGAACTATCCGAAACGCGCCCTTAACGTGCGCTCGGCGCGCCGCCCGACCCCGACCCCGCGCCCGCCGTCCCGTTCGTGCCCAGCCAGCCCGCCAGCTTGCCGCCGTGGCCGACCGCGCGCAGTCGCCGTTCCGCGGCGTCGCGTACCGGGTCGGTGGCGACCACGAGGAGCTCGTCCCCGCGCCGCAGCACCGTCGCCGGCAACGGAACAAACGATTTTCCTTCGCGGACGACCAGGGTGACGGCGGCTCCGGCGGGCAGTCGCAGCTCGTTGATCTCCACACCGTGCATCAGGGAGCCCTCGGGGATCGAGACGGACAGCAGATGCCCGCGCAGCCGCTCCAGGGGCGCGGACTCGATGCCGAGGTCGGCGGCCTCCGGCCCCTCGCCGAGCCGTAGCTTGCCGGCCAGCCAGGGCAGCGTCGGCCCCTGGACGAGGGTGTAGACGACGACCAGGACGAAGACGATGTTGAAGATCCGGTGGCTGGTGTCGACGCCGTTCACCATGGGGATCGTCGCCAGGATGATGGGCACGGCGCCGCGCAGCCCGGCCCAGGACATCAGCGTCTGCTCCCGCCAGGGCACGCGGAACGGCGCGAGGCTGACGATCACGCTCAGCGGCCGCGCCACCATGGTGAGCGCGAGACCGATGACCAGGGCGGGCCAGATGTCGTCGCCGAGCTCGTGCGGGGTGACCAGCAGGCCGAGCAGGACGAACATGCCGATCTGGGCGATCCAGCCGAGCCCCTCGGCGAAACCGCGGGTGGCGGGCCAGTGCGGCAGCTTGGCGTTGCCGAGCACCATGGAGGCCAGGTAGACCGCGAGGAAGCCGCTGCCGTGCGCCAGCGCGCCGGCCGCGTACGCGGTGACCGCGATGGCCATCACGGCGATCGGGTAGAGGCCGGAGGCGGGCAGGGCGACGTGCCTGAGGCCCCAGGAGCCGAGCCAGCCGACGGCGAGGCCTATGCCCGCGCCGATGGCCAGCTCCATGGCTATCTCGCCCACCAGGACGTACCAGTGTTCGACCGGACCCGCGGTCGACAGGGCGACGACCAGGATGACCACCGGGGCGTCGTTGAAGCCGGACTCCGCCTCCAGGGTGCCCGTCACGCGCGCGGGCAGCGGGATGCGCCGGAGCACCGAGAAGACCGCCGCCGCGTCCGTCGAGGACACCACCGCCCCGATGATGAGCGCCTGCCGCCATTCCAGTCCGACCAGGTAGTGCGCGCCCGCGGCGGTGACGCCGACGCTCACCCCGACCCCGGCCAGGGCCAGCATGGAGGCGGAGGCGAGGACTGGTTCGACCTCCTTCCACTTCGTGCCGAGACCGCCCTCGGCCAGGATCACGACCAGGGCGGCGTAGCCGATGACCTGGGTCAGTTCGGCGTTGTCGAAGTGGATGTCGCCGATGCCGTCCTGGCCCATGAGGACGCCGATCCCCAGGTACACGAGCAGGCTGGGGAGCCCGCTGCGCGAGGAGATCCGGACGGCCGCGACGGCGACCAGCAGGACCACGGAGCAGACGAGCAGGAGCTGGTTGAGGTGGTGGACGGTCAGCGGCGGTTCCCTTCGTTGGCTCGCGCGCGGGCGGCGCGGAAGCTCACGTACACAGGACCGAGAGTGCGGTACTCCGCACCCAAGTACTTCGTTACCTTACCTAACTCTTGACGCTTTCTTGACGCTTCCCGAGGCAAGATCGAACGCCCGTGCCCGCCGGTTCCCCACTCCGCGTCAAGTGGCGTGAGGCCCTGCGCCTATGGTTGCTCCAGCGCTCAGTCAAATGCACATGCCCGCCTGCCGCTCGCGTTAGGACAGCAAGGACAGCGATGCCCCCCAACACCACCGCCACAACGGGTGACAAGCCTGGCAAGTCCGGCAGGAAGAAGGGGCGCAGAGCCCGACTGATCGTGCTCGTGCTCGTCCTGGCCGTCGTCGGTGGCGTCTTCTACGGGGCCTACTGGTCGGTCAGCACGGTGCGCGCGTCCTTCCCGCAGACCAAGGGTTCGATCACGCTCGAAGGCCTCTCCGGGCCCGTGACCGTGAAGCGCGACAGTTACGGGATCCCGCAGATCTACGCCTCGACCGACGAGGACCTGTTCATGGCGCAGGGCTACGTCCAGGCGCAGGACCGGTTCTACGAGATGGACGTGCGCCGCCACATGACCTCCGGGCGCCTGTCGGAGATGTTCGGCAAGGGCCAGGTGAAGAACGACGAGTTCCTGCGCACCATGGGCTGGGACCGGGTGGCGAAGGAGGAGTACGACACCAAGCTGTCGGACTCCACGAAGAAGTACCTCCAGGCCTACTCCAAGGGGGTCAACGCCTACCTCCAGGGCAAGGACGGCAAGGACATCTCCCTGGAGTACGCGGCCCTCGGGTTCGTCAACGACTACAAGCCAGAGCAGTGGACGCCCGTCGACTCGGTGTCCTGGCTGAAGGCGATGGCCTGGGACCTGCGCGGCAACATGGACGACGAGATCGACCGCGCCCTGATGACCAGCCGACTCGGCCCGCAGCAGATCAAGGACCTGTACCCGGACTACCCGTACAGCCGCAACAAGGCGATCGTCCAGGACGGCCAGTACGACGAGCTCACCAAGACGTTCGAACAGAGCGGCTCCACGAGCGGCTCCGGGACCTCGACGGGCACCGGCTCCACCACGACCTCGTCGTCCACCGGTTCGGCGCTCACAAGCCAGCTGGCGAGCCTCTACGACGTCCTGGACGACGTCCCCACGGCCGTCGGCGTGAACGGCCAGGGCATCGGCTCCAACTCCTGGGTCGTCGGCGGCGAGCACACCATCACCGGCAAGCCGCTGCTCGCCAACGACCCGCACCTGTCGGCGTCCCTGCCGTCCGTCTGGTACCAGATGGGTCTGCACTGCACCACGGTCTCCAGCAAGTGCCAGTACGACGTCACCGGCTACACCTTCGCCGGCATGCCCGGCGTGATAATCGGCCACAACGCGGACATCGCCTGGGGCATGACCAACTCCGGGGTCGACGTCACCGACCTCTACCTGGAGAAGCTCTCCGGCGACGGCTACCTGTACAACGGCAGGACCAAGCCCTTCACGACCCGCACGGAGACCATCAAGGTTGCCGGCGGCGCGTCCAAGAAGATCGTCGTACGCCAGACCGCCGACGGCATGCCGCTGCTGTCCGACCGCGACGACGAGCTCGTCGAGGTCGGCAAGAAGGCCACCGTGGACACCGCCGCACCCGACCGCGGCGACGGCTACGGCATCGCCCTGAGATGGACCGCCCTGGACCCGGGCACCACCATGGACGCCGTCTTCGCCCTGGACAAGGCGTCCGACTGGAGCTCCTTCCGGGATGCGGCCGCCCAGTTCGACGTGCCCTCGCAGAACCTGATCTACGCCGACACCAAGAACAACATCGGCTACACGCTGCCCGGCAAGATCCCCACGCGCTCCTCGGGGGACGACGGGTCCATCCCGGCGCCGGGCTGGGACTCCCAGTACAAGTGGACCGGCTTCATCAAGCAGAACGAGCTGCCCTACGAGTACGACCCGAAGCGCGGCTACATCGTCACCGCCAACCAGGCCGTGATCGACAAGGACAAGTACCCCTACACGCTCACCACGGACTGGGGCTACGGCACCCGCAGCCAGCGCATCACCGACCTGATCGAGTCGAAGATCAAGGACGGCGGCAAGATCTCCACCGACGACATGCGCCAGATGCAGATGGACAACAGCAGCGAGATCGCCAAGCTGCTGGTGCCCAAGCTGCTGAAGATCAACCTCGACGACAAGGACGTCCGCGAGGCGCAGAAGCTCCTGGAGGGCTGGGACTACACCCAGGACGCCGACTCCGCGGCCGCGGCCTACTTCAACGCGGTCTGGCGCAACATCCTCAAGCTCGCCTTCGGCAACAAGCTGCCCAAGGAGCTGCGGGTCAAGGGCCAGTGCCTGTGGGTCGACAAGGTCGACAGCACCGGTCCGGTCGACGACGACACCAAGGTGCGCGAGTGCGGCGAGCGCGACGCCGACCAGGCTCAGCCGGACGGCGGCGACCGCTGGTTCGAGGTGGTCCGCAACCTCATGGACAAGCCGAACAGCGACTGGTGGAAGACGCCGGCCGGAGCGGGTGACCGCCCCAAGGCCGACAACATGGACCAGTTGTTCAGGCGCGCCATGATCGACGCCCGCTGGGAGCTGACCGCCAAGCTCGGCAAGGACATCGACACCTGGAGCTGGGGCCGGCTGCACCGCCTGTTCCTGAAGAACCAGACCCTCGGTACCGACGGCCCGGCCATCGTCCAGTACATCCTCAACCGCGGCCCCTGGAAGCTCAGCGGCGGCGAGGCCACGGTCAACGCGACCGGCTGGAACGCCGCGGGCGGCTACGGCGTCGTCTGGGTCCCCTCCATGCGGATGGTCGTCAACCTCGACGACCTCGACAAATCCAAGTGGATCAACCTCACCGGAGCCTCCGGCCACGCCTTCAGCGCCCACTACACCGACCAGACGGGCAAGTGGGCCGACGGCGAACTGCTCTCGTGGTCGTTCTCGGACAAGGCGGTCGACAAGAGCACCAGCGACACGCTCGTCCTCAAGCCCTGAGACCGCCGGGCACCCGCCGCTGAAACGGCCCTCCACGCACGCGTGGAGGGCCGTTTCGCAGGAGAGCGGCTCAGAGGCTCGCGAACCGGCGTACGCCCGACGGTGTCACCACCGCCCGCACCGGCCGGTCGTGCCCCTCGGTGGGCACCCGCTCGACGACCTCCGTGTCGTACAGCAGCACCACGAGCGCCGGGAGTGCGCCCGCACGTTCCAGACGCGCCAGCACCCGGTCGTACGACCCCCCGCCGCGCCCCAGGCGCATCCCGCGCGCGTCCACCGCGAGCCCCGGCAGCAGCACGACGTCCGCGCCGAGCACGGCGTCCGGCCCGAGGCGTTCCCCGGAGGGCTCGAACAGCGCCATCTTCCCGCCGTGTTGGACGCGGGCGAGGGAGCCCTCCCCGCCGTACGCGCCCCAGTCCAGGTCCTGGTCCGGCAGGAGCGCGGGGAGCAGCACGCGTACGCCCCGCGCGAGCAGCGCGTCCAGCAGCGTGAGCGTGCCGGGCTCGCTCTCGACGGAGACGTACGCCGCCACCGTGCGCGCACGCACCAGCTCGGGCAGCTTCAGCGCGTGTTCGGCCAGCGCGTCGGCCGCCTCCCTGACGACATCGGTCGTCAACCTGTTCCTCACCCCGAGGATTTCTCGGCGCAACATTCGCTTGTCACTCTCGGCCTCAGGTCCACCGTGCTCCACAGGTCGTTCCCGCACCCTTCCCAATCCGCTCATATGAGTGCCAATTAACCGGAGCCTCAGATTCTCCGCAAAGGCACCGGATAAGGTTGCGGACATGACTCAGTCGCACCCCAGGATCAGCAAGGCTGTCATTCCCGCGGCCGGCCTCGGCACCCGGTTCCTGCCGGCCACCAAGGCCACTCCCAAGGAGATGCTGCCGGTCGTCGACAAGCCGGCGATCCAGTACGTGGTCGAGGAGGCCGTGTCGGCGGGGCTCGACGACGTCCTCATGATCACCGGACGCAACAAGCGTCCCCTGGAAGACCACTTCGACCGCAACTACGAGCTGGAATCGGCGCTCCAGAAGAAGGGCGACGCCGGCCGGCTCGCCAAGGTGCAGGAGTCCAGCGACCTGGCCACGATGCACTACGTGCGCCAGGGCGACCCCAGGGGCCTCGGCCACGCCGTGCTGTGCGCGGCCCCGCACGTGGGCCACGAGCCCTTCGCCGTCCTGCTCGGCGACGACCTGATCGACCCGCGCGACCCGTTGCTCCAGCGCATGATCGAGGTCCAGGAGCAGCACGGCGGCAGCGTGATCGCGCTCATGGAGGTCGACCCCGAGCAGATCCACCTCTACGGCTGCGCGGCCGTGGACACCACCGCCGACGCCGACGTCGTCAAGGTGACCGGCCTGGTCGAGAAGCCGGACCCGGCGGACGCCCCGTCCAGCTACGCGGTGATCGGCCGCTACGTCCTCGACCCGCACGTCTTCGACATACTGCGGCGCACCGAGCCGGGCCGCGGCGGCGAGATCCAGCTCACCGACGCCCTCCAGCAACTCGCCCAGGACGAAAAGGTCGGCGGCCCCGTGCACGGCGTCGTCTTCAAGGGCCGCCGCTATGACACCGGCGACCGCGGCGACTATCTGCGTGCCATTGTCCGGCTCGCGTGCGAACGTGAGGACCTGGGCCCGGACTTCCGGACCTGGCTTCGCAGTTACGTAGCCGAGGAGATGCAGCAGAGTTGAGCAACGCCGCGACCCGCACCGCCGGCCCGGACCACCTGTGGTCGGTGGACGAGCACCTGGAGGACATCCTCACCACCGTCCGCCCCCTGGAACCCATCGAGCTGCAACTGCTCGACGCCCAGGGCTGCGTGCTGGTCGACGACGTCACGGTGCCGCTCTCACTGCCGCCGTTCGACAACAGCTCCATGGACGGGTACGCGGTACGGGTCGCGGATGTGGCGGGCGCGAGCGAGGAGTTCCCGGCCGTCCTGGAGGTCGTCGGGGACGTCGCGGCCGGCGCGGCCGAGCTGACCCCCGTGGGTCCCGGCCAGGCGGCCCGCATCATGACCGGCGCCCCGCTGCCGCCCGGCGCCGAGGCCGTCGTCCCCGTGGAGTGGACCGACGGCGGACTCGGCGAGGGACCGGTCGCCGGGATGCGGGCCCGCAGCCTTACGCCCGAGGGCGCCGAGGGGCACGTGCGCGTGCACCGGCCGGCCGAGGCACGCGCGCACGTCCGCGCGCGGGGCAGTGACGTCAAGGCCGGCGATCTCGCCCTGGAGGCCGGCACCGTCCTCGGCCCGCCGCAGATCGCACTGCTCGCCGCGATCGGCCGCGGCACGGCACGCGTACGCCCGCGCCCGCGCGTCGTCGTCGTGTCCACCGGCAGCGAACTCGTCCAGCCCGGCGAGGCACTCGGCAGCGGCCAGATCTACGACTCCAACAGCTTCGCCCTCACCGCCGCCGCCCGGGACGCGGGCGCCATCGCCTACCGGGTGGGTGCCGTCGTCGACGACGCCGAGACGCTGCGCGCCACCATCGAGGACCAGCTCGTCCGCGCCGACCTGCTGGTCACCACCGGCGGGGTCAGCGTGGGGGCGTACGACGTCGTCAAGGAGGCGCTGGCGCACGTCGGCGACGAGGACGAGCCGGGCAGCGGCATCGACTTCCGCAAGCTCGCCATGCAGCCCGGCAAGCCCCAGGGCTTCGGCGCGATCGGCCCCGACCACACGCCCCTGCTGGCGCTTCCGGGCAACCCCGTGTCCTCGTACGTCTCCTTCGAGCTGTTCGTCCGCCCCGCCATCCGCACCCTGATGGGCCTCGAGGACGTGCACCGGCCCCGCACCACGGCGACCCTCAGGGCGGACAAGGCGCTGAGCTCGCCCAAGGGGCGCAGGCAGTTCCTGCGCGGGGCGTACGCCGACGGCGAGGTGACCGCCGTGGGCGGCGCCGGTTCGCACCTGGTCGCGGCCCTGGCCCACGCCGACGCGCTGATCGTCGTACCCGAGGACGCCGAGTCCGTCGAGCCCGGCACGGACGTCGAGGTCGTCCTGCTCGGCCAGGAAGCCGTCCCGCTCGGCTAGCAGGCCGTCCTGCCCGGCCAAGGGGCGCCCGCCGGACGTCCGCCGCGCGCGAGTACCCGTCCGCCATGCGCGCGTACCCGTCCGCCGGGCGGGTCCTGCCCGCTGGTCCGTGCCGCCTTGGCGGTACCGTGTCGCGCACAGCAGGCCCGAGCGCCGCACCGCGACGGGCCAGGACCGGGAGCGCCACACAGCATGACTGAGCCCTTCCGGGGGGACACCCCCGGACCCTCCGTGCCAGACCGACTGACGCACATCGACGACGCGGGCGCCGCCCGCATGGTCGACGTGTCCGGCAAGGACGTGACCGCGCGCACCGCCCGCGCGAGCGGACGCGTCCTCGTCTCGCCCCGCGTGGTCGAGCTGCTGCGCGGCGAGGGCGTTCCGAAGGGCGACGCCCTCGCCACCGCCCGCATCGCCGGGATCATGGGCGCCAAACGCACCCCGGACCTGATCCCGCTGTGTCACCCCTTGGCCCTGTCCGGTGTGAAACTGGATCTGTCGGTCGCGGACGACGCGGTGGAGATCCTGGCCACGGTGCGGACGACGGACCGCACGGGTGTCGAGATGGAGGCCCTCACGGCGGTCTCCGTCGCGGCGCTCACCGTGATCGACATGGTCAAGGCGGTCGACAAGGGAGCGATCATCACGGACGTACGCGTGGAGGAGAAGACGGGCGGAAAGTCGGGCGACTGGAGTCGGGCATGAGCGCCGGGCCGTCCGCCGGCGGTGCGCCGCGCGCGCCCTACCGCGCGCTGGTCGTGACCGCGTCCAACCGTGCCGCCGCCGGTGTCTACGAGGACCGGGGCGGCCCGCTGGTCGCGGCGGGCCTGGCGGGCTTCGGGTTCAGCGTGGACGGGCCGCGGGTGGTGCCCGACGGGGAACCCGTGGCGGCCGCGCTGCGCGCGGGGGTCGAGGCCGGGTACGACGTCGTCGTCACCACCGGCGGCACCGGTGTCTCGCCCACCGACCGCACGCCCGAGGCGACCCGCGCGGTGCTCGACTACGAGGTACCGGGCATCGCCGAGGCCGTCCGGGCGTTCGGACGGGAGAAGGTGCCCACCGCCGCGCTCTCCCGGGGCCTGGCCGGAGTGGCGGGCCGGACGCTGATCGTCAACCTTCCGGGGTCCACCGGCGGGGTGCGGGACGGCCTGGCCGTCCTGGAACCGCTGCTGGCGCATGCCGTCGACCAGATCCGCGGCGGCGACCATCCCAGACCCAGCAGTGGGGGTGCGAGCTGAACAGCCTGTCCTGGCCCGTCGTGCTGGTGGACGGCGACGTCGTCCTCCGGCCCATAAGGGTGCGCGACCAGCGGGCCTGGCGCGAGGTCAACCGGCGCAACCGCGACTGGCTGCGCCCGTGGGAGGCGACCATCCCGCCGCCCACGCCCAGCGGCCCGATCGCGCACCGGCCGACCTACCGGCAGATGGTCCGCCATCTGCGCTCCGAGGCGAACGCGGGCCGGATGCTGCCGTTCGTCATCGAGTACCAGGGGCGCCTGGTGGGGCAGTTGACCGTCGCCGGGATCACCTGGGGGTCGATGTGCTCGGGGCACGTCGGCTACTGGGTGGACCAGTCGGTGGCCGGCCGCGGGGTGATGCCGACGGCCGTCGCGCTCGTGGTGGACCACTGTTTCCGCACCGTTGGTCTGCACCGCATCGAGGTCTGCATTCGCCCGGAGAACCGGCCCAGCCGCCGGGTCGTGGAGAAACTCGGATTCCGTGAGGAGGGGCTGCGGCCGCGTTATCTCCACATCGACGGCGCCTGGCGCGACCACCTCGTCTTCGCCCTCACCGCGGAAGAGGTGCCCGAGGGGCTGCTCGGCCGCTGGCAACGGGCACGCTCCCAGAGCGCGTCCGCGAAGGCGCCGGGGCCGACGGGCTCACCGAACGCGCCCTGGAAACCGCAGAACACACCAGGGAATCCCGGCTAGCCGAACAAATTGAATGCTTGTTCGAAATTGATCGGTTACTGACCGTCTCAGGGCATTGAATTCACGGCTCCGGTGGCCTGCTGATCGCATCGGTCACAAAAAAAGCTCGAAATATCAGCCAGATCGTGCGACACACCGGCGCAATTGGCAGATGGCCCCACGCAAACCCCTCTACCGTGTGAGGCGTGAGCAGCAGCGGCCTCATCTACGCAGTCATTGTCGGGGCCTGGGCCGCCTACTTGGTGCCGATGTGGCTCCGTAGGCAGGACGAGCTGAACGAGGCCCGTCCGACGGAACGCTTCAGCACCGCCATCCGGCTGCTGTCCGGACGGGCGGGGATGGAGCGTCGGTACGCCAGGGACCTGCGGGCGCGCTCCGCCTCGGAGGGGGAGCAGGACGCCGGTGATCCGGACACCGCCACCGACTCGGTGGACGTCCGGGCCTTCGCCATGCCTCCGACCCGCCGTCAGGTCCGGGCAGACGTCCGGGCGGAGAGGGAGCCGGAGGCGCCCGGGCGTCAGGAACCGGCGCGCGACCAGACGGTCGCGCCGGCGGCCAAGTCCCCGTCCGCGCCGCCCCGTCAGGCGGGCGTCGCATCGGCTCCGGCATCCGCCCCCGTATCCACCTCCACTCCCGCGCCCAAGTCGGGCTCGGCACCCGCCCGCAAGCAGGTGCCGGCCGCACGGCGCGCGCCCTCCGGGCAGGCGGCCGCGGAACGCGCCCGGCGCTTGAAGGCGCTCGCCCGCCGTCGGCGCACCACCGTCATGCTCTTCGCCGCGTTCACGCTTGGCGCGATCGTCGCCGCCGTCGGAGGGCTCGCGTTCCTGTGGGCACCCGGCGTGCCCGCCGTCATGCTCAGCGCCTACATCGCCTACCTGCGCGCGCAGGAGCGCCGGCGCTTCGCCTACCAGATGGACCGGCGTCAGGCCGAGGCCGCCGCGCAGCGGTTGCGGGAGCGCCAGCCGCGCCGCCGCCCGCCCCTCGACCCCGGGGCAGGCGCGGACGAACCGGAGGAAGGACCAGAGACCGGGACCGACCCCGGCCTGTCCGCGCTCGCCGCCGACCGGCGCGCCCTCGTCGAGCAGACCGACCACGCCGAGTGGGTCGACCAGCAGCGCGAGCGGCAGCGGCGGCCCGGGCACGGGGACAGCTGGGACCCGGTGCCGGTGCCCCTGCCGACATACGTGACCGCGCCGGTCGCGCCGCGCGCCACCTCCGACGTGGACCTGGGGGCGCCGGACGCGTGGAGTTCGGCGCGGTCCAGTGCCGTCACACCGGAGCAGGAGACCAAGCCGGCGGCACCGGAGGCCGAGGCGGAGGAGCCGGTGCCCGCCGCCGACGACAAGACGGACGACGGCCGGACCGACGCCCGCCGCGCGGCCTCCGCCCGCCGGGCGCGCGAGCGCGGCCGCACCCCCCTCTTCGACCAGTACGAGGACGGCGACCGCCCGCGCGCGGCCAACGAATGACCTGAGGAAGAGGGGCGGGGCGCCTCGGCACCCCGCTCCTGACCAGTCAGGGAACGGATTTCCAAGCACCCCGACGGGGATGCTAGAGTTTCACTCGTTGCAAGGGCCTGTGGCGCAGTCCGGTAGCGCACCTCGTTCGCATCGAGGGGGCCAGGGGTTCGAATCCCCTCAGGTCCACTGCACCCACTGTTCTTGAGTTCGCTCGGGAGCGGTTGACGAGATCCCGCCGATCTTCTTGATCGGTCGGGATCTTTGTCGTTTCCTGGCTGTGTTCGATGTGATGTCCGAACTTGTCGATCTTTGCGAGGCCGCCGGGGCGGATGGTGACCGTCGGCCGTTGGCAGATCTTCGGCAGCTGTTCCGGAGCCGGGGGCCGCAGCCGTCCCGCCGATATCGCGGGCAGCGGGGCGGGTGGGCGGTGGCTGAGGGGCCACGAGCCGATGAGGTTCTTGGCGTAGGCGACCGAGCGGCGGGGCCGGAACAGGTAGCCATCACCCGCCGCCTGTGCGAGTTCGTCCAGAGCCTGGCCCCAGGCGGCGCGGGCCGCCAGCGGGACGACCCTGCTCGCGCCGGTGTGCAGCAGTGGGCCGCCGGGGCGGGGCCTGGCGGGATTTCGGCCGCGGCCGGCCGCCACCTCGCGTGGCGTCAGACCGCAGCCCGCCCCGAGCCCCAGCAGGGCGAGTCCGTCGGTGCGCTGTTGGCGCGGCAGGTGCGTCGCCCAGTGCCGCAGTCCCGCCAACTCGGCCCAGGTGTAGGGCTGGTGGGGGTTGATGGGAGCATGCAGCCGGGCCGGTGCCGCCTCGCCGCGTTCGCTGAAAGCCAGTGCGTCGCATATCCGCAGCAGGCACGTCCGGTAGGTGCGGACGGTGGATGCGGACGGTGGATGCGGACGGTGGATGCCTCGATGCCGGCGGCGAGCGATCACTGCGCTCAACGACGTCTGCGTGCAGAACGAGTGGCCGCCCCTGCTGTGGACCCGCGAACGCGACTACCACTTCTGCGCAGACGAAGGCGAACTGGAGAACCGGGAACGAGCCTGGATCATCAGCGAGAGACTCACCCGGCTCCGCCGCATGCTCACCGGCGCCCTCGGCCCCCACCTCCAGCTGTTCCCCGACAGCACCTGGACCGAATACCGCACCGCCCCAGGTACGGGCGATCGAATCCAACCTGGAGACGGCCTCCAGGCCCTGGGCGCACTGAACGCCCGTCACCAGCCGGCGAGGGTTGCCTGGGCCGCGGTAATCGGCGGCCACTCGCGCATGCCCGGCCGCAGTCTCGTCGTACCTGACAGCACGTCACTCCACGCGTCGTACGAGGGGAGTCCCGATGTCGTCCTTGAAGACGACTTCCGTGAAGGCGTTGTCCGCCGAACTGGCCGCGCTGCGGCCCCGCATGGACGCAGTCAGCCTGTCCATCCACACGCACCCCGAGCTGAAGTTCGCCGAGTTCCACGCCCAGCAGGTGCTGACCCGCTGGCTGGCCGAGGCGGGCTTCACGGTGACCGCACCCGTGGGTGGCCTCGACACCGCCTTCGTGGCCGTGCACGAGGGCGGCCGCCCGGGGCCCTGCGTCGCCGTCCTCGCGGAATACGACGCACTGCCCGGCGTCGGGCACGGTTGCGGCCACAACCTCATCGCGGCCGGAGGGGTGGCCGCGGCCATCGCCGTCGTAGGGGCGCTGCCCGAGCACCCGGGCACGGTGGCCGTGATCGGCACCCCCGGTGAGGAGATGGGCGGTGCGGGCAAGGTGCGGCTGGCCGACGCCGGGGTCTTCGACCGGGTGGAGGCGGCGCTGATGTTCCACCCGGGGGACCGCTGGCTGAGCGGCCGGCCCGGACTCGCGGCGGCGCACCTGCGGGTCGCGTTCACCGGGGTCGGCGCGCACGCCTCGGTGTCGCCGTGGCAGGGGCGCAGCGCGCTGGCCGCCGCCCAGCTGTTTCTCAACGCCCTCGATTCGATGCGGCAGTTCGTCCCGCCGAGCGCCCGGCTGCACGGCATCGTCGTCGACGGCGGTCAAGCGCCCAACGTGGTCCCCGCGCAGGCCGCGGTCGACCTGTACGTACGGGACCGTACCGCCGCGTCTGCCGCGGCGCTGGTGGAGCGGGTACGGGCCGCCGCGGCGGGGGCCGCGCTCGCCACGCAGACGCAGGCGGAGGTCTCCGAGACCGGGCCGCTGTATGCGGAGCGACGCAACAACGCCGTTCTCGCGGAGCGGTTCGGGGAGACGGTGCGCGCGCTCGGCGCAGACATAGGCCCCTACGACCCCGACGGCCCCGCCGGGTCCTCCGACATCGGTAACCTCTCGCAGCTGATGCCGGTCATCCACCCCTACGTTCAGATCGCCGACGCCGGTACGCCCGCACACTCCGAGGCCATGCGGGAAGCCGCAGCGACGCCGCTGGCTCACGACCGCACGCAGGTCGCGGCGACCGGGCTCGCCGAGGTGGTCGCCGCACTGCTCACGGTGCCGGAGCTGCTGGCGGCTGCGCGGGCCGAGTTCGAGGGGGCGGCGGGGTGAGAGCGCCGTACACTCCCGCTCATGTCGGTCGTGATCGTCCTGGAAGGTGCCGCCTCCGACCGGTTCACGGTCACCGTGTACCCGCCCGCCGAGCTGGCCGCGAGCCTGCATGTGCTGACCGGACACGGCCACCACACCGAGCACGCGGCCTGGGCCGAGCGGACCACCGCCGCCGGGCCGGCCGCCTTCCGGGCCGGCCTCGTACGGTTCGCCCCGCTGTGGACGGCGCTGCGCTGGCGGGGGTTCTACCCCGGGCTCCGGACGCCCCTGGCGGAACTCACGGTGGACCGGTTCGCCGAACTCACCGCGTACACCTGCGCCAGCGGCTACCGCGCCTTCGACTTCGGCCGGGTGCTCCACGACCCGGCGCAGGCGCGTGCGCTGCGCCAGACCGCGTCCGGACTGCCGGATCCGCACTCCGCCCTCGCCGAGGACCTGCTACGCGACCCGGAGTCCCTGCGCGCCGACGTGCTCGACTTCCTCGACCTGTGCCGCCGCGTCTACTTCGACGAGCTGTGGGCGCGCACCGAGCCCGTCCTGTCCCGGGCCGCCCACCGGGTGCGCCGACGACTCGCGGACGAGGGGCCCATGGCGGCGCTGCTCTCGCTCAGCTTGTCCAGCGACCGTCTGGACAGCCCCGCGCGGGTCGTCTTCGACAAGGTGCACCACGCGGTGATCAACCCCGCCCGTACACCCCTGCTGCTGATCCCCACCCGGTACGGCGCCCCGCACCTGCTGGTGAAGGACGAGCCGGGACTGCCCCCCGTCGTGCACTTTCCCGTCGACGTCCCGGAGATCGGTGTCACCCTGGCGCGCAGCCGCATGCTGGCGCTCACCGATCCGCGTCGGGTACGCCTGTGCCGCCTCATCGCACGCCAGGCGATGACCACCACCGACCTGGCGGACCGGCTGTCGATGACCCGCCCGCAGGTCGCGCGGCATCTGCGCACCCTGCGCGACCTGGGCCTGGTCCAGGTGGAGCGCCATGGTCGCTATGTGCACTACGGGCTCGACCTCACCGCCGTCGAACGCATCGGACGGGACGTGTCGACGGCCCTGCAGTACTGAGCAAGACCAAGGGGCGGTCCGCGTGACAGGCCGATATCCGGTCGTCTGCCACCGCGAGCTGCGCCCTCGGTGGCGGTGGAGCGCGTGGCGCGAGCGGCGCCATCCGCTGATCGCCGGGCGCGGTGAGGTTCTCGTGTACGTCGTCGAGGGGGCGTTCACGACCGAGCCGGCCGATCCCGCGCGGTGCACCGCCGTGACCCTGGTCGATGTCCGCCCCGAGCATGTGTCCGCCTGCTGGGAGCTGACGGCGTCGGGCAGGGACTGGGACTTCCCCGTCACGGTGACCTTCCGCTGCACGGTCGTCGACCCGGCCGCGGTCGCCCGCAGCCGGCTCACGGGTGGTTCCCCGTGGGACGTGCAGCACGTTCTCGCCCAGGACCCCAGGCCATCGAGGCTGATGCGGGTACACCCCGTGGGCGACGAGGGCGGCCTGCGCCTGGCCCTGACCGCGCTGCTCCAAGCGCGACCGGCCCACCAGGACATCGCAGGGGTGCGGGTCAACCGCGTGGAGGTGAGTGTGGGACCGGCCCGAGCCCGGGTCGACGACGAGGCGTAAGGCATCGAGGTGACCGCCGCACGTCAGATGCACTCGTGAACACCCCACTGCACGGTGAGACCCCGCGTGATCGTCAAGGCCGTGCGGGGTCCTCGTCGTTCCCGGAGTCCGCCCCCAGGGCCTTGGCGAAGCAGCGGCTCGACTCGTAGTGCCGGTAGTAGCCGAACTTGGTGCACGGTTCGTAGCCGCTGGAGGTGTACAGGGCGATGGCCTCCGGCTGCTTGGTGCCGGTCTCCAGGACCATGCGGAGGCGGCCGGCCACGCGGGCGTCGTCCTCCAGGGCCGTGAGCATACGGCGGGCCAGGCCCCGGCCGCGCATCCCCTCGATGACGAACATGCGCTTGAGCTCGGCGTCGCCGTCCTCGTTGCCCTCGCCGTTGGCGTCCTGGCTGCGCCAGCCGCCGGTGGCCACGGGGCGGTCGGACTCGTCGTACGCGATCAGGTAGACGCCGTTCGGCGGTTCGAAGTCGGCCGTGTCGAGGACGGTGGCGTCGCCGCCGTCGCCGTAGCGCAGCTGGTACTCGGCCTGGACCTCGTTGTTCAGCTTGACGGCGTCGGGGTGGTCGAAGGCAACCGTGCGTATATTCATGTGAGACATCGTATATTCATGTAGGCGGTGAACGCGGTGTACATCCGGACTCCGTCCAGTGTGCCGGTATCGTTCCCGCGTGCTGACTGTGACCTCGGTGAATGTGAACGGGCTTCGGGCCGCCTCCAAGAAGGGCTTCGTGGAGTGGCTCGCGGAGACCTCCGCGGACGTGCTCTGCCTGCAGGAGGTGCGCGCGGAGCCGCAGCAGCTCCCGGAGGAGGTGCGCGCGCCCGGCGGCTGGCATGTGGTGCACGCCCCGGCGGCCGCCAAGGGGCGCGCGGGCGTCTCCCTGTACACCCGGCGTGAGCCGGACCGTGTGCGCATCGGCTTCGGGTCGGACGAGTTCGACGCGAGCGGGCGCTATGTCGAGGCCGACCTGCCCGGTGTGACCGTCGCCTCCCTCTATCTCCCCTCCGGGGAGGTGGGCACCGAGCGGCAGGACGAGAAGTACCGGTTCATGGGCGAGTTCCTGGCCCATCTGAAGGAACTGCGCGAGCGGGCCGCCGCCGACGGGCGCGAGGTCGTCGTCTGCGGCGACTGGAACATCGCCCACCAGCAGGCCGACCTGAAGAACTGGCGCGGCAACACCAAGAACTCCGGTTTCCTCCCGGAGGAGCGGGAGTGGCTCGGCAACGTCCTGGACCCGGCCGACGGCGGCTATGTCGACGTCGTGCGCGCCCTGCATCCGGACGTCGAGGGGCCGTACTCCTGGTGGTCGTACCGGGGGCGGGCTTTCGACAACGATTCAGGGTGGCGCATCGACTACCAGCTGGCCACGCGCGGGCTCGCGGCCAAGGCGGTCAAGGGGTTCGTGGAGCGGGCGGCCACGCATGCCGAGCGGTGGTCCGACCATGCGCCGGTCACCGTCGTGTACGACCTCTGATCCGCGGCCTCTGATCATCCTCTGATCGTCACGGCCGCTTGCGCAGCCGGCGGTCCAGGGCCAGGGACACCTCTGCCTCCACCACGCTCCGGGCCAGGGGGCGCAGGCGTTCCATGTCCTCCTCGGGGCCGTGGCGCAGGACGAGTTCGGCGAAGAGGTCGGCGAGGGCGTCGGCGTGCTCGCGGACGGTGCGGCCGGCCGCCAGGACCTCGGCGAGCGGGAAGCCCTCGCGGACCAGGGCCGAGGAGGCGTCCAGCAGGCGGCGGCTGATGTGGACGATGTCGTCGCCGTCGGTGCCGAGGTAGCCGAGGTCCATGGCGGCGGCGAGGTTCTCCGGGGTGACCTCGCCCTCGAAGCGGGCGGCGAGCTCCTCGGGGGTGAGGCGGACCGGCTCCTCCTCGGTGGGGGCGCCGACGCCGATCAGGTCGGCGACGTTGCGGCCCTGGTCGAGGGCTTCCGCGAGCTCCGCGATGCCGTTCAGGGTGTGGCCGCGTTCCAGGAGCGCCGAGATCGTGTGCAGCCGGGCCAGGTGGTGGTCGTCGTACCAGGCGATACGGCCCTCGCGGCGGGGCGGCGGGATCAGCTTGCGCTCGCGGTAGAAGCGCAGGGTGCGCACGGTGATGCCGGCCAGTCCGGCCAGTTCCTCCATGCGGTACTCGCGTCCGCCTCCCTGGTCGGGCCGCTGGTCGGGGGCCGTGGAGGTCTTTTGCGCGCCGTGGTCTGCCACGAGCGCAGCCTATGTTGTACCGCCGGTACCCGCGGCGGAGCCGCTGATGCAAACGTCCTCCGTCCGGACCCTACCCATCGGTACGGAGCTGCTCTACAGTCCAACCGTGCCAGTGTTCACTGGCGTAATCACGGGTGATGTGTGGAGGCTCCGGGATGGCCCAGCACGAGCATGTACGGGTGGCGGTGATCGGGTCCGGGTTCGGCGGACTGGGTGCGGCCGTGCGGTTGCGCAGGGAGGGGATCACCGACTTCGTCGTCCTGGAACGGGCCGGCAGCGTCGGCGGTACCTGGCGGGACAACAGCTATCCGGGTTGCGCCTGCGACGTGCCCTCCCACCTGTACTCCTTCTCCTTCGCGCCCAACCCCGACTGGCCGCGCACCTTCTCCGGGCAGGAGCACATCCGCGCCTATCTGGACCATGTCGCCGACGTGTTCGGGCTCCGTCCCCACCTCCGCTTCGACGCCGAGGTGAAGCGGATGGCCTGGGACCCGGAGGCGCTGCGCTGGGACATCGAGACCGCCGCCGGCACCTTCTCCGCCGACGTCGTCGTCTCCGCCACCGGGCCGTTGTCCGACCCGAAGATCCCGGAGATCCCGGGCCTTGACTCGTTCCCCGGCAAGGTCTTCCACTCGGCCCGCTGGGACCACGACTACGACCTGCGCGGCAAGCGGGTCGCCATGGTCGGCACCGGCGCCTCCGCGATCCAGATCGTGCCCGCCGTGCAGCCCGAGGTCGCGCAGCTCACCCTCTTCCAGCGGACCCCGCCATGGGTGATGCCCCGCGTGGATCGCGCCATCAGCGCCGCCGAGCGCGGTCTGCACCGCGCGCTGCCCTTCACCACCCAGGCCCGGCGCGGTCTCCTGTGGGGCATCCGGGAGCTCCAGGTCCAGGCGTTCACCAAGCGGCCGGACGAACTCGGACTGGTCGAGAGCCTCGCCAAGCGCAACATGGCCCGCGCCGTCAAGGACCCGGCACTGCGCGCCAAGCTCACCCCGGACTACCGCATCGGCTGCAAGCGGATCCTGCTCTCCAGTGCCTACTATCCGGCGCTGGTGCAGCGGAACGTGGACGTGGTGGCCAGCGGGCTCAGTGAGGTGCGTGGGTCGACGGTCGTCGCCGCCGACGGCAGCAGCGCCGAGGTCGACGCGATCATCTTCGGCACCGGCTTCCACGTCACCGACATGCCCATCGCCGAGCGGGTCGTCGGCGCAGACGGGCGGACCCTCGCGGAGGCCTGGAAGGGCGGCATGGAGGCGTTGCGCGGTGCCTCGGCCGCCGGGTTCCCCAACTGGATGACGATCATCGGGCCCAACACCGGCCTCGGGAACTCCTCCATGATCCTCATGATCGAGTCCCAGCTGAACTACATGGCCGACTATCTGCGCCAGCTCCGCGTCCTCGGGGGGCGGGCGGCCCTGGACGCGCGCCCCGGTGCCGTGGCCGCCTGGAACCAGCGGGTTCAGGAGCGCATGAAGCGCACCGTGTGGAACACCGGCGGCTGCACCAGCTGGTACCTGGACGCGAACGGCCGCAACACCACCATCTGGCCCGGTACGACCACGGAGTTCCGGCGGGCGACCCAGCGGGTGGACCTCGCGGAGTACGACGTGATCCGCGCGCCCCTCGGCAGTGCCACGGCCGGCGCCGACGGCGCCAAGTCCGGCGCGGAGGTGGGCGCGTGAGCCGGCTCACCCATGTGACCACCGGGCCGTACGCCCCGCCCGCCCCCGCGCGCGAACTCACCGTCGTCTCCGCCGACGGCGCCCGTCTGCACGCCGAGGTGCACGGCCCCGAGGACGCGCCCCCCGTCGTCCTCGCCCACGGCTGGACCTGCTCGACCGCCTTCTGGGCCGCGCAGATCCGGGAACTGGCCGCCGACCACAGGGTCATCGCCTACGACCAGCGGGGGCACGGGCGCAGTCCCGCGAGCCCCGCGTGCAGTACCCAGGCGCTGGCGGACGACCTCGAAGCGGTGCTCACGCAGACCCTTGCACGCGGGGAGCGCGCCGTGATCGTCGGCCACTCCATGGGCGGCATGACCGTCATGGCGGCCTCCGCACGCCCCCGCTTCACCGAGCACGCCGCCGCCGTCCTGCTGTGCAGCACCGGCAGTTCGCGGCTGGTCGCGGAGGCGCGCGTCCTGCCGTTGCGCGCCGGCGGCCCGCGCACCTGGCTCACGGCGCGGGTACTGGCCTCGCGCGCCCCGCTCGGACCGGTCACGCCCGTCGCGCGGCGCATCCTCAAGTACGCGACCATGGGCCCCGGCTCCGCCCCGCACATGGTGGAGGCGTGCGCATGGATCGTGCACGCCTGCCCGCGCGCCGTGCGCCACACCTGGGCGCGCGTCCTCGCGCAGCTCGACCTCGACCACGGGGTACGGGAGTTGCGCGTCCCCACCGCGATCGTCACCGGCACGGCCGACCGGCTCACGCCCCCGGTGCACGCCCGCGCGCTGGTCGCCGCGCTGCCGCACCCCGTCGGCCTCACCGAACTGCCCGGCATGGGCCACATGACCCCGGTCGAGGCACCGGAGCTGGTCAACGGAAAGATCCGGGAACTGGTCACCACGTACGTGACCGGCACCCCTGAAGAAGCCGGCGCCGACGGGCCCGAGCGGATCAAGGAGGGCTCATGAGCAGGGTCGGTCTCGAGGGACAGGTCGCCGTCGTCACCGGAGCGGCGCGCGGAGTCGGCGAGTTGCTCGCCCGCAAGCTCTCCGCGCGCGGGGCGAGGATCGCGCTGGTCGGGCTGGAGGAGGAGGCCCTCAAGGAGGTCTCCGGGCGGCTGCACACCGACAGCGCGCACTGGTACGCCGACGTCACCGACCACGAGGCGATGAGCCGGGTCGCGCGGGAGGTCAAGGAGCGGTTCGGGAAGGCCGACATCGTGGTGGCCAACGCCGGGGTGGCGAACGGCGGTCCGTTCGCCGACTCCGACCCCGATGCCTGGCGGCGGGTGATCGAGGTCAACCTGATCGGCTCGGCGGTGACGGGCCGGGCGTTCCTGCCGCTCCTCACGGAGAGCCGCGGCTACCTGCTGCAGATCGCGTCGCTGGCCGCGATCACGCCGGCGCCGATGATGACGGCGTACTGCGCGTCCAAGGCGGGCGTGGAGGCGTACGCGCACAGTCTGCGCGCCGAGGTCGGCCACCAGGGTGTGCGGGTCGGGGTCGGGTACCTGTCCTGGACGGACACCGACATGGTGCGCGGCGCCGACCAGGACGACGTGATGCGGGAGTTGCGGCAGCGGCTGCCGTGGCCCGCGAACAAGACGTACCCGCTGGGTCCGGCCGTGGACCGGATCGTGGCCGGGATCGAGCGGCGCTCGGCACACGTGTACGGGCAGTGGTGGCTGCGGGGGATGCAGGGGGTGCGCGGGTACCTGCCGGCGCTGATCGGCACGGTCGGGCAGCGTGAGATGAAGCGGTTCGCACCCCGCTTGGAGGGCATCAGCACGGGGCTCGTCGGTGCAGGTGGGGCGGCCGACGAGGAGGCGCGCGCTACGCACCGTCATTGATCGAAATGCGAGCGTAGTCGGCCCGTGTGAGTCTGGTCGAGGCCCCACTGAGGGCCGATCCCCTCACCCTCCACGGGAGTGAACCCACATGGGTATGAAGGACAAGGCCGGCAAGACGCAGGGACAGGCCAAGCAGAAGATGAACGAGGGCCAGCAGCAGGCGCAGCAGCGCGGCCAGCAGGCCCAGGAGCGCGGCCAGCAGGGCCCGGAGCGTGGCCAGCAGGCCCACCAGCAGGGTCAGCAGAGCGGTCGGCAGGCGCAGGAGCGTGGCCGGCAGGCGCAGGAGCGGGGCCGGCAGACTCCTGAGCGCGGTCGCCAGAACCTGGACGACACCGAGCAGGAGATGCAGGACCGGTTCGACCAGGACTACGACGCGTAGTCGTTGCACTTGGCTTGGCCGAATTGCGTGGGGCGCCCTTCATTTTGGAGGGCGCCCTGCGTTTTGTTTGGGGTGGTGGCGGTTGGGGGCGGGTGCGGGGCGGTGGGGGCTTGTCGCGCAGTTCCCCGCGCCCCTTACGGGGCGCTCTTACGGGGCGCTCGTCGGCCTCGGCGGCAGCTTCGGGCGGGATCTGTTCGGGACCTCGCTGTGGTCCGGGGGGACTGCTGCCGGGTGGTCGGTCAGGAGGTCCAGGGCCAGTTGGATCGCGTCGTCCATCTCGACGTGGCGGCCCTCCGCCCAGTCCAGGGGGGTGCGCAGGATCTCCAGGTCGGGGGCGACGCCGTGGTTCTCGACGGACCAGCCGTAGTCCTCGAACCAGGCCGCGTTCATCGGCACCGTGATCACCGTGCCGTCGCCGAGGCGGTGACGGCCGGTCATGCCGACCACTCCGCCCCAGGTGCGCTGGCCGACGACCGGGCCCAGCTTCAGCAGCTTGATCGCGGCCGTGATCATGTCGCCGTCGGAGGAGGTGGCCTCGTCGGTGAGCGCGACGATCGGGCCGCGCGGGGCGTTGGAGGCGTACGACACCGGCTGGGCGTTCCTCGTCAGGTCCCAGCCGAGGATGGTCCGGGTGAGCTTCTCCACGACGAGTTCGCTGATGTGGCCGCCCGCGTTGCCGCGCACGTCGACGATGAGCGCCGGCCGGGAGACCTCCATCCGCAGATCGCGGTTGAACTGGGCCCAGCCCGAGCCGCCCATGTCCGGGATGTGCAGGTAGCCGCACTTGCCGCCGCTCATCTCCCGTACCACCTCACGGCGTTTGGCCACCCAGTCCTGGTAGCGCAGCGGCCGCTCGTCGACCAGCGGGAGGACGGCGACCCGGCGCGGCGGCCCCGACTCGCCCTCGCCCGGGGTGAACGTCAGCTCCACCGTCGTGGCCCCCGCCCCCGCGAGCAGCGGGAACGGCCCGGTCACCGGGTCCACCGGCCTGCCGTCCACGTGGGTGAGGACCGCGCCCTCGCGGATGCCGGTGCCCGCGAGCGGGGACCGCGCCTTGGAGTCGGAGGAGTCGCCGGGCAGGATCCGCTTGACCGTCCAGCCGCCGTTCCGGCGCACGAGGTTGGCGCCCAGCAGGCCCTGGAAGCGCTGGTAGTGCGGCGGGCCCTCGTTGCGGCGGGCCGGGGTGACGTAGGCGTGCGAGGTGCCGAGTTCGCCGAGGACCTCGCGCAGCAGGTCCGCGAAATCGTCGGGGGAGGCGACCCGTTCGACCAGCGGACGGTACTGGTCGAGCACGCCGTCCCAGTCGATGCCGCACATCCCGGGGTCCCAGAAGTAGTCGCGGATGAGGCGGCCGGCCTCGGCGTACGCCTGGCGCCACTCGGCGGGCGGGTCGACCTCGTGCAGGATGCGGCGCAGGTCGATCCAGACGGTCGTGTCACCGTCGCCGGACTCGGCCGACGGAACGGCCCGCAGCTCGCCCTCGTCGACGACGACCAGCCGGCTGCCGTCGCCGCTGACCGTGAACCAGTCCAGGTGGTCGACGAGTTCGGACTTCTTCGCCTTGCTGATGTTGAAGTACTCAAGGGTCGGCCGGCCGCTGGTGTCGGCCGGGTTGACGAAGGTCTCGCCGAGCGCGCCCGAGATCGGCCAGCGCAGCCAGACCAGACCGCCGCCCGCGACCGGGTACAGCGCCGAGTACTTGGAGGCGGTGACCGGGAAGGGAGTCACCCGGCTCTCCAGGCCCTCCACCTCGACCGTCACCGCGCTGCCGTCGCCGGGCTCCTCGTCCTCGACGGGGTCCAGGCCGCCGGCGGCCGGGCGTCCGTCCGGGTTGAGGGCGAACGGGGAGGGGGTCGCCGAGGAGAGCGGGACCAGGTAGGGACGGCAGCCGAGCGGGAACGACAGGTCGCCGGTGTGGACGTCGTACACCGGGTCGAAGCCGCGCCAGGAGAGGAACGCGAGGTAGCGGCCGTCGCGGGTGAAGACCGGGTTCTCGTCCTCGAAGCGGCCGTTGGTGACGTCGATGACGAGCCGGTCGCTGATGCGGGCCATCTTGATCTGCCGCAGCGACCGGCCGATGCCCGGATGCGACCAGGTCAACCATGACCCGTCCGGCGAGAAGGCCAGATCACGGACCGGTCCGTTGATCGACTGGATCAACTCGGTGACCACGTCGTCGGAGCCCGTTCCGTCAACAGAGTCAACAGAGTCAATGTCGGCAGGCTCGGCGGCATCAACCTGGTCAATGTCATCAACATCATCAACATCATCAACTGAATCAACGGCATCGGCAGCACTCTCGACGACCTCGACCTCCTCGGCCACGTCGATGAGCAGCAGCCGGCCGTCGTGTGCCGCCACGGCCAGCCGTTCGCCCAGTGGGTCCGAGACCAGTTCGAGCACCCGGCCCAGCCGGCCGGAGGCCAGCCGGCGCGGTGGCCGGGCCCCGGTCGCCCGGGGCAGGTGGGCGATCTCGACGGCGTCCTCGCCCCCGGCGTCCGTGACGTACGCGATCTGCCCGGTCGAGCCGAGCATCTCCGGGAGCCGCACCCGTACCCCCGGTGTGTCGGCGATGGTGCGGGCCGGGCCGTCGCGGTGGGTGAGCCAGTACAGGCTGCCGCGTACGACGACGGCGCTGGCCCGGCCCGTCTCGTCGACCGAGACGCCGTCGACGTGCTGGGCGGCCGGCACCTGGTAGGGGCGGCGCCCCGCCCGGGGCCCGGAGAGCCGTACGTCGAGCCTGCGCGGTGCCGCGTCCGGGCCGAGGTCGTCGACCAGCCACAGGTCGCCCGCGCACTGGTAGACGACGCGGGTTCCGTCGCTGGCGGCGTGCCGGGCGTAGAAGGCGTCGTGGTCGGTGTGCCGGCGCAGGTCGGAGCCGTCGTAGGCGCAGGAGTAGAGGTTGCCGACGCCCTCGTGGTCGGAGAGGAAGGCGATCCGGCCGCCGACGAACATCGGGGAGCACAGATGGCCGCCGATGCCTTCGAGCAGCCGCTGCCCGTGCAGCCACAGCCGCCCCATGGCGCCGCCCCGGTAGCGCTTCCAGCCGGCCGGCTCGTGGGGTGGGGTGCCGGTGAGCAGCAGGGTCCTGCGTTCGTCCGCGATGTCGGCGACCTGGATGTCGGCGACCGGGCCCCAGGGCAGCTTGCGGCCCGGGTCGCCGTCGGGGGAGACCTTGTAGGCCCAGCTGAAGTAGGAGAAGGGCTGCCCGTGCGAGGCTACCGCCAGGATGTCGGTTCTGCCTTCCGCGTCGGGCGGAGTCCAGCCGCACACCTGGGTGTCGGCGCTGCCCCAGTACGTCAGCTGCCGACCGGGCCCGCCGTCGACGTCGACCAGGTGGATCTCGGGCACCAGGCTGCGCCAGCTCGTGTACGCGATCCGGCGGCCGTCCGGCGAGAAACGCGGGTGGCCGACCTTGGTGCGGTCGACGGTGAGCCGCCAGGCGCGGCCCGGGGTGTCGAGCGAGGTCAGCCAGAGGTCGTCCTCGGCCACGAAGCACAACAGGTCGCCGCTGAGATGCGGAAGGCGCAGATAGCTCACCTCCCCATGCTTTTCCGGGGGCGGGGGGCCAGCAACTCGTGGGAACTCACGGATTTCCCAGCCACGTGAGACAGCACACGTACGAAACGGTTTCGTTTCTGTAGATCGCAGGGTATCTTCGAGGTGTACGCAGGAAGTTACCCATGGAGCAGTGAAGGGTGAGTGGCATGACTGAGGTCGCAACGGCGCGTCGCAGTCGCATCACGCCCGAGCGTGAGGCCGAGTTGTACGAGGCCGTGCTCGACCTGCTCCGCGAGGTCGGCTACGACGCCCTCACCATGGACGCCGTCGCCGCCCGCACCAAGTCCAGCAAGGCCACCCTCTACCGCCAGTGGGGCGGCAAGGCCGAGCTGGTGGCCAGGGCGGTGCGGTACCAGAAGCCGGGGGCCGCGATCGACGAGATCGACACCGGGTCGCTCCGCGGCGATCTGCACGCCCTCACGCTGCGCTCGGACGACTGCGAGATGGAGCAGAGCTCCGCACTGATGCGGGGCCTCGCCATGGCGATCCACGGCAACCCGGATCTCCTGCAGGCGTTCAAGGAGCATCTGATCGAGCCCGAGATGGCCGGGTTCCGCCAGGTGCTGCAACGGGCGATCGACCGGGGCGAGGTCCGGGCGGACAACCCGGCGATCGACTTCGTGATGCACATGATGATCGGTGGATTCGCCGCTCGCTCACTGATCGACGAGCAGCCGCCCACCCAGTCCTTCCTGCTGTCGTACATCGACGCCGTGGTGCTCCCCGCCCTCCGCGCGCCCGCCTGCTGACCCTTCCCCGCAGCCAGCCCACCTGACGCCTCCGCTCACGTCGTCGGGCCGATCACGCCTGCCACCCATCAGGCCGATCACCCCTGCCCTGAAAACCCCACGACCTGACCGGGAGTACGCCCTCGTGGCCACGTTCCTCTACAAACTGGGCCGGCTCGCCTTTCGGCGACGGCACTTCGTCGCCCTCATATGGGTGGCGCTGCTGACACTGGCGGGCGTCGGTGCGGCCAGTGCCCCCGCCGCCGGCAGCACCTCCTTCTCCATCCCCGGAACCGAGGCCCAGAAGGCCTTCGACCTGCTGGACCAGCGCTTCCCCGGCTCCAGCTCCGACGGCGCCACCGCGCGCGTGGTCTTCAAGGCGCCGGCCGGCGAGAAGATGACGGACAAGCTCAACAAGGCGACCGTCAAGAAGACCGTGAAGGAACTGGAGGGCGGCTCCGAGGTCGTCTCCGTCGCCGACCCCTACAAGGCGAACACCGTCAGCAAGGACGGGACCGTCGCCTACTCCTCGGTGAAGTACGAGGTCTCCGGCACAGAGCTGAAGGACTCCTCCCGCGCCGCCCTGGAGGCTGCCGCCCAGCAGGCGCGCGACGCCGGGCTGACCGTGGATGTCGGCGGTGACGCGCTCCAGGCCGGGGCCGAGGCGGGAGGCGCCGGCGAGGCCATCGGTCTCGCCATCGCCGCCGTCGTCCTCGTCATCACCCTGGGCTCACTGGTCGCGGCCGGACTGCCGCTACTGACCGCGATCATCGGCGTCGGCATCGGCGTCTCCACCATCACCGCCCTCGCCAAGACGCTCGACCTCGGTGACACCACCTCCACACTGGCGCTGATGATCGGTCTCGCGGTCGGCATCGACTACGCGCTGTTCATCGTCTCCCGCTACCGCGGCGAACTGGCCGAGGGCCGCGACCGCGAGGAAGCGGTCGGCCGCGCCGCCGGTACGGCCGGCTCGGCGGTGGTCTTCGCGGGCCTCACGGTCGTGATCGCGCTGGCGGGTCTCTCGGTCGTCGGCGTGCCGATGCTGACGAAGATGGGCCTCGCGGCGGCGGGCACGGTCGTGGTCTCCGTCCTCATCGCGCTGACCATGATCCCGGCGATGCTCGGCTACGCGGGCCGGCGGGTCAGGGCCGCGGGCGAGAAGCGCCGGCCGCACGCCCATGCCACCCGGCAGGACAAGCCCGGCCTCGGCGCCCGCTGGGCGAGCTTCGTGGTCCGCCGCCCGGCAGCCGTGCTGCTGCTCGGCGTGGTCGGACTGGGCACGATCGCCCTCCCGGCCACCCAACTCGAACTCGGCCTGCCCGACGACGGCTCGCAGCCCACGTCCACGACCCAGCGCCGAGCGTACGACCTGCTGTCGGAGGGCTTCGGCGCCGGCTTCAACGGGCCTCTGATGATCGTGGTCGACGCCAAGGACAGTGACGCCCCCAAGGCCGCGGCCACCAAGGTGACCGACGAGATCAAGGGCCTGAAGGACGTCGTGACGGTGACCCCGGCGGCGTTCAACAAGGCCGGCGACACCGCGACGATCACGGTGATCCCGGACTCCAAGCCGTCCTCGGTGCAGACCGAGGACCTGGTGCACGCCATCCGCGACCAGGGCGCCGACGTCAAGGCCGACACCGGCGCACGGGTCCTGGTCACCGGCACCACCGCGATGAACATCGACTTCTCACAGAAGCTCAACGACGCGCTGGTCCCGTACCTGGCGCTGGTCGTCGGCCTCGCCTTCCTCCTCCTGATCGCGGTCTTCCGCTCCGTCCTGGTCCCGCTGAAGGCGGCCCTCGGCTTCCTGCTCAGCGTGCTCGCCGCGCTCGGCGCCGTCGTCGCGGTCTTCCAGTGGGGCTGGCTCGGCGGTCTGCTCGGCGTCGAACAGACCGGCCCGATCATGTCGATGATGCCGATCTTCATGGTGGGCGTGGTCTTCGGCCTCGCCATGGACTACGAGGTGTTCCTCGTGACCCGGATGCGGGAGGCGTACGTCCACGGCGAGACGCCCGGCCAGGCCGTGGTGACCGGCTTCCGGCACAGCTCGCGGGTCGTGGCCGCTGCCGCGATCATCATGATGTCCGTCTTCAGCGGCTTCATCACGTCCAGCGAGTCCATGATCAAGATGATCGGCTTCGGCCTCGCCATCGCCGTCTTCTTCGACGCGTTCATCGTCCGGATGGCGATCGTCCCGGCGGTGCTCGCGCTGCTCGGCAAGCGCGCCTGGTGGCTGCCGAAGTGGCTGGACCGGGCGCTGCCCAACGTCGACGTCGAGGGCGAGGGCCTGCGCGCCCTCTCCGACAGGAACGCAGGCAAGGACGCCGGCCAGGACGACGAGGACCGGGAGCTGGTACGCGCCTGACACACGGCGCACGACAGACCGCCGGTGAGGGTCCGTGGGGACGGGGCGCCCTCACCGGCTTCCTCGTGCCGTGAGGTGCCGGGCGCCGGGGTGCGGACCGGGTGCGGACCACACCCGGCACCCGGCATCCGGCATCCGGCACCTCACGCCACCCCGCCCCACGCCGGGTTAACCACTCGCCCGCACTTCCCCCGCTTGGCTAGCGTGCCCCCATGACGACGACAGCCGCCACTGACGCCGACGCCGGGGACTCCGGTGCCCATCCTCGTTTCGCCGCCGCCCTGGAGGAGCTGGGCCTCGGGGAACTGACCTCGCGGATCCGGCGGTTCCCGGACGCCACCCGTACCGCGGCCGAGGCCGCCGCGGCGGTCGGGTGCGAGCTGAGCGAGATCTGCAAGTCACTGATCTTCGCGGCCGACGGGGTGCCGGTGCTGGTGCTGATGGACGGCGCCTCCCGGGTCGACGTGGAACTGGTCCGCAAGGAACTCGGCGCCGGGAAGGTGACCCGGGCCAAGGCGGACGTCGTACGCGAGACGACCGGGTACGCCATCGGCGGCGTGCCGCCCTTCGGGCACCGGACGCGCACGCGCGTGCTCGCCGACCGTTCGCTGCTGCGGCACGACCTGGTGTGGGCCGCGGCCGGAAACCCGCACGCCGTCTTCCCGATCGCGCCCGCCGCCCTGGTGGAGCACGCCGGCGCCACCGTCGTGGACGTGCGCGAGCCCAGCGCGTGACCCCACTGGTCACCGCGGCCGTCCTGTTCGCCGCGGTCACGCACGCCAGCTGGAACGCCATCGCCCACCGGATCACCGACAAACTCGTCGGCTCCTCGCTGATCGCCGGCGGAGGTGTGCTGATCGGGCTGCTGCTGATGCCGTTCTCCGCCGCACCGGCGGCCGGTGCGTGGCCGTACCTGATCGCCTCCGCCGTCGTCCATGTCGCCTACTTCGCGCTGCTGATGCTCTCCTTCCGGCTCGGGGACTTCGGGCAGGCCTACCCGATCGCGCGCGGCACCGCGCCGCTGCTGGTGACGCTGTTCGCCGCCGTGTTCGCGCACGAGGTGCCCGACGCCCCGGCGGCCGCGGGCATCGCCGTGTCCTGCGCCGGGCTCACCGGGGTCGCCCTGTGGGGGCTGCGCGGCCGCCGCCCCGACTGGACGGCGATCGGGGCCGCCCTCGCCACCGGCCTGACGATCGCCGCGTACACCGTCCTGGACGGCCTCGGGGTCCGGGCCTCGGGATCCTCCGTGGGCTACATCGCGTGGCTGATGGCCCTGCAAGGACTCGTGATCCCGGCGTACGCCCTGTACCGCAGACGCGGCGAACTTCTCACCGCTGCCCGCCCGTTCGCGGCCCTGGGGCTCTTCGGCGCCCTGCTGTCCGTCTTCGCCTACGGACTGGTCCTGTGGGCACAGACCCGCGCCGAACTCGCCCCGGTCGCCGCGCTGCGCGAGTCCTCGATCATCGTCGGGGCGGCCATCGGAGCGGTCTTCTTCAAGGAGCGGTTCGGGGCGTCCAGGATCGCGGCGGCCGGTCTGGTGGTCGTCGGGATCGGGCTGATGCTGCACGCCGGGTAGTGCGTCAGTTCACCGGACTTGCCGTTGCCTTGACGAACCGTTCCTCGAACGTTCAGCCGACCACCTGTGCCCGGGTTGTGTGTTCTCCATAAAGTCCCTGCGGATTGCGGAAGAAGGGACGCATGGGACTCATGGACACAGCTCACGCAGTCCGGGCCCGTGGGGTCACCAAATGCTTCGGTGACGTCGTGGCGCTGGACGCGGTGGACCTCGACGTGACGCGAGGTCAGATCCACGGCCTGGTCGGGCCGAACGGTGCCGGCAAGACGACCCTGCTCGGGCTGCTGCTGGGGCTGGCCGTCGCCGACGGCGGCCGGCTGGAGATCCTGGGCACGCCGGTCCAACGGGCGCTCGCCGCCCCCGACGGCGTCGCCGGCTTCGTGGACGCGCCCGGTCTCTACCCCTCGCTGACCGCCCGGCAGAACCTCGCCGCGCTGGCCGCGCTCCGCGGTCTCGACACCGGGACCGCGGGGACCGCGGGGACCACGGGGATCGACGACGTGCTCGCCGAGGTCGGGCTCACCGATGTCGCCGACGACAAGACCCGCGGCTTCTCCCTCGGCATGCGCCAGCGGCTCGGGCTCGCCGCCGCCCTGCTCACCCGGCCCCGGCTGCTCGTGCTCGACGAGCCCGCCAACGGCCTCGACCCGGCCGGCAAGAGACATGTGCACGGCGTCCTCACCCGGCTCGCCGCCGACGGCACCGCCGTGGTGCTCTCCAGCCACCGGATGGACGACCTGGAGGCGCTGTGCTCCGAGGTCACCATCCTCGCCACCGGACGCGTCGTCTTCTCCGGCCCGGTGACCAAACTGGCCGCCGAGAACCGCGAACTCGACTACCGGCTGCGCACCTCCGACCCCGAGGCCGCGCGCCGGCTCGCCGCGGACGTGGCCGGCATCCGGCTCGTCGACGACACCGGCCTCGGCCTGCGGAAGGACCCCGACGTGCTCGTCGTACGCGCTCTGGTGCCCGCCCTCGACGAACTCGTCGCGGAGGTCGTGCGGTCGGGCGTCGCGGTGCGCGAACTCGCCCCCGTCGTGTCCCCGCTCGAAGCCGCGTTCCTCGCCCTCACGGAGCATCAGGAGACCGGCCGATGACCGTCACTCAAGACGCCGCTGTCACCGGAACCGCCCCCGGCGCCCGTCGGGTCCCGGTGTCGCGCGGTTACCGCTTCGAGCTGGTGAAGCTGGTCTCGCAGTGGCGGATCCGGCTGCTGGTGCTCGCCTGCTGGATCGCGCCGGGGCTGTTCGTCGCGGGGGTCGGTCAGCAGAGCACACTGCCCGCCGACACGCTCTTCGGGCGCTGGATGCACGCGACCGGCTGGGCCGGACCGCTGGTGATGCTGGGTTTCGCGGGGACCTGGGCACTGCCGCTGCTGACGTCGGTGGTCGCCGGTGACGTGTTCGCCGCCGAGGACCGGCTCGGCACCTGGCGCCACCTGCTGGTGGCGGTCCGCTCGCCCGCGCGGATCTTCGTGGCGAAGTCCCTGGCCAGCCTCACCGTCATCCTGCTGCTGGTGGCCGGACTGGCCGCGTCCAGCACGGCCGGCGGACTGGCGTCGGTCGGCGACCAGCCACTGGTCGGCCTCGACGGCCACCTGCTGTCGTCCGGCGACGCGGCCGGCCGGGTCCTGCTCGCCTGGCTGGTGGCCCTCGCCCCGACCCTCTCCCTGGCCGCGATCGGACTGCTCGGCTCGGTCGCCCTCGGCCGTTCCCCGATGGGTCTGCTGCTGCCCCCGGTCGTCGCGCTCGCGATGTCGGTCGCCCAGATGCTACCGCTGCCCGTCGCCGTGCGCCTCGCCCTGCCCGGCTACGCCTTCATCTCCTGGAACGGCCTGTTCACCAGCCCCGCCCAGCTCGCCCCGCTCCTCATCGGCGTCGCGGTGAGCCTGGTGTGGGCGGTCCTCGCCACCGTCCTGGCCTATCTGCTGTTCGTACGGCGGGACTTCACCAACCCGGCCTACGACGGTTCCGGGCGCCGCGCGATCACCCTCGGCGTGCTGCCGCTGGCCGCGCTGACCGCCGTCACCGTAGGGGCGGTCGCCGTGGCCACCCCGTCGACGGGCTCCGGGATCGAGCAGGACAAGGTGCAGAAGTCCCTTGCCACGGTCTTCGCCCACCTCTACCGGCTGCAGACCGAGCAGCTGCACCGGCCCGCCGTCACCGAGGCGCAGTTGAAGGCCACGGCGGCCTGCACCAAGAGCGACGGCCAGGCCGCCCAGGAGGGCGCGGGCAACGACTGGCGTTGCGTAGTGAGCTGGCACCTCCCCGGCGTCACGGCGGTCACGGGGACGGCGATCTACCAGCTCGACATCACCTCGGACGGGCGGTTCGTGGCCGACGGCGACGGTCCCAAGGAAGTCAACGGCTACTTCCTGGTGCGGACCCCGACCGGCGACGCCCCGAATCCGCTGTGGCAGTTCGACGGCAACGTCGACCTGCTCGAAACCCACTGAAGGGAACAGTTCCGTGCAGGTAACACGCCAGCGTCGGATCAGCGAGAAGAAGCAGTTCAACCTCTTCGGCAGACGCGTCGGCCGCCGCGCCCTGCTGGTCACGTCGGGTATCGCGGTCGCCCTCGGCGTCACGGGCACCGCGGTCGCCTCGACGTACCAGTTCGGCACTCAGCAGGTCGGCCAGACCACCGCCAACGGCCAGGTCGTCTCCGCCGATCAATACATCAACCCGTACGGCACCCGGAGCGTCATCAACGACGGCAAGATCATGTCGTCGACGGTCAGCCCGGACGGCACCCACCTCGCCGCCTCGATCGCCGACGGCGACGCGTCCCTGGTCGTCGTGGACCTGGCGACCGGTCAGGTCAAGCAGAAGATCGGCACCAACGCGGCCGACGACCTGCGCATCAGCAGCGGCGCGGTCGGCCAGGAAGGCCCCACCTACTCGCCCGACGGCAAGCAGCTGTGGCTCGGTCAGGCCAACGGCTACACGAAGTTCACCGTCAACGCGGACGGCACCCTCGCGAGCCCCACGGCCGTACCGATCGCGGCCGACGGCTCCAAGCAGGCGCTGGTGGGCGCGGCCGTGTTCTCGGCCGACGGCTCCACCGTGTACTCCGCGGTCAACGGCGAGAACAAGGTCGTCGCCATCGACGCGGCAACTGGAACGATCAAGCAGACCTGGGCGGTCGGCAACGCCCCGCGCGGTATCGCCCTGGCCGGCGGCAAGCTCTACGTCAGCAACGAGGGCGGGCGCCCGGCCCAGGCCGGTGACACCACCATCAACTCCTACGGCACCGACGTGGTGGCGAACCCGAAGACCGGCGCCAGCACCACCGGCACGGTCAGCGTCATCGACACCGCGGACCCGTCCGCCGCCGTCGGCACCATCGACGTCGGCCTGCACCCGACCGCCGTGTACGCGAGCAAGGGCGCGGTGTTCGTCACCAACACCGCCGACAACAACGTGTCCGTCATCGACACCCGCAAGGACAAGGTCGTCCAGACCATCTCCACCCAGCCGTGGCCGGAGGCGTCCGTCGGCTACGAGCCGAACGCGGTGACGCTCACCGACGACGGCCGGCTCCTGGTGACCCTCGGCCGCGCCAACGCCGTCGCCGTCTACCGCTACACCTCCGCACAGCAGCCCGCGCGCTACGTCGGTCTGCTCCCCACCGACTACTTCCCGTCGGGGATCACCGCCGTCGGCAGGCAGGTCGTCGTCGCCAACACCCGTGGCATCGACGCCCGCCGCCCCGACGCCGCCGGCCACAACACCCACGACACCACGTCGAGCCTCACCCAGTTCACGCTGCCGAGCGACCAGGTCGTCAGGTCCGAGACGAACAAGGTGTTCAAGCAGAACGGCTGGACGTCCAACTCGGTCAAGACGGCCAAGGCCAACAGCGACAAGAAGGCCGTCCCGGTCCCGAAGCGGATCGGCGACCCGTCGACGATCAAGCACGTCTTCCTGCTCGTCAAGGAGAACCGCACCTACGACCAGGTCTTCGGCGACCTCCCGCAGGGCAACGGAAACTCCTCGCTCACCCAGTTCGGCGAGAACGTGACGCCGAACCAGCACGCGCTGGCCCAGCAGTTCGGCCTGTACGACAACTTCTACGACATCGGCACCAACTCCGCGGAGGGCCACAACTGGCTGATGCAGTCCGACAACCCGGAGTACACCGAGTCGTCGGCCGGTGAGTACACGCGCAGCTACGACACCGAGAACGACGTCCTCGGCCACCAGAAGACCGGGTTCCTGTGGACCGGCGCGCAGGCGGCCGGCCAGACCGTCAAGGACTTCGGCGAGTTCCAGTCGTACGAGAGCAAGCCGGCCGGTGCGAACTGGCAGAACCTGTACTGCGACAGCAAGAACATGGCCGCGACCGGGGCGCAGACCGCCTACCCCATCAAGACGGGCTCGGCGATCCCCTCGCTCAACGACGTGTCGGTGCAGGGCTTCCCGCTGTTCGACCTCGACGTCCCGGACATCTACAAAGAGCAGATCTGGAAGCAGGACTTCGAGAAGAACGGCCCGGCGAACCTGAACATGTTCTGGTTCTCCAACGACCACACCGGCGGCCCCGCGAACGCGGCCGCCGAGGTCGCCGACAACGACCTGGCCGTCGGCCGGATGGTCGACGAGATCACCCACAGCAAGTACTGGAAGGACTCGGCGATCTTCGTCGTCGAGGACGACTCCCAGGCCGGCCTCGACCACGTCGACGGCCACCGCGCCCCGGTCCAGGTCATCAGCCCGTACGCCCAGCACGGCACGGTCGACGACCGCTACTACTCGCAGATCACCATGGTCCGCACCATCGAGCAGATCCTCGGGGTGCACCCGATGAACCAGCTCGACAGCGCGGCCACCCCGATGTACGGGGCGTTCACGAAGAAGGCGGACGACACGCCGTTCACGGCGGTCCCGAACCGGACCTCGCTGACCCTCGGCGTGAACCCGCAGCCGGCCTGCGGCTCGGACACCCCGGCGGCCCAGGACGCCCAGGCGGCGGCCGCGCCGACGTCGGTCTCCGTCCCGGCGGCCGAGAAGAAGGTCGCGGCCCAGTGGCAGGCCTGGGCCTCGCATCAGCGGCTGACCGGCAAGAACGCCGTGCCGGACTACGCGAACCCCACCCAGATGAACCGTTACACCTGGTACCAGACCCACAACTGGACCAAGCCCTACCCCGGTGACAAGAAGATCTACGTGCCGAATGACGTGCCGGGCGCCTACCTCCCGTCCGCGGAGAACGACGGCTGATCCGGCCCGCTCAGATCAGGGGACCCCGGCCGCGAGGGCCGGGGTCCCCTGCGTTTTCCGCCACGATGCCGCGATGCCGGAATGCCGTGCGCCCCGGTGGCCCGCGGTACGCCAAGCTGGCTGCGGAACACACGAGGACAGGGAGACGTCATGACCGACAAGCCGACCGTGGGCATGCTGGGCACCGGCATCATGGGCGCCGCGATGGCCCGCAACCTCCTCAGGGCCGGGCACACCGTCCGCGCGTGGAACCGCACCCGCGCCAAGGCCGAACCCCTCGCGGCCGACGGCGCCCAGGTCACCGGCACACCGGCCGAGGCCGTCGAGGGCGCCGACGTCGTCCTGACCATGCTGTACGACGGCGCCACCGCGCTGGAGACGATGCGCGAGGCGGCCGGCGCGCTGCGCCGCGGTGCCGTCTGGGTGCAGTCGACCACCGCGGGCCTCGACCAGATCCCCGAACTCGCCGCGTTCGCCCGCGAGCACGGCCTGGTCTTCTACGACGCCCCGGTCCTCGGCACCCGCCAGCCCGCCGAGGCCGGACAGCTCACCGTCCTGGCCGCGGGGCCCGAGCAGGGCCGGGAGACGGCCACGTCCGTCTTCGACGCGGTCGGCGCCCGCACGGTGTGGACCGGGGACGACGGTTCCTCGGCCGCCGCGACCCGGCTCAAGCTGGTCGCCAACAGCTGGGTCCTCGCGGCCACCGCGGCGACCGGCGAGGTGGTCGCGCTGGCGCAGGGCCTCGGCGTGGACCCGCAGCGCTTCTTCGACCTGATCGCGGGCGGCCCCCTCGACATGGGCTACCTGCGGGCCAAGGCCGGGCTGATCCTCGACGGCGGGCTGACTCCGCCCTCGTTCGCGGTGGACACCGCCGGGAAGGACGCCCGGCTGATCGTCGCCGCGGGCGCGAGCCACGGTGTGCGCCTCGACGTCGCGGAGGCGGCCGCCGAGCGCTTCGCCCGTGCCGCCGCCCAGGGGCACGCGGACGAGGACATGGCCGCCGCGTACTTCGCCAGCTTCGAGGACCGGTAGCGGGCCGGGGGCCTGCGCCGACGTGACGGTCCGGGCCCCGAGGGAGCACCCTGGAAGCAGCGATTCCGGAGGTGGACCCCATGATGAACATGATGAAGACCGCTGTGGGATGGCATGTCGAGATGGAGTTCCTGGAGGACGACACGCACACGCGCGCGGTGGCCCTGGTACGCCTGCCCGACGGTACCGAGGTACGGGCGCACGGCCACGCGAGCCGTCACGAGTCCGACAGCAACCAGCCCAGAGTCGGCGAGGAGATCGCCGGCGCCCGCGCCCTCAACGAACTGGCCATGCAGTTGCTGTCCAAGGCGCACGGCGAGATCGACGCGCTGTCGGGGCGGCACTCGCACCCGATCAACGTGTGAGAGGCGACGTGTGAGAAGCAACGTGTGAGAGGCACGGGAGCGCAGGCGCGCACGGGAGCGCGCGGTGGTGCGTGCGGTGGCGCGTTCAGTGGTTACGAAAGCGCCGTGCGCACCGCGCGCACCAGCGCCTGCGCCCGTGGGTCCGCCGTCACGCTCTTGCGGAAGCCGTTGGTGACATAGCCGAAGGCGATGCCCGACTCGGGGTCCGCGAAGCCGAGCGCGCCGCCGCGGCCCGGGTGCCCGAAGGAGGCGGGGGAGAGCAGTGGGGACGCGCTGCCGTGCAGCATGTAGCCGAGCCCGAAGCGGGTGGAGACGACCAGCACCCGGTCAGGACCGGCCGACTGCTCGGTGCGGGCCAGCTCCACGGTCTCCGGGGTGAACAGCCGCCTGCCGCCGTCGACCTCGCCGATCAGGGCGGCGTAGAAGCGGGCCAGGCCGTCGGCGGTGGCGATGCCGTTGGAGGCGGGGAGGGCGGCCGCGCGGTAGCCGGGGTCGTTCTCGTCCGGGAGCGGGCTGATCGCGCCGAACGCCCGGCGGGTCAGCGACCCGGGGTCGGCGTACGCCTCGGAGACGGCGCGCTTGGGCCGGGTCCGGAGCGCGCCCGCGGTCTCCTGCGCCGCCACGGGCCCGACGCGCCCCACGCGCGCCTGCTCCGCCGCGGGGAGCCCGAGCCACAGCTCGGCGCCGGCCGGCCCGGCGATCTCGTCCGCGATCCACTCGCCGACGGTCCGCCCGGTCACCCGCCGCACCAGCTCACCGGTCAGCCAGCTGTACGTCTGTGCGTGGTAGCCGTGGTCGGTGCCCGGCTCCCACACCGGTGCCTGTGCCGCCACCGCGGCCGCGCCGAGGTCGGGGTCGGCGGCTTCCACGGGTGTGAGCGGCCGGTCCAGCACCGGCACGCCCGCCCGGTGCGCGAGCAGCTGCCGCACCAGCGTCCGCTCCTTGCCGGCCGCCTTGTACTCCGGCCAGTACTCACCCACCGGCGCGTCCGGGTCCAGCTCCCCGCGCTGGCGCAGAAGCAGCAGTACGGCGGCGGCGACGCCCTTGGTCGCCGAGCGCACGATCTGGGCGGTGCCGTGCTCCCAGGGCGCCTCGCCGGCGTCCCCGTCGAAGTCCCGGGCACCGCCCCACAGGTCGACGACCCGGTGCCCGTCCCGGTACACGGCCACCGCCGCGCCCCGGTCCCCGAGCAGCTCGAAGTTGCCCGCGAACGCGTCCCTGACCGGCTCGAAGCCCTCGGCCACAGTGCCGTGCACGTCCACGCCCACGTCCGGATCCCTTCACTCGCCGGTGACAGTGGGTGAAACATGGCCGTCGGGCCCTGGATTCCTCGCTACGACGTGGTCTGCGGCACGTACCCCGGGGTCAGCCGAGCACGATGGTGACCTCGATGTTCCCGCGCGTCGCGTTCGAGTACGGGCACACCTCGTGGGCGGCGTCCACCAGCTTCGCCGCGATGTCCCCGTCCAGCACCGGGAGCGAGACGCTGAGGGCGACCGCGAGGCCGTAGCCGCGCTGCTTGTTGGGGCCGATGCCGACCTTCGCGGCGACCGTGGAGCCGGTCAGGTCGTAGCCCGCGCGGTTGCCGACGAGGATCAGCGCGTTGTGGAAGCACGCGCTGTAGCCCGCCGCGAACAGCTGCTCCGGGTTGGTGCCGTTGCCGTCCCCGCCCAGCGCCGGAGGCATCGCCACCTTGAGCTCGATCTGGCCGTCCTGACTGCTGACATACCCGTTCCGGCCGCCGTGCGCGGTCGCCTCGGCGACATACATGATCTTCGTCGGACGAGAGTCGACGGTGGCGCCTTCGATCACGGCGGGACCTCCCCCAGGGCAGAAACAGTGGTGGGCAACACAGAAGTGTGCAAGCACATCGTGCACAAGGTACCGACCGGTAGGAAGCCCCGGGAGGGGCAGGGGGTGGAAACCGTGGGTAACAGGGGCCGGATCGTGGAGCGCGACGCGCGGCGCGCAGTACCGGCGTGCGCGCTGCTACGAGGGGCGTGCGGCCGCCCTGCCCGCTCGCTCCGCGAGCTCCCGCAACTCCTCGCGCAGCCGTGCCACGTCGGCCCCGTCGAGCCCGGTCGTCGTGAGCAGGGCGCCGGGGATGCGCGCCGCGCGCTCCCTCAGCTCCTCCGCGCGCCCGGTGCACGCGACGAGCACCGAGCGCTCGTCCCGCTCCGAGCGCTCCCTGCGCACCAGACCCGCCCCCTCCAGCCGCTTCAGCAGCGGCGACACCGTGCCGTAGTCCAGCCGGAGCGCCTCCGCCAGCTCCTTCACCGTGGTCTCGCCCCGCTCCCACAGGACGAGCAGCACGAGGTACTGCGGGTAGGTGAGCCCGAGTTCGTCGAGGAGCGGGCGGTAGGCGGCGGTCACGGCGCGCTGCGCGGCGTACAGCGCGAAGCACAGCTGGTCGTCCAGCCGCGGCGGCCCGGCGAGCGGCCCGGCGGCCGGCCCGGCGTCCTCTTGATGCGTCACGCGCCCATTCTCTCGGATGCGCGGACGGGCGGGACGGCCGTCACGGAAACGCCTCAGTCGCTCCCGCGCCCCGCCGTCCCCGCGCGCGGGTCGAAACCGAAGGGCAGTTCCAGCCGGTGGGCGCGCATCAGGGCGTCGTCGCAGAGGAGTTCGGCGGTGGGCCCGTCGGCGGCGATGGTGCCGTCGCTCAGGACGAGGGCGCGCGGGCACAGCTCCAGGGCGTAGGGCAGGTCGTGGGTGACCATCAGGACCGTCACGTCCAGGGAACGCAGGATGTCGGCGAGTTCGCGCCGGGACGCCGGGTCGAGGTTGGAGGAGGGCTCGTCCAGGACGAGGATCTCCGGCTCCATGGCGAGGACGGTCGCCACCGCCACCCGGCGGCGCTGCCCGAAGGACAGGTGGTGGGGCGGGCGTTCGGCGAAGCCGGCCATGCCGACCCGGTCCAGGGCGGCACGCACGCGTGCCTCCAGATCCGCGCCCTTCAGGCCGGCCGCCGCCGGTCCGAACGCCACGTCCTCGCGGACCGTCGGCATGAACAGCTGGTCGTCCGGGTCCTGGAAGACGATGCCGACCCGGCGCCGGATCTCCGCCATGTGCCGCTTGCCGACCGGCAGTCCGGCCACCGTGACGGTCCCCGTGCCGCCGCCCAGGATGCCGTTGAGGTGCAGTACGAGGGTGGTCTTCCCGGCGCCGTTCGGCCCGAGCAGCGCGACCCGTTCGCCGCGCGCCACGGAGAAGTCCACGCCGAACAGGGCCTGGTGCCCGTCCGGGTAGGCGAAGGCGAGGCCGGAGACCTCAAGGGAAGCGGGAGCGGTGGTCACAGGGGAAGCGGGAGCGGTGGTCACAGGGCCCATCCCAACGCGCAGACGACAAGGGCGGACAAGGGCAGCGCGAGGGCGTGGGACCACTGCGCCCGGGACGCGGTCACCTCGTCGATGACCGGCATCGCACTGGGGGCACCTCCCACACGTTTAGTAGTGGGGGAGTAGCCGCGGCTCACCATGGCCAGGTGGACGCGCTCCCCGCGCTCGTAGGAGCGGATGAACAGGGCGCCCGCGGACTTCGCGAGCACGCCCCAGTGACGCACGCCCCGCGCCTCGAAGCCGCGCGACTCCCGGGCGATCCGCATCCGGCGCAGCTCGTCGGTGACGACGTCGCCGTAGCGGATCATGAAGGAGGCGATCTGGACGAGCAGCGGCGGCAGCTTCAGCCGCTCCAGGCCGAGGGGCAGCGCGCGCAGCTCCGTGGTGGCCGCGAGGAGGACGGAGGTGGCGACGCCCAGGGTGCCTTTGACCAGAACGTTCCAGGCCCCCCAGAGGCCGTTCACGCTGAGCGAGAGGCCCAGCACGTCGACCCGCTCGCCCTCCGCGACGAACGGCAGCAGCACCGCGAAGGCGACGAACGGCACCTCGATCAGCAGCCGCTTCAGGAGGAAACCGGCGGGCACGCGCGCGTGGTGCGCGACGAACGCGAGCAGCACGGCGTACAGCGCGAACGCCCACATCGCCGTGCGCGGGGTCGAGACCACGACGACCACGAACGCGAAGGCGGCGGCGAGCTTGGTGTGCGGCGGGAGCGCGTGCACGGGGGAGTGCGCGTGCCGGTAGAGCCGGTGGGCGTGGACCGCCCCCATGTCAGAGCGCCCCGGGCGTGCTCGTACGGCGCCTGCGCACCGCCCAGAACACCGCGCTGCCCGCGACGACGGTGGTGCCGACCCCGATGACGCCCGCCAGGCCGCCGGAGAGCCGGGCGTCGGAGACGTCCTCGACGCCGTAGTCGGCGAGCGGGGAGCCGGCCGAGGCGTGCTCCTTCGTCTTCGCGTCGATGCCGTGGTCGTGGGCGACCTTCTCCAGGCCGTCGGGGCTGCCGGAGGCGTAGAAGCTGACGAACCCGGCGAGCACCAGGGAGGTCACCAGACCGCTGATCCACAGTGCGCGGCGGGAGGTGCGCGCGGCCACGGGCGCGGTCGGCTCCGGCGCGTCCACCAGGGCGCCGTGCACGCGCAGCTTCAGCCCCTGGCGCAGGCCGCGCGCCCCGTACACCAGGTCGGGGCGTACGGTGACGACCGCGCCGACCGTGAGGGCGGTGATCGCGGCCTCGCCGACGCCGATGAGGACGTGCACGCCGATCATCGCGCCGGCCACCTTGCCGATGGCGACGTCGGTGGTGCCGCCGACCGCGTAGAGCAGGGTGAAGGCGACCGCGGCGGCGGGCACCGAGAGCAGGGCGGCGACGAAGGCGGCGCCGGTCACCGAGCGCCGGCTGCGGGGCAGGACCTTCAGCAGGCCGCGAAAGGCGGCGTACGCCACCACGGTGGTCACGATCGCCATGTCGGTGATGTTGACACCGAGCGCGGTCAGCCCGCCGTCCGCGAACAGGATGCCCTGCATGAGGAGGACCACGGACACGCACAGGACGCCCGTGTACGGGCCGACGAGTATCGCGGCGAGCGCTCCTCCCAGCAGATGGCCGCTTGTTCCGGCCGCGACGGGGAAGTTGAGCATCTGTACGGCGAAGACGAACGCCGCCACCAGGCCGGCCAGCGGCGCCGTCCGCTCGTCGAGTTCACGGCGGGCGCCGCGCAGGCTGACCGCGAGGGCGCCGGCGGCGACCACGGCGGTGGCCGCGGAGGTGGGGGCGTCGATGAATCCGTCAGGTACATGCACGGTCCGATTTTAGGGGTCTATTGCGAAGGCTTTGCAAGAGCGAGAAGGTCGCCATATCCGGAATCGCATGCCGGGTGCAGGGGCTCCCGTAAGCGCATTCTGGAAAATGTGCGACATTGGATAAGAAAGCGGATGCACAGCTTTCGCACAGATCACGGAGCGTAAAGGGCAGTCCGATGTCTGTAGTCGAGCAGTATGCGCGAGCCCACATCGTCACGGACGAAGACGCGCGGGACGAGCCACCCGCGGTGCCCGTCGTCCTGCGCTACGACCCCGATACCGATCCGAGGGCGGTACAGGTCGGCCTGCCCGGCACCGACGAGTGGACCTTCTCGCGCTCGCTGCTGGAACAGGGCCTCAGGTCGCCCGCGGAGAGCGGTGACGTACGCGTGTGGCCGCTGGGCAGGGTCCAGGCCGTGGTGGAGTTCCACTCCGACCACGGCACATCGGTGGTCCAGTTCGAGTCGAAGGCGCTGCTGCGCTTCCTCCGGCGGACGTACATGGCCACTCCCGTGGCCGGCTGACACTCCCCGCTACAGCGAGGACCCCAGCTTCAGCAGGGCCGCCACGATCGGTCCGGCCGTGTCGCCGCCGTGGCCGCCCGCCTGGACCACACCCGCCGCGGCGAAGTCGCCGCAGTACGCGGTGAACCAGCCGTTCGGCTTCTTCTGGCCGTCGACCTCGGCCGAGCCCGTCTTGGCGCCGCAGCTGGAACTCAGGCCCGACATCGCCTTGGCCGCCGTGCCGTACGCCGCCGTGTACTGCATGACCTCCTTCAGCTCCGACTGCGTCTTCGACGACATCGTGCGCGAGGCCTTCGCGATCGTCCGGTTGTCGACGCTGGGTGCGACCAGGTACGGCTGGTGGAAGGCGCCGGTGTCCACCGTGGCCGACACGGACGCCATGTTCAGCGGGTTCATGCGCACCCCGCCCTGCCCGATCAGCGAGGCGCCCATCTGCGCGCCGCTCTGCACCGGGACCGAGCCGTCGAAGGTCGGGACGCCGATGGCCCAGTTGTTCATGCCGAGGCCGTAGACCTGCTGGGCCTCGGTGGTCAGGTCGCTGTTGGAGAGCTTCGGCGCGAAGTCGATGAAGGCGTTGTTGCAGGAGGCCGCGAAGCTCAGCTTGAACGTGCCCTGCTTGATCTCGGAGTCGTCGTCGTTGTGGAACGTCCACCCGGCGAGCTTGTACGTCTTCGGGCAGGGATGCGACGCGTCCGGGGTGATGAGCCCCTTCTCGAACAGCATCGTCGACGTGATGATCTTCATCGTGGAGCCGGGCGCCAGGGAGCCCTGGAAGGCCACGTTGAAGCCGTGGCTGGAGTTGGCGACGGCGAGGACCTCGCCGGTCGACGGGCGCATCATCACGACCGAGGCGTTCTTCTGCGTGGTGACCTGCTTCTCGGCGGCCGCCTGCAGGGTCGGGCTGAGCGTCGTCTTCACGGTGCCCGGCGTGCCCTTGCTGAGCTCCAGGAGCGTCTTGTCGGAGAGCTTCGCCTTCTCGGACGCCGCGCCGCGCACCACGCGCAGTTCGACGCCCGCCTTGCCGCCGGCCTTCTTGCCGAACTTCTCCCGCAGCCCGTCCAGGACCGAGCCCAGCGACGGGTACTTGGCGGTGGTGATCTCCCCGCCGTCGCGGTCCAGGGCCTTGATGGGCGGGGTGCCGGACTCGCCGGTGACCAGGGTGTCGCCGTCCGCGAGGTCCGGGTGGACGACCGCGGCATGCCAGTTCACCACCGGCTTGCCGTCGCTGGTCCGGCGGATCACGGTGAACGCGGAGCTGTACGACAGCGGCTTGCTGACACCCTTGTAGGACACCGTCGCCTTCACGGAGAACGGGACCTTGTCGCCGGTGCGGGTGCCTTCGGTGAGGGCGACGCCCGTGACGTGGGCGTCCTTGGCATAGCCGGTGAGGAGTTTGATGCAGGCCTTGCTGTCGTCCGTGACGGCGGCGGCCTGCGTGACCTTGCCCTGCTGCCAGGACGACAGGAAGGTGCGCGCCGTCGTGCGCACCTCGGTGGCGGACAGCGGGCCGGTCTTGACGGGCTTGTGGTCGGCCGTCCTCGTCGACGCCGCGTCGGCCGCCCCGCCGCCGTACAGCGCGTACAGGCCGAAGCCGGCGCCGCCGACGACCACGGCGATCATCCCGCCGATGACGGCAGGTCTTTTCTTCCGTCGCTCGACGACGCGCCTTCTCTTGCCCACAGCTCAGTTCCTCCGCGCACTTCCCCCGGGGTCCCCGTCGCCCCGTAGCCCTCACGCTCCCCAACGACGGCACCAAGCCTAGAGTCCCGGCCTGTGGGAGTGACGTCAGCCACCGATCCGTAGCACACTCGCGACAATCGGACCGGCCGCGTCGATGCCGTGGCCGCCGTCCTGGGTCATGGCCGCGGCCGCGACGTCGTCGCGGTAGCCGGCGAACCAGCTGTTCGACTTGGACTGGCCGTCGACCTCCGCCGACCCCGTCTTGGCGCCGATGCTGCCGCTCAGCCCGCGCATCACGCCGGCCGCGGTGCCGCTGGTCGCGGTGCGGTTCATCATGGCGCGCAGCTGGCCGGTCGTGGCGGGCGACAGGCCCTTCGCGGTGGCCAGGTCACGGCCGTCCAGCTTCTGCGGGACGAGCACCGGCTGCCGGAAGGTCCCCGTCATCGCGGTCGCCGCCACCGACGCCATGTTCAGCGGGCTCATCTGCACCTGGCCCTGGCCGATCAGGTTGGCCGCGGTGTCCGGGCCGCCGGAGGCGGGGACCCGGCCGTCGAAACTCGGTATGCCGACCTTCCAGTTGTTCTTCCCGAGCCCGAAGCGGTCCTCGGCCTCCTTGGTGAGCGAGTCGACCTGGACCGAGTCCGCGTACTTCACGAACGCCGTGTTGCAGGAGCGCGCGAAGCTGTCCGAGAGGGTGGCCTTCAGGTCCGGCTGGAGCCCCTTGAGATTGCTGAAGGTCTGGCTCTGCCAGGTCGCGGTCGGCGGGCAGGGGGCTGGACCTGTGGCCGTCGTCAGCCCTGTGTCGATGAGCGTGGCCGCGCTGATGATCTTCATGGTGGAGCCGGGCGCCAGCTCGCCGAGGAAGGCCGCGTTGAAGCCGTCCTCGCGGTGGTTGGCGACCGCCAGCACCTCGCCGGTGCTGGGCTTGACGGCCACCACCGAGGACTCGGCGTACTTCGTCACCGCGGTCTCGGCGGCGGCCTGCACGCGCGCGTCGAGCGTCGTCTGCAGCTTGCCCGCCCTGCCCTCCGCGAGGGTCAGCAGCGTGGTGTCGGCGGACTCCTCGGACGCGTGCTGGATGACCAGCTCCACGCCGGGGGTGCCGCCCGTCTTGTCGCCGTAGCGGCTGCGCAGTTCGTCCAGGATCGGGCCCAGGGACGGGTACTTGTCCTTGGTGAGGACCTTGCCGTTGCGGTCCACGGCCTCGATCGGCGGGCTCGCCGCCTCGCCGGTGGACAGGGTGTCGCCGCGCCGGAGCTCCGGGTGGACGACGGTCGGGTCCCAGTCGACCAGCGCGCGGTGCGTGGTCTCGCCGCGCACGACGGTCAGGCGGCTCTTGTAGGCGAGCGGTTTCGACTTCCCGCCGTAGGACACGGTCGCCTTCACGCTGTACGGCACGGTGGCGCCGGTCGCCTTGCCGGGCGTGATGTGCACGTCCTTGATGTGCGCCACGTCGCTGAAGGACGTGAGCACGGGTTCGGCGTCGGCGGAGTCGTTCGTGTAGGACGCCGCGGTCACCGACTGGCCCTTCTCCCAGGCCGCGAAGAACTTCCCTGCGGTGTCCTTCACCTCGTCCGCCGTCGGCGGCCCGGTCCGTACGGCCGGCGTGTCGTCGCCGTGGAGCGCCGACAGCACGTTGTAGGCGCCGTACCCGCCCCCGCCCAGCACGGCTGCGCAGACGCTGCCGATCAGGGCGCCCTTGACCCCCTTGCGCATGGTGCGAAAATCCCTCCCGTGAGCTTTTGCCGCATTTTGTGAACGCGTTCAAAAGCGGGTTGTGACTCGCACTCTAGGTCGTTGTGGGGTTCCTGTGGCGGGCGTTGACCGATTGTTGTCCGAACCGTTGGCCGAACGGAGATCAGGGATGTGGCTCACACCCAGGTATCGAGCCACATACGTGAACGCCAGGAGTCGATCGGGATCGCCGTGCCCGTGTACAGCGGCCAGAAGTAGATGAAGTTCCAGGCGATCAGCAGCACCAGCACACCCGCACTCGACGCGCCGACCAGCCGGCGGGTGTCGCTGGAGCCCGGCGGGCCGATGATCGCGCCGATCATCATCGCCACCGCGAGACACAGGAAGGGCACGAAGACGACGGCGTAGAAGAGGAAGATCGTGCGCTCCTGGTACATGAACCAGGGCAGGTAACCGGCCGCGATGCCGCAGGCGATGGCGCCGGCCCGCCAGTCGCGGCGGAACGCCCACCGCCACAGGACGTAGGCGATCGCGAAGCACGCCGCCCACCACAGCAGCGGGGTGCCGATCGCGAGCACCTCACGGGCGCACTTCTCGCCGGCGTCCGACGGGCAGCCGTCCACACCCGGGGACGGCGACTCGTAGTAGTACGAGACCGGGCGGCCCAGCACCAGCCAGGACCACGGATTCGACATGTACGTGTGCGGCGACGAGAGGCCGACGTGGAACAGGTACACCTCGTGCTCGTAGTGCCACAGGCTGCGCAGCCAGTCCGGCAGGAACGTCCAGCTGCCGCCCTTGCCGTCGGTGGCCGCCCAGTTGCGGAAGTAGCCGCCGGTGCCGTCGGTGGGGGAGAGGATCCAGCCGATCCAGGAGGTCAGGTAGACGGCGATCGCCACCGGGACCGTCGCCAGGAACGTGATCCCCGTGTCGTGCGCCAGGACCGCCTTGTACGGGTGCCGGGCGCCGGCCACCTTGCGGGCGCCGACGTCCCACAACAGGGCCATCACGCAGAACGCGGCCAGGATGTAGAGGGCGTTCCACTTGGTGCCGAGCGCGAGGCCAAGCAGCAGGCCCGCGGCCCAGCGCCAGGGACGCCACCCGAAGCGGAAACCGTCGGCCACGCGCGCGTCCGGGCGGACCCGGCCGTCCGCGTCGGGCGGCAGCGCCGCCGCCAGCTTCGCCCGCGACCTGTCCCGGTCGATGACCAGGCAGCCGAACGCGGCCAGCACGAAGAACATCAGCACGCCGTCGAGCAGCGAGGTACGGCTCATCACGAAGTGCAGCCCGTCCACCGCCATCAGCCCGCCCGCCAGGCAGCCCAGGAAGGTGGACCGGAACATCCGGCGCCCGATCCGGCACAGCAGCAGCACGCTCAGCGTGCCGAGCAGCGCCGTCATGAACCGCCAGCCGAACGGGTCGAAGCCGAAGACCAGCTCCCCGAGCCCGATGACGTACTTGCCGACCGGCGGGTGCACCACGTACGCCGCGTCCACCGGGATGCCGACGTGGCCCGCCTTCTGCAGGATCAGGTCGTTGGCGTTCTTGTCCCAGTTGACCTCGAAACCGCGGTGGACGAGCGCCCACGCGTCCTTCGCGTAGTACGTCTCGTCGAATATCACCGCCTTGGGGCTGCCCAGGTTCCAGAACCGCAGCAGGCCCGCCATCAGCGTCACCAGGACCGGACCGCCCCAGCCCGACCAGCGGGTGATCCGCTCGGCGAGCACCGGGGGCACCCCCAGGGCGAGCCACAGCCGGGAGCCGGGCTCGGCGTACGGCGGCACCAGGCGGTCGATGACCTCGGCGTGCGTGCCGGAGCCCGCGGCGCCTCTGCCGCCGGTGGTGGGTGCCGTGTGCGCCGGGCTCGCCGTGTAGCCGAACCGGCGCAGCCGCTGCTGCCAGGTCGGCCGCTCGTCGAGCGCTGCCTGGCCCTGCCGGGTGTCCGTGGAGGACGCGGTACTGGTCACCGCGCCATCGTAGGGAACCGTTCTGTGTGAGTCCCGTGCAATGGGGCTTCGTGGTGGGTTCCTTTGCGTTCGCCGTCCCAGGTGCCGGGGACGGTGCCGTCCGGCGGGGACGGCGCTGTCGGTGGCGGCTGCGAGGATGGAGGCGTGACTGGAACCCTTGTCCTCGCAGGCACCCCCATCGGCGACGTCGCGGACGCGCCGCCCCGGCTCGTCGCGGAGCTGACCGGCGCCGACGTGATCGCGGCCGAGGACACGCGGCGGCTGCGGTGGCTCACCCAGGCGCTGGGCGTGACGCCCAAGGGGCGCGTGGTGTCGTACTTCGAGGGCAACGAGGCGGCCCGTACACCGGAACTGGTCGAGGAACTCGTCGGCGGCGCGCGTGTGCTGCTCGTGACCGACGCCGGGATGCCGTCCGTCTCCGACCCCGGCTACCGGCTGGTCGCGGCCGCCGTGGAGAAGGAGATCCGGGTCACGGCCGTCCCGGGGCCGTCCGCCGTGCTCACCGCGCTCGCGCTGTCCGGGCTGCCCGTCGACCGGTTCTGCTTCGAGGGCTTCCTGCCGCGCAAGGCGGGCGAGCGCCGCTCGCGGCTGGCGGAGGTCGCCGAGGAGCGCCGCACCCTCGTCTACTTCGAGGCCCCGCACCGCCTCGACGACACCCTCGCCGCCATGGCCGAGGTCTTCGGCGCCGAGCGGCGGGCCGCCGTCTGCCGCGAGCTGACCAAGACGTACGAGGAGGTACGGCGCGGGCCGCTGGCCGAACTGGCGGTGTGGGCCGCCGACGGGGTGCGCGGCGAGATCACCGTGGTCGTCGAGGGCGCCCCCGAGCGCGGACCCGAGGAACTCGACGCGGCGGAGCTGGTGCGGCGGGTGCGGGTGCGGGAGGAGGCCGGCGAGCGCCGTAAGGAGGCGATCGCGGCGGTGGCGGTGGAGGCGGGGATTCCGAAGCGGGTCGTTTTCGACGCCGTGGTCGCCGCGAAGCGTGTTGATGGGTGAGGTCGGTTTCCGGAGCGCCGTTGTGGTTGCTCTTGTGTAGTCGTGTGCGGGGCGGTGGGGGCTGGTCGCGCAGTTCCCCGCGCCCCTTCGGGGGCGCCCTCGTACAGGGCGTTTGAAGGGGGGCGCTCCTTGATCTTTGAGCGAGCCGCTTCTCTGCTGAGCGTGCGCCCCTGACCTGCGGTGATGCGTCCTCTGAGCGGGGTGTGTCTCCTCTGAGCGCGCGCCCCACGGGACAGTAAAGCAAGGGCGGGAAACGCAAAGCCCAGCCCTATGCGGCGAGGCCCATTTGGCAAGCAGAATCCAAATCGCCTCCAACACTCGGCAGGCCTGTCGCATTCGCGTCGGTGAAGGCGTCCACTGGTCAGCAGGGACGCACCCGTCCCTCACCCCCATGGGATTCCGGGGGGAATCCCCGCGCCGGGGGTGCGTGCTTGTCCAAGCGGACAAGAGGAGCTGGCATGAGTGAGATCGCAGGGCAGACCGGCCTCCGCGGTGCGGCCACAGCCGTCGTCCACGAGTCGTATTCCTTCGCCTGCATGCGATGCGGGCACGGCTGGGAGCAGTCGTACGAGATAGAGCACCACACCGACGCCGACAACCACGAGTTCGTCAAGTACGTGGCGAACGGCCGGGTCGTCCCGTCGCCGCTGAGCCGGCCCGCGTGCCAGAACTGCGACGGGCAGGTCCTGCGGATCATGCGCGCGGGCCAGGTCTCGTCGGTGCGGGACGCCGCGCAGCGGTCGCATCAGCCGTCGGCGCCGGACCGTTCCGCCGGGCAGGACGGTACGGAGACCGGGCCGGCCGCGGCGACGGAGGCCTCCGCGGAGGTCAAGGCGGTGCATCACTGGCACCTGTCGGATCTCCTGCACCCATTCCAGCGCAAGGCGAGCTGACCCGCCCGCGGCTCCGGCCGGCATGCCCCTTTCGTAGGATCGGGGCATGCCTTCGAACGCCTCCGGTGCGGCCTCCCGTACGGCCGACAAGAACACCGCGCCGCCGCTCCCGGAACCTCTCCGGGTGCCCGTCGCGGACTCCCACACCCACCTCGACATGCAGTCCGGCACGGTCGGGGAGGGCCTCGCGAAGGCCGCGTCGGTGGGCGTGACGACCGTCGTCCAGGTCGGCTGCGACATCAAGGGCTCGCGGTGGGCGGCCGACACCGCCGCCGCGCACGGGAACGTCCACGCGACCGTCGCCCTGCACCCCAACGAAGCCCCGCGGATCGTGCATGGGGACCCCGACGGCTGGTCCCGGCAGGGCGCCCGCGCGGGAGGCGGGGACACGGCGCTGGACGAGGCGCTCGCCGAGATCGACCTGCTGGCCCGGCTGCCCCAGGTGAAGGGCGTCGGCGAGACAGGCCTCGACTACTTCCGCACCGGGCCCGAGGGCAAGGCCGCCCAGGAGCGCTCCTTCCGCGCCCACATCGAGATCGCCAAGCGGCACGGCAAGGCCCTCGTCATCCACGACCGCGACGCCCACGCCGACGTCCTGCGCGTCCTCAAGGAGGAGGGCGCCCCCGAGCGGACCGTGTTCCACTGCTACTCCGGGGACGCCGAGATGGCCGGGGAGTGCGCCCGCGAGGGCTACTTCATGTCCTTCGCCGGCAACGTCACCTTCAAGAACGCCCAGAACCTGCGGGACGCGGTGGCGGTGGCCCCCCTGGAACTGCTCCTGGTGGAGACCGACGCGCCCTTCCTGACCCCGGCGCCGTACCGCGGACGGCCCAACGCCCCGTATCTCATTCCGGTCACGGTGCGCGCGATGGCCGCCGTGCGCGGCATCGACGAGGACGCGCTGGCGACGGCCCTGGGCGCGAACACGGCGCGCGCCTTCGACTACTGAGGGTGTACCGATCATAACTGGCGCATAACGTTCGCTGGGCTGTACCTTTGGTCCGCACGCGACCGTGCGTAGTCGTGCCGCTTTGGAGAGTGACGGGTGACCCGCTAGGTTCTGGGGGCCCGATCCGGACCCCTCTGGCCCTCTGGAGCGTGTCGGCGTGAGCGCATCGCAGTACGAGACGTCTGGGACGTACGACCCTTATGGCGCGCCCGGAGTGCACGGCGCGCAGGAGATGTACGGCGTGTACGACGCCGAGACGCTGGGATACGGCGCGGCCTACGGGACGGCGTACGGGACGGCGTACGGGACGGCGTACGGCGGCGACACGTACCGCCCGGCGTACGAGGCTGCGGCGCAGGCGCAGGCGCAGGCGCACGTGAGCGAGCCGGTGCTGCCGCGGCAGGGCGAGCGTGGTTCGCAGGGGGAGGCGCGTGAGGCGGGTGCGCGTGCCGTGGCCGGGCGTCGCGCCGCGCGCCGGCGGAAGGCGCGGTACTCCAGGCGTCCGGAGTCCGCCGTGCGCCGTCTGCTGCCGCAGGCGCTCGTCGTCGCGTTCCTCGCGGGCGGTACCACCGCTTTCCTCGCCAAGGACAAGGCGATCGAGCTGACCGTGGACGGCAGGCCGCGCACCCTGCACACGTTCGCTGACGACGTGACCGGCCTGCTGCAGGAGGAGGGCGTACCGGTCGGGGCGCACGACGTGGTGGCGCCTGCCCCCGGCACGGCGCTGGCCAGCGGTGACGAGGTCGCGGTGCACTACGGCCGCCCCGTACGGCTCACGCTGGACGGCGAACGGCGCGAGGTGTGGACGACGGCGCGCACGGTGGACGGGGCGCTCAGGCAGCTGGGGGTGCGTGCCGAGGGCGCGTACCTGTCGGCCTCGCGCTCCCAGGACATCGGACGCGCCGGGCTCGCGCTCGACGTGCGCACCGAGCGCACGGTCACGATCCTGGCGGACGGCCGGACCCGGACCATCCGCACCAACGCGGCGACCGTCCGCGAGGCCGTCGAGGAGGCCGGGATCACCCTGCACGGCCAGGACACCACCTCCGTGCCCCAGTCCGGCTTCCCGCGCGACGGGCAGACGGTGACCGTGCTGCGCGTCACGGGCAGCAGGGAGGTGCGCGAGGAGACCATCCCGTTCGAGGTGCGGCGGACGGCGGACCCGACGCTGTTCAAGGGCACCGAGGTGATCGAGCGGGCCGGGCGGCCGGGGTTGCGCCGTGTGACATATTACTTCCGCGCCGTCAACGGCGTCCGGCAGAAGCCCCGCCGCGAGACCTCCGAAGTGGTGCGGGAACCCCGCACCCAGCTCGTGAACGTGGGGACCAAGCCGCACCCGGACTCCGTTAAGGGCGGCGACGGCCTGAACTGGCACGGTCTCGCCGCGTGCGAGTCCGGAGGCCGCCCGCACGCGGTGGACCCCTCCGGCACGTACGGCGGGCTGTACCAGTTCGACACCCACACCTGGCACAGCCTCGGCGGCAGCGGGCGCCCGCAGGACGCCACGGCCGAGGAGCAGACGTTCCGCGCGAAGAAGCTCTACGTGACCCGCGGCTCCACGCCGTGGCCGCACTGCGGGGCGCGGCTGCACAGGTGACCGAGGTGACCGGCGGAAGGCGTCCCCGGCGGCCCGTACCCTTGTCCCGTGAGCAGCCCCACCCCCGACGCCCTCCTCGGCCCCGCCGACATCCGTGAGCTCGCGGCAGCGCTCGGCGTGCGCCCCACCAAGCAGCGCGGCCAGAACTTCGTGATCGACGCCAACACGGTCCGCCGTATCGTCCGCACCGCCGAGGTCCGCCCGGACGACGTCGTCGTGGAGGTCGGCCCCGGGCTGGGGTCCCTCACCCTCGCGCTCCTGGAGGTCGCCGACCGGGTCACCGCGGTCGAGATCGACGACGTCCTGGCGGGCGCACTGCCCGCGACGATCGCGGCGCGCATGCCGGTGCGCGCGGACCGGTTCGCGCTGGTCCACTCCGACGCGATGCACGTCACCGAGCTGCCGGGACCCCCGCCGACCGCACTCGTCGCGAACCTCCCCTACAACGTCGCCGTCCCCGTCCTCCTCCACATGCTCGACACCTTCCCGAGCATCGAGCGGACGCTGGTGATGGTGCAGTCCGAGGTCGCCGACCGGCTCGCCGCCGGACCCGGCAACAAGGTGTACGGCGTGCCGTCCGTCAAGGCCAACTGGTACGCCGAGGTGAAGCGCGCCGGTGCCATCGGGCGCAACGTCTTCTGGCCCGCGCCGAACGTCGACAGCGGGCTCGTCTCCCTCGTCCGGCGCGCGGAGCCGCTGAAGACGACGGCCTCGAAGCGTGAGGTCTTCGCCGTCGTCGACGCGGCGTTCGCGCAGCGCCGCAAGACCCTGCGGGCGGCGCTCGCCGGCTGGGCCGGGTCCGCGGCGGCCGCCGAGGCGGCGCTGGTCGCGGCCGGGGTCTCGCCGCAGGCCCGCGGGGAGGCGCTGACGGTGGAGGAGTTCGCGAGGATCGCCGAACACAAGGAGTCCGGTAAGTGAGCGTCAGCGTCACGGTACGCGTCCCCGCCAAGGTCAACGTCCAGCTCGCGGTGGGTGCCGCGCGCCCCGACGGCTTCCACGACCTGGCCAACGTCTTCCTCGCCGTCGGCCTCTACGACGAGGTCACCGTCACCCCCGCCGACGAACTGACCGTCACCTGCGAGGGCCCGGACGCCGCCGAGGTCCCCCTCGACCGCACGAACCTCGCCGCCCGCGCCGCGCTCGCGCTCGCCGAGCGCCGGGGCATCGAGCCGGCCGTGCACATCCACATCGCCAAGGACATCCCGGTCGCCGGCGGGATGGCCGGGGGGAGTGCGGACGGGGCGGGCGCGCTGCTGGCCTGCAACGAGCTCTGGCGCGCGGGCGCCTCCCGCGCCGAACTCCTCGCCATCTGCGCCGACCTGGGCAGCGACGTGCCCTTCAGCCTGGTCGGCGGTGCCGCCCTCGGCACCGGGCGCGGCGAGCGCCTCACCGCCCTCGAAGTCGGCGCCACCTTCCACTGGGTGTTCGCGATGGCCGGGCGGGGGCTGTCCACGCCGGCCGTCTTCCGCGAGTTCGACCGGCTCGCCGAGGGGCGCGAGATCCCCGAGCCTGTCGCCTCCCGCGACCTCCTCGACGCCCTCGCCCAGGGCGATGCCGACGCGCTCGCCACCGCCGTCTCCAACGACCTCCAGCCCGCCGCGCTCTCCCTCTTCCCGGAGCTCGCGGACACCCTCGACGCGGGCCGCGCGGCCGGCGCCCTCACCGCGCTGGTCTCCGGTTCCGGCCCCACCACGGCGTTCCTGGTCCGGGACACCGCGTCGGCGCAGAAGGTCTCCGAGGCGCTCCTCGCCTCCGGTACCTGCCGCACGGTGCGCACGGCGACGGCGCCAGCGCCGGGCGCGAGGGTGCTCTCGGCGGACCGGACGGCCGGGTCCGTGTAACCTGAAACTAGGTCTGACCTGCGAAAATGTGAAGATTCGGTGCTGTTAGCTACTTCACGGTAACTGGATTTTCACAAATGCACCCCATGGTCCCTTTCGCGCCATCTGGCTCATGGTGACGGCTGGCATGATCGCCATTCCCGCCCTCTGTTACCGGCGGTACCTCGTGTGTGCGGCGACGACGTCTCCGCGCCACGTAGAGAGGACATTCCCATGGGGCACATGGACCACTTCAGCGCCGGATGGGTCACTCCCGTCCTCTCCTACGCGATGGCCTGCGTCGGCTCGGCACTGGGACTGCGCTGCACCGTCAGGGCACTGGAGGCGGAAGGCGCCTCCAAACGGAACTGGCTGACACTCGCCTCGTTCGCCATCGGGTCCGGCATCTGGACCATGCACTTCATCGCGATGATGGGCTTCTCCGTGGAGGGCACGCCCATCCGCTACGACATCCCGCTGACCGTGCTCAGCCTCGTCATGGCGATCGCCGTCGTCAGCGCCGGCATCTTCACCGCCGGATACGGCCGTTCGCGCGTGCAGGCGGTGCTGCTCGGCGGTCTCGGCACCGGGCTCGGCGTCGCCGCGATGCACTACACCGGCATGGCCGCGCTCAACCTGCACGGCTCGGTGGGCTTCGACCCGCTGATGGTCATCGCGTCCGTCGCGATCGCCGTCGTCGCGGCCACCGCGGCGCTCACCCTCTCCCTCGTCGTCCGCGGCCCCGTCCTGGCGACGCTGTCCGCGCTCGTCATGGGGCTCGCGGTGAGCAGCATGCACTACACGGCGATGTTCGCCGTCAGCGTCAACCTGAAGCCCAGCAGCGCCGAGCTGCCCGGTGCCACGGCCACCGAGTTCCTCTTCCCGCTCGCGGTGCTGCTCGGCTCGTTCCTCTTCCTGGCCTCCGCGTACGTGGCGCTGTCCCCGACCGGCAAGCGACACGAGTCCGCCGTCGCCGCGGAGCTGCTGCGCGAGGTCGAACTGACCACGGCCTGACCGCCGTTCCCCGCTGCCGCCCCCCACACCTCCTCGACACCCTCATCCCGTCCGGGAACGCGCGCGCCCTCGGCCCGCCGGTTCCCGGGCGCGCCCCTCCCCGAACGAGGTCCCCATGCGCGTTCGCCGTGCCACCGAACGACTCCGCCCCAGATCCGTCCGCGCGAAGATCGTCGCCCTGCTCATGCTGCCCGTCGTGTCCCTGATGGCGCTGTGGGCGTACGCCGCGGTGACGACCGTCGCCGCGATCGGCGACACCGAGCGGGCCAAGGACGTCAACGCCCAGCTCCTCACGCCCGTGGCCGGCTTCGTGACCGCGCTCCAGGGCGAGCGGACCGCCGCCACCCGCTACGCGGCCGCCCCCGACGCCCGTTCCCTCGCCGCGCTGAAGACCGCCAGGGCGGCCACCGACAGGGCGCGGACGAAGCTCACCGACGGTATCAACGCCTCCACCTCCGACGCGGCCCTGCTCAACTCCGCGCTCCCCGCCCGGATCGACCGGCTCTCCGGCGCCGCGGACTCCGTGGGCACCGTGCGCGCGGAGACCGCCGAGAAGGGCGCGGCGCAGACGGCGTACACCAAGTACACGGCCGTGGTGGAGCGCGCCTTCGCCGTCACCGGGGCGCTCACCGGCGAGAAGGGCACCGACTCCGCCTCGCAGAGCCGCGTGGTGCTCGAACTGGCACGCGCGCGTGAGGCGTTCGCCCGTGAGCAGGCGCTGCTCGCGGCGGGCGAGGCGGCCGGACACCTGACGCGGCGGCAGTACACCGCGTTCGTCGGCGCGGCGGCCACCCACCGCGAGCTGCTGGAGCCCGCGGCCGCAGATCTGAAGGCCGAGCACAGGCGGGCGTACGACGAGATCCTGGACGGCGCGGGGTACCGGAGGCTGGCCGCCGTGGAGGAGCGTGTCGAGGCCGCTGGGCCGGGCGCCGACGCGGTGTCCCCGGCCACGCTGTCCGGCTGGGACGGCTCCGCCACCGGCGTCCTCGAACAGCTGACGGCGGCCGAGAAGAGCGCCGGTACGGGAGCCACGGCCAAGGCCGCCACGTTCGGCTGGTCCACGCTCGGCGCGTCCGGCGTCGCCGTCGTCCTCGGCCTGGTCGGCGTCCTGCTGTCGCTGCTGGTCTCGGTGGGCGTCGGCCGCGGCCTGATCGTCGAACTCCTCGACCTGCGCAACTCCGCCCTGGAGGTGGCCGGCCGCCGCCTCCCGCAGGCCATGCGCAAGCTGCACGCCGGGCAGGGCGTCGACATCGACGCCGAGGCACCCATGCGCCGCCTCGTGGGCGACGAACTCGCCCAGGTGGGCACCGCCCTCACGGCCGTCCAGCGCGCCGCCCTGAAGGCCGCCGCCGAGCGCGCCGAGCTCCTCAGCGGCATCTCCGGCGTGTACGTCAGCCTCGCGCGCCGCAGCCAGGTGCTGCTCCACCGCCAGCTGGACCTGCTCGACCAGATGCAGCGCCGCCAGCAGGACCAGACCGAGCTGTACGACCTCTACCGCGTCGACTACCTCGCCACCCGGATGCGCCGCCACTCGGAGAGCCTGCTCATCCTCTCCGGGATCGCACCGGGCCGCGGCTGGCGGGACCCGATCCCGCTGGCGGACGTGGTGCGCGCCGCCGTCGCCGAGATCGAGAACTCCGCGCGCGTGCAGATCTGGGCCGTGCCGCGGGTGTCGCTCGCCGGCGGCTCGGTGGCCGACGTGATCCATCTGATCGCCGAACTCGTCGAGAACGCGGCGGCCTTCTCGCCCCCCAGCACCAAGGTGCAACTGCGTGCCGCGCGGATGCGCGACGGCCTGCTCGTCGAGATCGAGGACAGCGGCTTCGGCATGAACGAGCAGGCCATGGCCGAGGCCAACGGCAAGATCCGGTCCGCCAAGGTCGACCTCCTCGACGCCAAGCAGATCGGGCTGTTCGTGGTCAACCGGCTGCGCGAGCGGCAGGGCCTCAGGGTCGAGCTGCGCCCCTCGCCGAACGGCGGTGTCACGGCCGCGGTCCTCATCCCCGAGAACCTCATGCGCGACGACATGCCGGTCGGCGAGCAGACCGCCGGGACCGGCCGCGGCCTGGCACCGGCGGCCGCGCTGATCCAGCGCCGGCGACTGGGCGAGGCGGGCGCCTGAGGCCCCGTAAGCACCGCGTCGGGGGGGGGGGGGGGCCGCGACCGCCGGCGCGCCGGCGGCCCGGGGGGCCGGGGCCCGGGCCGCGGGGGTGTGCTGCCGCGGCGGGGGGGGGGGCGCGGGGTGGGGGGGCG
>NZ_JBHXLU010000014.1:0-19650 GCF_042720695.1 Streptomyces sp. NPDC058457 | reverse complement strand
CCCGGGGCCCGGGGCTCCCCCGCCGCGGCCGCGGGGGGGCGGGGGCCGCAGGCGCCCCTTAACCCCCGGCGCGGCGCGCCGGGGCCCCCCCCCCCCCGGCGCGCGACGTCCACGCGGGCCCGCGGCACGACCCGTGACGAGGTACGACCCCGTGACCGGGTACGACGCCGTGACGGGGTACGCCCCGCGACGGGGTACGACGCCGTGACCGGGTACGACGCCGTGACCGGGTACGACCCGTGACGAGGTACGGCCTCCTCGACGAGGCACGCGCACAGGCGGGCGGAAGACGGCTCCCGGCCGGACGGCCTCCCGGCGCGCATTACGCTGGGAGGCTGACCGTCCCCGTGCGCAGGAGTGAAATGGCCGTCAACCTGGTCAATGTCGAGAACGTCAGCAAGGTCTACGGCACCCGTGCCCTGCTGGACGGCGTCTCGCTCGGCGTGTCGGAGGGCGACCGCATCGGCGTGGTGGGCCGCAACGGCGACGGCAAGACCACCCTCATCCGGATGCTCGCCAGGCTGGAGGAGGCCGACACCGGCCGTGTCACCCACTCGGGTGGGCTGCGCATCGGCGTCCTCACCCAGCACGACTCCCTCGACCCGGCCGCGACCGTCCGGCACGAGGTCATCGGCGACATGGCCGACCACGAGTGGGCCGGCAACGCCAAGGTCCGGGACGTCCTCACCGGCCTCTTCGGCGGCCTGGACCTGCCCGGCTTCCCCAAGGGCCTGGACACCGTCATCGGCCCGCTGTCGGGTGGTGAGCGGCGGCGCATCGCGCTCGCCAAGCTGCTCATCGAGGAGCAGGACCTGCTCGTCCTCGACGAGCCCACCAACCACCTCGACGTCGAGGGCATCTCCTGGCTGGCCAAGCACCTGCGCGAGCGCCGCTCGGCACTGGTGTGCGTGACCCACGACCGCTGGTTCCTCGACCAGGTCTGCACCCGCATGTGGGACGTGCAGCGCGGCGCCGTCTACGAGTACGAGGGCGGCTACTCCGACTACGTCTTCGCCCGCGCGGAGCGCGAGCGGATCGCGGCCACCGAGGAGACCAAGCGGCAGAACCTGGTCCGCAAGGAGCTGGCCTGGCTGCGCCGCGGCGCCCCGGCCCGTACCTCCAAGCCGCGCTTCCGGGTCGAGGCCGCCAACGAGCTGATCAAGGACGTGCCGCCGCCGCGCGACACCTCCGAGCTGATGAAGTTCGCCTCGTCGCGGCTCGGCAAGACCGTCTTCGACCTGGAGGACGTGACCGTCCAGGCCGGGCCGAAGGTGCTGCTCAAGCACGTCACCTGGCAGCTCGGCCCCGGCGACCGCATCGGCCTGGTCGGCGTCAACGGCGCCGGCAAGACCTCGCTGCTGCGCGCCATGGCCGAGGCCGCGTGGACGGAGGGCGAGGCGCAGCCGGCGGCCGGGCGGGTCGTCGTCGGCAGGACCGTGAAGCTGGCCTACCTCTCCCAGGAGGTCGCCGAGCTGAACCCGGCCACGCGGGTCCTGGAAGCGGTCCAGCAGGTGCGCGAGCGCGTCGACCTCGGCAAGGGGCGCGAGATGACCGCCGGGCAGCTGTGCGAGACGTTCGGCTTCAGCAAGGAGAAGCAGTGGACGCCGGTCGGCGACCTGTCCGGCGGTGAGCGCCGCCGCCTCCAGCTGCTGCGCCTCCTCATGGACGAGCCGAACGTCCTCTTCCTCGACGAGCCCACCAACGACCTCGACATCGAGACCCTCACCCAGCTGGAGGACGTCCTCGACGGCTGGCCCGGCTCGATGATCGTCATCTCCCACGACCGGTTCTTCGTCGAGCGCACCACCGACCGCGTCTTCGCCCTCCTCGGCGACGCCACCCTGCGGATGCTGCCGCGCGGCATCGACGAGTACCTGGAGCGCCGCCAGCGCATGGAGGAGGCGGTCGCCGCGACGTCCGCGGCCCCCAAGTCCGCCACGGCCGAGCGGAGCGCCGCCGACCAGCGCGCCGCCAAGAAGGAGCTCCAGAGGATCGAGCGGCAGCTGGACCGCGTCTCCGAGAAGGAGACCAAGCTGCACGACCAGATCGCCGCGAACGCCACCGACTTCGCGAAGGTCGCCGAACTCGACGCCCAGCTGCGTGACCTGGCCACGGAGCGCGAGGAACTGGAGATGCGCTGGCTGGAGTTGGCGGAGGACGCGTAGCCGCCAGCGGCGTGAATCAGCCCTCTGCGGTCCCCGCGTGCAACCCCCTTGCGCGGGCCCGGTGAAGGGGGCGTGAAGGCGCGTAACGACGGCATCACGGGCCGGTTCTCCCTTGGGAACAGCGGCACATGGGGGCCCGTGGGCTGTCGGTGCCGGGTGGTAGAAAGGTCAGTCTGAGAACTGCCTGAGTGCGACCGAGGGTCCGTGACCAGCCGCGGGCATGGCTCGAAATCAGTGGACGAGGGGGAAGAACGCTGATGACACAGCCGCCCGGCCAGCCGCCGTACGGCGCATTCGGAGCGCCGCAGGACCAGCCGCCGCCGGGCGGCGGGTTCGGCGCCCCGCAACAGCCGCCCGCGCAGGGAGGTTTCGGCGCGCCTCAGCCCCAGCCGGGGTACGGCTACCCGCAGCAGCCCGCTTCCGCCCCCGGCCCCTACGCCCAGCCGGCCGGCCCCTACGGCGCACCGGGGCCGTACGGGCCGCAGCCCGGTTACGGCTACCCCCAGCAGCAGCCGTACCCCGGCGGCCTGGGTGGACCCGGGACGCCCCCGCCCTCCGGCGGCGGACCGTTCAAGGGGAAGCCCGCGCTGATCGTCGCGGCGGCGGTGGCGGGGCTGCTGGTCGTCGGCGGCACGGTGTACGCCCTGACCGGCAGCGGGGGCGACGGCAAGAAGCCGGTCGCCCGGCAGTCCGACGACCCCAAGGCCTCCGGCTCCCCGGTCAACCCGGGTGACGGCAGCGGCGACGGCGGTGCGGACCCGGAGAACCTCAACGCGGGCCGCAGGTCCGGCGAGGCCAAGGTGCTCTGGTACAAGTCGGCACCCGACGCGCCCGCCTCCGGCGCCGACGCGCCCGGCATGTGGATCACCGGGAAGACGGCCGTGAAGGCGGCGTACAAGCAGGTCTTCGCCTACAAGGTGGGCAGCGGCGACCCGGCCTGGGACCCGATCACGTTCCCGCAGAAGATCTGCGCGGTCACCCCGCAGAAGTCGGCGGACGACAAGGTCGTCGTGGCCTACATGAACGGCACCAGCGACCGCGCCAAGTGCAACCAGCTGCAGGAGATCGACCTCGACACGGGCAGGAAGGGCTGGACCGCGACCGTCGCCGACGGCGGGCTGTTCGACAGCGCCCTCAGCATCGAGCTGACGATCAGCGGAAAGACGCTGATGGCCGGCCGTTCCGAGTCGGGCACGGCGTACGACCTCGGCAGCGGCCATAAGTTGTACGACAAGAAGAAATACGGTGCGGCCTGCTTCCCGACGGCGTTCGCCGGCGGCACGAACAGGCTGATCGAGGTGGCGTCCTGCGCCGCCGGCGGCAGCGACGAGCACGACGAGATCTCGCAGCTCGACCCGGCCACCGGCAAGGTCGAGTGGACCCGGCCGATCAAGAAGGGCTGGACGGTCGAGCGGACCTACTCCGTCGACCCGCTCGTGGTCTACCTGACCAACGAGGAGAAGAAGGCCTGGAACATCTCGGTCCTGGATCGCAAGGGCACGTTCCGTTCCGAGGTGAAGGTGAACGAGAAGTTCGCGCCCCAGTGCGGCCTGGCGATCCTCGCCCGTGACCTCCAGGGCTGCCAGGGCGTGGCCGTCGACGCGAACACCCTCTACCTGCCGACGGACGTGAGCGGCGGCGGCAACGAGATCGTCGCGATCAGTCTCACCGACGGCACGGCGAAGTGGCGTGCGAAGTCCCCGACGGACGAGTCGATGTACCCGGTCGAGGTCCAGGGCGGCAAACTCGTCGCGTACGTACGGCCGTCGTACGACGCGGGCGGCCAGGTCGTGTCCATCCCGACCACGGGCTCCGCCCACCCCACCACCAAGCTGCTGCAGAACCCGCAGCACACCGCCGACATCGAGGGCGGCTTCTACGACGGCGCCGTCGACTGGGCCGACGGCCGCTTCTACCTCTCCGCCACGCGGCTGACCGGCAGCGACGACGCGAAGGAGAAGCTGATGATGGCCTTCGGCAACTGAGCGGGGCCCGTCCCGTGCCGTCCAGCAGTCCACGCCGTCCCCAGCCGTCTCACGCGCCGTCCTCCGAGGTACATCCGTCATGACCCAGCCGCCCCCGCCCCCGCCCAACCAGCCCCCGCAGCAGCCCGGTTTCGGCGCACCTCAGCCACAGCCCGGTTACGGCTACCCACAGCAGCCCCCGGTACCCCAGCCGGGCTACGGCTACCCGCAGCAGCCCCCGAACCCGTACGCCCAGCAGCCCGGCTACGGCTACCCGAACCAGCCGCCCCCGCCCGGCTACGGCTACCCGAACCAGTCGCCCCAGCCCGGCTACGGCTACCCGGGCGGCCAACCGGGCGGCCCCGCTCCCGGCCCCGGCCGGAACAACGCCACGCTGCTCGTCGTCGTCGCCGCGGTCGCCGCCATCGCGCTGATCGTCGGCGGCGGCATCTGGTACGCGAAGTCCTCCGGCGGCGACGGGAAGAAGGACGACACCGCGAGCTCCGGCGGCGGCAGCACCGGCGGCCAGGACGCGAACGGCGGCGCGGACGGCGGCGCGGACGGCGGCAAGAACGGCAAGGGCACCGAGAAGGTACCCGCGGACACCGACTCCAAGGTCCTCTTCCAGGTCCCGCTGCCCACGGCGAAGGACACGACCGTCACCGCCGGTTCCTGGCTCACCGACAAGGTCTACGCGAAGAGCGGCGTCGCCCGGATCACCGGCTACGACCCCGACTCGGGCGCCGAACGGTGGACGATCCCGCTCTCCGGTCCGGTCTGCCGAGCCAGCGAGCACGCCGACGCGGACGGCCGGACCGCGGTCGTCTTCCAGCCGAAGATGCCCGCCAAGGGCTCGACGGCCGGCTGCACCCGGGTCGCCGCGATCGACCTGAACGCCGGTAAGGAACTGTGGGCCAAGACGATCAAGTCCGGTGATGTCGCGGTCAACTTCGACAATGTGACGGTCGCTCAGCAGACGGTCGCGGTCGGCGGCACCAGCGGCGGCGCCGCCTTCGACCTCGCCTCCGGCAGGATCCGCTGGCAGCCGAAGCCGGCCGACAGCTGCTACGACGCAGGCTACGGCGGCGGTGCCAAGCTGGTCGCGGTCCGCAGGTGCGGCAGCGGCGACACCGGCCAGCTGCACATCCAGACCCTCGACCCGGTCTCCGGCAAGGTGCTCTCCGAATACAGGATGACCTCGGGAATCGACTACGCGAGCGTCGTGTCGACCGACCCGCTGGTGGTGGCCGCCGACGTCAACGACAGCGCGGGCGACGGCAGCGGCTTCTCGGACGTCTTCTCCATCGACAACAGGACCGGCGCACTGCGCACCCGTGTCTCCACGCCGGGCAGCTCCTACGCGGCCCGCTGCGACGGCATCTACGAGTTGGAGAAGTGCACGGGAGTGGTGGTCGGCAACGACCGGCTGTACCTGGCGACCGAGGAGCACGACGGCGACGGGGACTACACGAAGACCAACGAGATCGTCGCCTTCGACCTGGGCACCGGCAAGCAGACCGGCCAGCGCGCCGACGCCGGGGACAACTACACGATCACGCCCCTGCGCATGGACGGCCCCAATGTGATCGCGTACAAGAACGCGCCGTACGACAAGGGCGCCCAGGTCGTCAGCATCGACGGGGATTCCTTCAAGGAGACCAAGCTGCTGGAGAACCCGGCGACCACGGCGGTCAAGGCGGTGGAGACCAGCATGTCACCGGAGTACGCGGAGGTCCTCTACTCCCAGGGGCGCCTCTACCTGTCCGCCGGGTACGCCCACACCGCCGGTTCCTCGTCGTCGGCCAGGGAGTACCTGGTCACCGCCTTCGGCGCGGGTGGCTGATACGCGCTCTCCCTCCACGAATAAGAGAAAACCCAGAGATTCCTCCGATCCGGGGCACTTCTCACCAGTAGGGGCAGCGCAACGTCGAACAAGCGTGTAGCTTCCGGGGGCATGAAGGACGAGGTGCCGGGGGGCCCTCTGTCCATGCGGACCAGTGGGCATCCATAGTGGGGCATCCATTGGGGGGACTGGGGGGTTGCTCTATGGGAGTGCGGCTCATGGTGGTCGACGACCACCGGTTGCTCGCGGAGGCGCTGGCCTCGGCGCTGAAACTGCGCGGCCACCGGGTGCTGGCGGCGGCGGCACCGGCCGCGGGCGCGGCCGAGCTGGTGATCACACGGGCACCCGAGGTGTGCCTGCTCGGTACGGCGGCACCGGCCGAGCCGGGGATCTTCGACCCGGTGGTGCGGATCAAGAAGGAGCGGCCGCAGGTCGCGGTGCTGGTGCTGGGCCCGGTGCCGTCCCCGCGGGGCATCGCGGCGGCCTTCGCCGCGGGCGCCTCCGGGTACGTACGGCACGACGAGCGGATAGAAGGCGTCGAGCGGGCGATCATGAAGGCGCGGGCCGGGGAGGCCGCCGTGGCACCCGCCCTGCTCCAGGGCGCCTTCGCCGAACTCCTCAACCCGGCCGCCCAGCCCGACGACGAGGGCCAGCGCCTCCTCCAGATGCTCACCCCGAGGGAGGTCGAGGTCCTGGTGCGGGTGGCGGACGGCGAGGACACCCGCCTGATCGCCGCCGGCATGGGCATCGCCCCGAGCACGGCCCGCACCCATGTGCAGAGGGTGCTGATGAAGCTGGGGGTGGGGTCGAGGCTGGAAGCGGCGGCCTTGGCCGCACGTACCGGGCTACTGGACCGAGCGGGACCTCTGAACGGCGGTACAGAAGCGCCCCTCTAGGGGCGCGGGGAACTGCGCGACCAGCCCCCACGCACCCGCACTCGAACGACTACCTACTCCGCTTCTTTCCCGTCCGAAGGAGGAAGCGGAGGTGGGGTGGGCCTCAACCAAAGCCACACCAAGAAGAACACCCCCAGCAACAGCATGCCGATCCCGGTCCACAGGTTGATGTTGATCCCCTGTGCCTTGTCGATCTCGGCCTGCGAGTCCGTGATCCCGGTGATCGTGACGATGATCCCGTACAGCACGAACAACCCACCGATGATCCGCCGCAGATCGAAGATCCGCGCGGCGGTCGCCGACTTGCTCTCCAGCTCGGTGACTTCCCGCTGGACGTCCTGCTCGGAGTAGTGGAACCCGGAGTGCCCGGAGTCGTCGGTCATGGTCTCTCCATTCTCCAGCGACGGCGATCAGAACGAGAACGGGATGTAGCAGAGGGCCGCGAGGATCACCGCGCCCCAGCCCAGCAGCGCCGGCCGCCGGTACCAGGCCTCGTCGCCGGGCGCCGGTGCCTCGGCCATACCGGGAGAACTCGTGCCGTAGACCAGGCCCGCGAGCTCCTCGTCCGGCTTGGGTGCGGTGAACAGGGACACGATCACCATCACCACCGCGCCGGCGACGAAGCCGGCGATCGCGGAGACGAAGTTGGCGCCCTGGTCGGTGGGGATGCCGATGATGCCCTTCTTGTAGAGGACGAAGTAGTTGACCATCGCGGTCACGGTGCCCGCGAGCAGCCCCCAGAAGCCGGATTTCGCCGAGGCGCGCTTCCAGAACATGCCGACGATGAAGACGACGAACATCGGCACGTTGAAGAAGGAGAACAGCGTCTGGAGGTAGCTCATGATGTTCGAGAACGACGACGCCAGGAACGCCGTACCGATGGACGCGCAGACGCCGATCGCGGTGATGAGGCGTCCGAAGCGCACGTAGTAGCCGTCCTCCCGGCCCCGGACCACGTACTTCGCCCAGATGTCGGTCGTGAACACGGTGTTGAAGGACGACACGTTGGCCGCCATGCCGGCCATGAAGGCGGCCAGCAGTCCGGTGACCGCGATGCCGAGCACGCCGTTGGGCAGCAGCTGTGACATCAGGTACGGGATCGCGTCGTTGTACTGGAGGTCCGAGCCGGACGTGCCGATGCCCGGTACCAGCGCGGCGGCGACCAGGCCCGGGATCATCACCAGGAAGACGATGAAGATCTTCGGGTAGGCGGCGATCAGCGGGGTGCGCTGGGCGGCGGAGAGGTTCTTCGCCGACAGGGCGCGCTGCACCTCGGCGAAGTTCGTCGTCCAGTAGCCGAAGGAGAGCACGAAGCCGAGGCCGACGACGATGGTCAGCCAGTTCGCGCCGAGCGGGTTGACGGAACCGATGCCGGTGCCGCCCCAGGCGGTCGTGAAGTTGTGGCCGTGGGTGGCGGTGAGCTTGTCGACCAGGCCGTCCCAGCCGCCGACCTTCTTCAGGCCGAGCACGGACAGCGGGATCAGGGCGGCGAGGATCACGAAGAACTGCAGCACCTCGTTGTAGATGGCCGAGGAGAGACCGCCGAGGGTGATGTACGCCAGCACGAACGCGCCGGCGACCACGATCGCCACCCACTGCGGCCAGCCGAGGAGCGCCTCCACGACGATCGCCAGGGCGTACAGGTTCACACCGGCGATCAGAATGGCCGCGAAGGCGAACAGGATCGAACTGAGCAGGTGTGCGGCTCTGTCGAAGCGGAGCAGCAGCATCTCGGGGACCGAGCGGACCTTGCTGCCGTAGTAGAAGGGCATCATCACCAGGCCCAGGAAGACCATGGCCGGAATGGCGCCGATCCAGTACCAGTGCACGGTGTACGCGCCGTACTGCGCGCTGTTGGCGGCCATGCCGAGGATCTCGGTGGCGGCCAGGTTCGCCGAGATGAACGCGAGGCCGGTGATCCAGGCGGGCAGCGACCGCCCGGAGAGGAAGAAGTCGAGGCTGGTCTTCACCGAGCGGCGGGCCGCGAAGCCGATGCCCAGGACGACGACGAAGTAGATCGCGAGGATCGTGTAGTCCAGGCCGTTGGTGGGGAGCCGCAGTCCCGTCGCGAGGTCCGTGGTGAGGTCCGTCGCGAGGCGTGTGGGGGATACGGGGGCATCTGTGGGGTTCTGCACCCGGTAATTCAACACTTTCGTTGTCTCACCTTGATTGATTGCGATGTTGACTGGGGTGGTGAGTTGTGTTTTGGTGTGTTCGGTTCTGTTTGATGGTTGGCTGGCTCGATCAATGGGAGTCCGCAGTGAAGAAGACCTCGACCCGGCTGGCCGACGGTCGCGAACTCATCTACTACGACCTGCGCGACGACACCGTGCGGGACGCGGTGGACCGCCGTCCGCTGGAGCGGACGCACACCACCTCCGAGATCCGGAGGGATCCGCTCCTCGGCGACCAGGTCGCCATCGCCTCGCACCGGCAGGGCCGCACCTACCACCCGCCGGCCGACCAGTGCCCGCTGTGCCCGACCAAGGGCGACCGGCTGAGCGAGATCCCGGACTCGTCGTACGACGTCGTGGTCTTCGAGAACCGTTTCCCCTCCCTGGCCGGCGACTCCGGGCGCTGTGAGGTGGTCTGCTTCACCTCGGACCACGACGCGTCCTTCGCGAGCCTCACCGAGGAGCAGGCGGGCCTGGTCCTGGACGCGTGGACCGACCGGACGTCGGAGCTGTCGCACCTCCCCTCCGTCGAGCAGGTGTTCTGCTTCGAGAACCGCGGCGAGGAGATCGGCGTGACGCTCGGCCACCCGCACGGCCAGATCTACGCCTACCCCTTCACCACCCCGCGCACCGCCCTGATGCTGCGTTCACTCGCGACGCACAAGGAGGCGACGGGCGGGGAGAACCTCTTCGACGCAGTGCTGGCCCGTGAACTCGCCGACGAGCGGGTCGTCCTTGAGAGTGAACACTGGGTCGCCTTCGTGCCGTACGCGGCACACTGGCCCTACGAGGTCCACCTGTACCCGAAGCGCCGCGTCCCCGACCTGCTCGGGCTCGACGAGGCGGCACGCTCAGAGTTCCCCCAGGTTTATCTGGAACTCTTGAGGCGCTTCGACCGTATCTTCGGTGAGGGTGAGCCTCCCACGCCCTACATCGCCGCCTGGCACCAGGCGCCGTTCGGGACGCTGGAGGAGTTCGAGGGTGTCACGCGCGATGACTTCGCGCTGCACCTGGAGCTTTTCACCATCCGCCGAACGTCCGGCAAGCTGAAGTTTCTCGCGGGTTCCGAGTCGGGCATGAGCGTGTTCATCAACGACGTGCCGCCGGAGCGCGCGGCCGAGCGACTGCGAGAGGTAGCGAGTTGATGAAGTACCTGGTGACGGGCGGGGCGGGTTACGTCGGCAGCGTGGTCGCCCAGCACCTGCTGGAGGCGGGCCACGAGGTCACCGTCCTCGACAACCTCTCCACGGGCTTCCGCGAGGGCGTCCCCGCGGGCGCCGTCTTCGTCGAGGGCGACATCCGCGACGCCGCCAAGTGGCTGGACTCCTCCTACGAGGCGGTGCTGCACTTCGCCGCGTTCTCCCAGGTCGGCGAGTCGGTCGTGAAGCCCGAGAAGTACTGGGACAACAACGTCGGCGGCACCATGGCGCTGCTCGCCGCGATGCGCGAGGCCGGCGTCCGCAAGCTCGTCTTCTCCTCCACGGCGGCCACCTACGGCGAGCCGGAGCAGGTCCCGATCGTCGAGACCGCCCCCACGCAGCCGACCAACCCGTACGGCGCCACCAAGCTCGCCGTCGACCACATGATCACCGGCGAGGCCGCCGCCCACGGCCTGGGCGCGGTCTCCCTGCGCTACTTCAACGTGGCCGGCGCCTACGGCGCGCAGGGTGAGCGCCACGACCCCGAGTCGCACCTGATCCCGCTGGTCCTCCAGGTCGCCCAGGGCAGGCGCGAGGCCATCTCCGTCTTCGGCGACGACTACCCGACGCCCGACGGCACCTGCATCCGCGACTACATCCACGTCGCCGACCTGGCCGACGCCCACCTGCTGGCCCTCACGGCCGCGCTCCCCGGCGAGCACTTGATCTGCAACCTCGGCAACGGCGAGGGCTTCTCGGTCCGCGAGGTCATCGAGACGGTCCGGCAGGTCACCGGCCACCCGATCCCCGAGGTCGTGGCCCCGCGCCGGGGCGGCGACCCGGCCGTCCTGGTCGCCTCGGCAGCCACCGCCCGCGAGAAGCTGGGCTGGAACCCGACCCGCGCGGACCTCGCGGGGATCGTCGCGGACGCCTGGGAGTTCGCGCAGCACATCAGCGCAGCAAGGGAGCAGTAAGTGGGGGCAGCACAGCAGGTCGCAGGCGCCTTCGAGGAGCTGTACGGGACGGCTCCCGACGGCGTCTGGGCGGCGCCGGGCCGGGTCAACCTGATCGGCGAGCACACCGACTACAACGACGGCTTCGTGATGCCGTTCGCGCTGCCGCACGTGGCGACGGCCGCCGTCGCCCGCCGTACCGACGGCGTGCTGCGGCTGCACTCCTCGGACGTCGAGGGCGGGGTCGTCGAGCTCTCCCTCGACGCCCTGGAACCAGGCACCGACCGGGAGTGGACGGCGTACCCGGCGGGTGTGGTCTGGGCGCTGCGCGAGGCCGGTCACCCGGTCACCGGCGCCGACGTCCACCTCGCCTCCACCGTGCCGACCGGCGCCGGCCTGTCCTCCTCCGCGGCCCTGGAGGTGGTGATCGCCCTGGCGCTCAACGACCTCTACGAACTGGGCCTGCAGCGCTGGCAGCTGGCCCGCCTGTGCCAGCGCGCGGAGAACGTCTACGTCGGGGCGCCGACCGGCATCATGGACCAGACGGCGTCGGCGTGCTGCGAGCAGGGCCACGCCCTGTTCCTCGACACCCGCGACCTCTCGCAGAAGCAGATCCCCTTCGACCTCGCGGCCGAGGGCATGCGGCTGCTGGTCGTCGACACCCAGGTCAAGCACGCCCACAGCGGTGGCGAGTACGGCAAGCGCCGGGCCGGCTGCGAGAAGGGCGCGGCCCTGCTGGGCGTGGACGCGCTGCGGGACATCGCCTACGCCGACCTGGAGCCGGCGCTCGAACGGATCGGCGACGAGGCGGAGGTACGGCGCCTGGTCCGCCACGTAGTCACCGAGGACCACCGCGTCGAGCGCGTCGTCGCCCTCCTCGAAGCGGGCGACACCCGCGCGATCGGGTCCGTCCTCACCGAGGGCCATGCCTCCCTCCGCGACGACTTCCAGGTCTCCTGCCCCGAGCTGGACCTGGTCGTGGAGGCGGCGAACTCGGCCGGTGCCCTGGGCGCCCGGATGACCGGCGGCGGCTTCGGCGGCTCGGCGATCGTCCTCACCGAGGCGACCGACGTCGACACGATCACCAAGGCGGTCGAGGAGGCCTTCGCGGCGGCCGGTTTCAAGACCCCGCGGGTGTTCGAGGCGGTGCCGTCGGCGGGCGCCCGGCGGGAGAGCTGAGGCTCAGCCCAGCCGCTTCGTCAGTGTGTACTCCGTGATCCCCGGCGGATAGTCGGGGATCACGCACACCACCTCGTACCCCTGCTTCCGGTAGAAGTCCGGGGCCTGGAAGTCCCAGGTCTCCAGGCGGGCGGCGGTGCAGGCGCGGTCCTCGCGGGCGATGCGCTCGGCCGCCGCGAGCAGGCTGCCGCCGAGGCCGGTGCCGCGGTGGCGGGCGTCCACCCAGAGATAGGTCACGTGCAGCCAGGACGCCCAGCTGTGCCCGACCAGACCGCCGGCCAGGTCGCCCGAACCCTCGTCCATCGCCCAGAGGTGCAGCGGCACTTCGCGTTCGTCCGGGGTGCCACGCAGGGCCGCCAGAACGGGAGAGGCCGCTGTGTTGGTGGCCAGCAGCCGGGCGCGGAGCAGATCACGTCGTTCCTTGTCGACTTCCGCCTCAATACGAAACATGCGGCACACCATAAACGCGTCGGCCGGGCAGTTCTGCAAATTGCCTTCCGCTCCCGGCGACCGCCCGTACTCTGATGAGCAGTACCGGTGGGGGCCGGTACTGATCAGGGGGCGAGACAAGTCGGATACGACGCCCGCGGTGGGGGTAGCAGTTCAGGCACGGCGGCGGCCGTGCGGTTCCGTCCCTCCGCGGGTGTCGTGTCCGCATGGTTCGTCGTTCTCCGGACCTTGGGGTATCCCCTGCTCGTGAAGAGCATTGGGGAAGGGGGTTTCGTGGTTCGTATCCGAGTCCTGGTCGTCGACGACCACCGCATCTTCGCCGAGTCGCTGGCCGCCGCACTGGCTGCCGAGCCCGACGTCGACGTGTCAGCGGCCGGCAGCGGTCCGGCCGCGCTGCGCTGCCTGGAGCGCGCGGTCGCCGAGGGCCGTCGCTACGACGTGCTGCTCGTCGATGCCGATCTGGGCGGTCAGCTGCCCGGTGGCAGAGCGGCCGTGCCGGTGCAGGAGGCCAACGAGGAGGGGCTGGTCGACGGCATATCGCTGGTCGTCGGCGTCCGCTCGGCCCAGCCCGCAGTCCGGGTCGTCGTCCTCGCCGAGAAGGACGACCCGCGGCGCGCGGCCCTGGCCCTCCAGGCCGGCGCCTCCGGCTGGGTCGCCAAGGACTGCTCGCTGTCCCGGCTGCTGAACGTCATCCGGGGCGTGCTGCGCGACGAGACGCATCTGCCGCCCGCCCTGCTGACCGGGGTACTGCGGGAGTTGACGGCCGCGCGCAAGCACCGCACCGAGAGCGAGCGGCTCGTGGAGTCCCTCACGCCGAGGGAGCGGGAAGTGCTCCGGTGCATGGTGGCGGGCCTGGGGCGCAAGGCCGTCGCCGAGCGCCTCTTCCTGTCCCCGCACACCGTCCGCACCCACATGCAGAACGTCCTCGGCAAACTGGGCGTCCACTCCACCCTGGCCGCGGTGGCGCTGGCGCGCAGGGCCGGGGTGGGGCCGGTGGATCTGGGGCCTGCTGGGCGGATCATGCCGGAGGAGAGCAGCAGCGCCTGACCAGCGCCAAGCGCTCCGCTGGAAGTGCCGTGACACGCCGTCTGTCGACTGCGGCGCCGTCGTGGCTGGTCGCGCCCACGCGGCGGAGCCGCATATTGACACAGCCCCGCGCCCCTTCGGGGCGCTGCCGAACGGACCCGCCTAGCCGGGGATGTTGTCGAACGGGGCGGTCAGCTGGCGTAGCAGCCCGGCGAGTTCGGACCGCTGGGCGGGGGAGAGCTCGCCGAGGATGGCTCGCTCCTGGTCGAGGAGGCCTGCCAGGGCCTGGTCCGCGCGGTCCTGGCCCTCGGTGGTCAGGCGTACCAGCACGCCCCGCCGGTCGCTGGGGTCCGGCAGCCGTTCCACCAGGCCCTTCTTGGTCAGCCGGTCGATCCGGTTGGTCATCGTCCCCGAGGTGACCAGGGTCTGCGTCAGCAGCTGCCCGGGGGAGAGCTGGTACGGCGTGCCCGCGCGCCGCAGCGCGGTCAGCACGTCGAACTCCCAGGGCTCCAGGCTGTGCTCGGCGAAGGCCAGCCGACGTGCCCGGTCCAGATGCCTTGCCAGCCGGCTCACCCGGCTGAGTACCTCGAGCGGTTCCACGTCGAGGTCCGGGCGCTCCCGGCGCCATGCAGCCACCAGCCGATCGACCTCGTCCTCCATGGCGATCAGTGTAGTGGTTGTGTCGACGTGAAGTCTCTTGATGTCGAGTCTCTTGACATCAAGAGATCTTCGCGGGGAGAGTGGTGCGCATGACGACGCCCTCCTGGGACCCCGCCCAGTACCTCCGCCACGCCGGCCACCGTGCCCGCCCCTTCACCGACCTCCTCGCCCGTGTCCCCGACCTCCCCGGCGAACCCCCGGCCGTCGCCGACCTCGGCTGCGGCCCCGGCAACGTGACCGCCGTCCTCGCCGACCGCTGGCCCACCGCCCGCATCACCGGCTACGACAACTCGACCGCGATGCTCGACAAGGCCCAGGTCGACCACGCCGGCCCCACCCCCGGCGGCGGCCGCCTCGACTTCGCCCACGCCGACCTGCGCAGCTGGGCGCCCGAACGGTCGTACGACCTGATCGTGTCGAACGCGGCGCTCCAGTGGGTCCCCGGCCACCTCGACCGTTTCGCCGGCTGGCTGGACGCGCTCGTTCCCGGCGGCAGCTTCGCCTTCCAGGTGCCGAACAACGTCGACGCGCCGCTGCACGCCCTGATGCGCGAGCTCGCCGCGACGCCCCGCTGGAAGGCCCGGCTCGCCGACGTGCTGCGCCACGAGGACTCCGTCCACCCGCCCGTCGCCTACCTGGACCGGCTCGCCCGCCTCGGCTGTGCCACCGACGTCTGGGAGACCACCTACCTGCACGTCCTGGAGGGCGAGGACCCCGTCCTGGACTGGGTCAAGGGCACCGGGCTGCGCCCCGCCCTCACCGTCCTCGGCGACGACCCCGAGGCCCGGGACGCCTTCGTCGCCGAGTACCGCGACCTGCTGCGGGAGGCCTACCCGAGCGCCCCGTACGGCACGGTCCTGCCGTTCCGCCGGCTGTTCGCGGTCGCCCGCAAGGAGGGCTGATGCTCGCCGCCGTGGACCATGTCCAGCTCGCCGCCCCGCCCGGCTCGGAGGACGCGCTGCGGGCGTACTACGGGGACGCCCTCGGCATGACCGAGGTGGCCAAGCCGCCGGTGCTCGCGGCGCGCGGCGGCTGCTGGTTCGAGGCCGGCGCCGTCCGGCTCCACCTGGGCGTCGAGAACGCCTTCTGCCCGGCGAAGAAGGCCCACCCCGGGCTGCGGGTCACGGACATCGACGCGTACGCCGCCCGGCTGACCGCCCACGGCGCACCCGTCACCTGGGACGAGGACCTCCCCGGCCACCGCCGCTTCTACTCCGAGGACCCCGTCGGCAACCGGCTGGAGTTCCTGGAGCCCGTCACGGCGTGACACGGCGCATGAGGCGGTGCGTGACACGGCGCATGAGGCGGTGCGTGGGGCGGCGTGTGAGGCGGTCCTACGCCTTGCGGCGCCCTATCAGGTGCGGCTTCTGCTCCAGGCCGTCCAGGCCGTGCCAGGACAGGTTCACCAGGTGGGCGGCGACCTCCGCCTTCTTCGGGCGGCGCACGTCCAGCCACCACTGGCCGGTCAGCGCGACCATGCCCACCAGCGCCTGCGCGTACAGCGGGGCCAGCTTGGGATCGAAGCCGCGGGACTTGAACTCGCGGCCCAGGATGTCCTCCACCTGGGTGGCGATGTCCGAGATGAGGGACGCGAAGGAACCGGTCGACTGGGGGATGGGGGAGTCCCGGACCAGGATCCGGAAGCCGTCCGTGTACTCCTCGATGTAGTCGAGGAGGGCGAACGCGGCCTGTTCCAGCAGCTCCCGCGGATGACCGGCGGTGAGGGAACTGGTCACCATGTCCAGCAGCCGCCGCATCTCCCGGTCGACCACCACCGCGTACAGCCCCTCCTTGCCGCCGAAGTGCTCGTACACCACCGGCTTGGAGACCCCGGCCTTCGCCGCGATCTCCTCCACCGAGGTGCCCTCGAAGCCCTTCGCCGCGAAGAGGGTGCGACCGATCTCCAACAGCTGCTGGCGACGCTCCGCCCCGGTCATACGGGTACGACGCGCCCGCCGCTGCTTTTCGGGACTGGGGGTGCTGGAGTCGGTCGCCACGGCGTCAATCATGCCGCCTTCGCGGCCTCCGCCCCCTGTCGGGAGCCGCCTTCCCCGGTGTCACGGCGCGAATCGATACGTGAGCGTGACGGCCAGCGCACGTCGTACGCCCACCCCAGCTGCTCGCACCAGCGGATGATCCGCGCCGACGAGTCCAGCTGCCCGCGCTCCACCCCGTGCCGCGCCGAGGTCGGGTCGGCGTGGTGCAGGTTGTGCCAGGACTCGCCGCAGGACAGCACCGCCAGCCACCAGACGTTGCCCGAACGGTCACGCGACTTGAACGGCCGCTTGCCGACCGCGTGGCAGATCGAGTTGATCGACCATGTCACGTGATGGAGCAGCGCCACCCGGACGAGTGAGCCCCAGAAGAACGCGGTGAACGCACCCCACCAGGACATCGTCACCAGACCGCCGATCAGCGGCGGCAGCGCCAGCGACAGCACCGTCCAGTAGATGAACTGCCGGGAGATCGCCCGGATCGCCGGGTCCTTGATCAGATCCGGTGCGTACTTCTCCTGCGGAGTCCGCTCCTCGTCGAACATCCAGGCGATGTGCGCCCACCACAAGCCCTTGATCAGCGCCGGCACCGTCTCGCCGTACCGCCACGGCGAATGCGGGTCGCCCTCCGCGTCGGAGAACTTGTGGTGCTTGCGGTGGTCGGCCACCCAGCGCACCAGGGGCCCCTCCACCGCCAGCGACCCCGCGATCGCCAGCGCGATCCTGAGCGGCCGTTTCGCCTTGAAGGAACCGTGGGTGAAGTAACGGTGGTAACCGATCGTCACGCCGTGACAGCCCAGATAGTAGAAGAACACCATCAGGCCCAGGTCGAGCCAGCTCACGCCCCATCCCCACGCCAGTGGCACCGCCGCCAGCAGCGCGAGGAACGGCACCACGATGAACAGCAGCAGGGTGATCTGCTCCAGCGAACCCTTCCGCTCGCCCCCCAGGGTGGCGGCCGGGAGCGCGGCGTCGGCCGCCTTCCGGGGGTCTTCGATCACATTGGAACCAGACGAGGTCATGCGCGTCCCCTGTGGGGTCGAGGGTTGAGAGAGACGCCGATCCGCGGCGACCGAGCGGGACGATATAGGTACTTCCCTACGGTTCCGTAACCTACGGCGACGTAAGTATGGCAGTGAGGCGTCTCGCGGCAAGAGCCCCAGAACCTGCGCGTCCTCATGGACACCTATCCTTGGAGTCGGTCGGACAGCGCGGTCCGCTCTGTTTCCTTCCCTGATGTCCGGCCCCTATGCGGACAGGCTCCGCCTGCCGCCCGGCCGACGGACGGGTTCCCTCCAGACGAGCTTCAACACTGCAAGGAGCCGCACCTGTGAGCAGTGCCGACGACCAGACCACCACGACCACCAGTGAGCTGCGCGCCGACATCCGCCGGCTGGGTGACCTCCTCGGCGAGACCCTCGTCCGCCAGGAGGGCCACGAGCTGCTGGAACTCGTCGAGAAGGTCCGCCGCCTGACCCGCGAGGACGGCGAGGCCGCCGCCGACCTGCTGCGCGGCACCGAACTGGAGACCGCCGCCAAGCTGGTCCGCGCCTTCTCCACCTACTTCCATCTTGCCAACGTCACCGAGCAGGTGCACCGCGGGCGCGAGCTGCGCGCCCGCCGCGCCGCCGAGGGCGGCCTCCTCGCCCGCACCGCCGACCGGCTGAAGGACGCCGACCCCGAGCACCTGCGCCAGACCGTGCAGAACCTCAACGTCCGTCCGGTGTTCACGGCACACCCCACCGAGGCCGCGCGCCGTTCGGTCCTCAACAAGCTCCGGCGTATCGCCGCGCTCCTGGACACGCCGGTCATCGAGTCCGACCGCCGCCGCACCGACATCCGCCTCGCCGAGAACATCGACCTGGTGTGGCAGACGGACGAGCTGCGCGTGGTCCGCCCCGAGCCCGCCGACGAGGCCCGCAACGCCATCTACTACCTCGACGAACTCCACGCCGACGCGGTCGGAGACGTCCTGGAGGACCTGACGGCGGAGCTGGAGCGGGTCGGGGTGAAGCTGCCCGACGACACCCGCCCCCTCACCTTCGGCACCTGGATCGGCGGCGACCGCGACGGCAACCCCAACGTCACCCCCCAGGTCACCTGGGACGTCCTCATCCTCCAGCACGAACACGGCATCAACGACGCCCTGGAGATGATCGACGAACTGCGCGGCCTCCTCTCCAACTCCATCCGCTACACCGGCGCCACCGAGGAACTCCTGGAGTCGCTGAAGGCCGACCTGGAGCTGCTGCCCGGGATCAGCCCCCGCTACAAGCGCCTCAACGCCGAGGAGCCCTACCGGCTCAAGGCCACCTGCATCCGGCAGAAGCTGACCAACACCAAGCAGCGCCTGGCCACCGGCACCCCGCACGAACCCGGCCGCGACTACCTCGGCACCGCCGAACTCCTCGCCGACCTGCGCCTGATCCAGACCTCCCTGCGCGCCCACCGCGGCGGCCTGTTCGCTGACGGCCGCCTGGCCCGCACCATCCGCACCCTCGCCGCGTTCGGCCTCCAGCTCGCCACCATGGACGTCCGCGAACACGCCGACGCCCACCACCACGCCCTCGGCCAGCTCTTCGACCGCCTCGGCGAGGAATCCTGGCGCTACACCGACATGCCCCGCGACTACCGCGCCAAGCTGCTCGCCAAGGAGCTCAGGTCGAGAAGGCCGCTGGCTTCGACCCCGGCACCCGTCGACGCGGCGGGTGCGAAGACCCTGGGTGTGTTCGAGACGGTGAAGAGGGCGCTGGAGGTCTTCGGTCCCGAGGTGGTGGAGTCGTACATCATCTCGATGTGCCAGGGTGCCGACGACGTCTTCGCCGCCGCGGTCCTGGCCCGCGAGGCCGGGCTGGTCGACCTGCACGCGGGCTGGGCGAAGGTCGGCATCGTGCCGCTCCTGGAGACCACCGACGAGCTCAGGGCCGCCGACACCATCCTGGAGGACATGCTCTCCGACCCCTCCTACCGCCGCCTGGTCGCCCTGCGCGGAGACGTCCAGGAGGTCATGCTCGGCTACTCCGACTCCTCCAAGTTCGGCGGCATCACCACCTCCCAGTGGGAGATCCACCGCGCCCAGCGCCGGCTGCGCGACGTCGCCCACCGCTACGGCGTCCGGCTGCGCCTCTTCCACGGCCGCGGCGGCACCGTCGGCCGCGGCGGCGGCCCCTCCCACGACGCGATCCTCGCCCAGCCCTGGGGCACCCT
>NZ_JBHXLU010000013.1:0-166186 GCF_042720695.1 Streptomyces sp. NPDC058457 | reverse complement strand
CCTACGTAATGGTGCCGGGGGGGGGGCCGGGGGGCCACAACCGGGCCGGTGGGGTGGTGCGCCCCTGACCCGCCCGCCGGGCCCCCACCCGGGGGGGCCGGGACCCGCCCCCCCCCCCCGCGCCCGGGCGTCAGCCCTCGTCGGAGGCGGTGGCGACCGTGGTGGTCTTCTTCGCCGTCGACTTGGCGGCGGCCGTCTTGGCGGTCTTGGCCGCCTTCTTGGCCGTCGTCGTCTTCTTCGCGGCCGCCGTCTTCTTGGCAGCGGTCTTCTTGGCGACCGTCTTCTTCGCCGCGGTCTTCTTGGCAGCCGTCTTGCGGGCCGTCTTCTTGGCCGGGGCGGCCTCCTCGACGGTCTCCTCCGCGGCCGGGACCCCGGCAGCCGACGCTTCCGCCTGCTCGACGGCCTCAGCGGCCGGTACGACCACGACGGCCGCCTCCTCGGACGCGGTCGGCGCGGTGGCCTTGCGCACCGCACGGCGGCGCGGGCGGGCCGGAGCGGCGCTCTCGGCGGGCGCTGCCGCCTCGGGCTCCGCGGCCGCTTCCGGTGCCGTCTCAGCCACCGTCTCCGCGGCCGTCTCAGCCACCGTTTCCGCCGCCGGGGCGGTCTCGGCGACGACCGTCACCACGGTCGCCTCGGCGGCGGCCGGGGAGCCGGCGGGCGCCGACACCTTCCGGGTGGCACGCCGGCGCGTACGGCCCTTGGGCGCGGTCTCCTCGACGGCCGGAGCCGCCTCGGCCACAGCGGCCTCCGGAGCCTCGACCACCGGGTCCTCGACGGCGACGGGCTCGGCGTGCGCCTCGACGGCGGGCACCTCTGCCCGCTCCGCCTCGGCCTCCCGCCGCGTCACACGGCGTTCCCTGGGCGCGCCGGCCGGAGCCGAGGCCCGGCGGCTCGCCCGGCGGCGGGTACGGCCGCGGCCGGCCGCGGCCTCCGCCTCGGCGACGCTGCTGTACAGCTCCTCGTCCGGCTCGAAGTCGGGCGCGGGCAGCGCCACGGGCCCGGCGGCCTCGGCCGCGACCTCCGCCGCCGTCTCGACCGCGTGGACGGCCTCGGCGTGCTCGACAGCCCCGTCGGCCACGACCTCGTGCGTCTCGTGGGTCTCGTGCACGTCGTGCTCGTGCCCGTCGCCGCCGCGCCCGCGCTTCTTGCGCTTGCCGCCGCCACCGCCGCCACCGGAGCTGGGCTGCTCCATGTGGACGATGACGCCACGGCCGTTGCAGTGCACGCAGGTCTCGGAGAACGACTCCAGCAGGCCCTGTCCGACCCGCTTGCGGGTCATCTGGACGAGCCCCAGCGAGGTCACCTCGGCCACCTGGTGCTTCGTACGGTCCCGCCCGAGGCATTCGAGCAGGCGCCGCAGCACCAGGTCCCGGTTGGACTCCAGGACCATGTCGATGAAGTCGATGACGATGATGCCGCCGAGGTCGCGCAGCCGCAGCTGGCGGACGATCTCCTCGGCCGCCTCCAGGTTGTTGCGGGTGACCGTCTCCTCGAGGTTGCCGCCCTGGCCGGTGAACTTGCCGGTGTTGACGTCGACGACGACCATCGCCTCGGTCCGGTCGATGACCAGCGAGCCGCCGCTCGGCAGCCAGACCTTGCGGTCCAGCGCCTTGGACAGCTGCTCGTCGATCCGGTACGTGGCGAAGACGTCGACCTCGGAGGTCCACTTGGACAGCCGGCCCGCGAGGTCGGGCGCGACGTGGGCGACATAGCCGTAGACGGTCTCCCAGGCCTCGTCACCGCTGACGATGACCTTGGAGAAGTCCTCGTTGAAGATGTCGCGGACGACCCGGACGGTCATGTCCGGCTCGCCGTACAGCAGCGTCGGGGCGTTGCCGTTCTTCGACTTCTTCTGGATGTCCTCCCACTGCGCCTGGAGCCGTTCGACGTCGCGGCGCAGCTCGTCCTCGCTCGCGCCCTCGGCGGCGGTGCGCACGATGACGCCCGCGTCCTCGGGGACGATCTTCTTGAGGATGGTCTTCAGCCGGGCCCGCTCGGTGTCGGGCAGCTTGCGGCTGATGCCGGTCATCGAACCCTCGGGGACGTACACGAGGTAACGGCCGGGGAGGGAGACCTGGCTGGTCAGACGGGCGCCCTTGTGGCCGATCGGGTCCTTCGTCACCTGGACGAGGACGGACTGGCCGGACTTCAGGGCGGACTCGATACGGCGCGGGCCGTTGGCCATGCCGAGCGCCTCGAAGTTGACCTCACCGGCGTAGAGCACGGCGTTGCGGCCCTTGCCGATGTCGATGAAGGCGGCCTCCATCGACGGCAGCACGTTCTGGACCTTGCCCAGGTAGACGTTGCCGACGTACGAGGTCGACTGCTCCTTGTTGACGTAGTGCTCGACGAGCACGCCGTCCTCCAGGACGCCGATCTGCGTGCGGTCGCCGTACTGGCGGACGACCATCACCCGCTCGACGGCCTCGCGGCGGGCGAGGAACTCGGCCTCGGTGATGATCGGGACGCGCCGGCGGCCCTGTTCGCGGCCCTCACGGCGGCGCTGCTTCTTGGCCTCCAGACGGGTCGAGCCCTTGATGGACTGGACCTCGTCGGACGGCTCGGAGGGCTTGCGGGGCTCACGGACCTTGACGACCGTGCGCTCCGGGTCGCCCTCGCCGGGCTCGCTGTCGGTGGAGGTGTCCCCGGTGCGACGGCGGCGGCGCCGGCGACGGCGGCTGCTGGAGGAGGACAGGCCGGCCTCGTCGTGGGCGTCCTCGTCGTCCTCTTCCTCCTGCTCGGCGGTGTCCTCGGCGTCCTGCTCGGCCTGCTCGGCGGCGAGCTCGTCGGTCCCGTCGTCGGCGCCCTCGCCGTCGAAGGCGTCACCGCGTCGACGGCGCCGGCCACCGCGGCGACGGCGCCGGCGGGAGCCGGACTCCTCGGCCTCGTCCTCGCCGTCGGCGGCGTCCTCGACGGACTCCTCCGGCTCCTCGGTCTCGTCCTCGGCCACGGCCTCGGCGACCGGGGCCTCCTCCGCGGCGCCCCGGCGGCGGCGCCGACGGCGCGAACCGGCCTCGGCCTGCTCGGCCGGCTCCGCGGCGAACGCCGCGGAAGCGGAATCGGAAGCAGGGGCGGCGGCGGAAGCTGCGGCGGCCGTGGAAACCGTGGCAGCCCCGAACTCCTCGGGCTCGTCGGCGCCTGCGGCCTCGGCGGCCGCTTCTGCGGCGGCGCGCTGGGGGGTCTGGAACTTCGGCTCGGCGAACACGGGCGCCTGGAAGACGGCGACGGCGGGGCGGGCCGGTCGGCGCTGCGGCTCCTCCTCGGCGGCGGCCGGGGCGGCGGGCTCGGAGAACCCGATGGCGGCCTGCCGCACGACGCGACGCCGGGACCGGCGCGGCGCCTCGGCCTCGACGGACTCGGTGGCCGGGGCCTCAGGGGCCGAGGTCTCGGCGACGGCGGCCTGCGGCTCCTCCTCGACGGCAGCGGCGGCCGGCTCGGCGGCAGCGGCCTCGGGCGCACCGACGGGCGCGGTCACCCGGCGGGTGGCGCGGCGACGGGTACGCGGAGCGGGCGCGGCCTCCTCGACGGCCTCGACCGTCTCGGGCGCCTCAGGGGTTTCCTGCGACTGTGCCTCCTCGGCCTCCGCCACGCCGGCCGAGGTTCCGGCGGGCGCGGAGACGCGGCGGGTCGCACGGCGCCGCGTACGCGGAGCGGACGCGGCCTCCTCGTCGCCGACGGCGGTCCCGGCCGTGCTCTCGGCGGGCTCGGTCACGGCGGACACGGCGGTCTCCGTGGCGGCGGCCTCGGCCTCGGCGGCAGCCGGAGATCCGGCGGGCGCGGAGGCGCGGCGGGTCGCACGGCGCCGTGTGCGCGGAGCGGGCGCGGTCTCCTCAGGAGCCTCGACGGCCTCTGCGGTCTCGACCGTCTCGGCAGCCTCTTCCGTCGCTTCGGCGGCGGAATCGGCGGAGTCGAAGGTCTCGGCGGCCGGTATGGCCGGCGCCGCGGTCTCGGCCACGGCCTCGGTGGGCGGTCCCGCAGGGCGGGACGCGGCACGGCGACGCCTGCGCGGCGGCAGGGTGTCGCTGGGGGTGTTCAGTTCGGAGCCCTCGGTGGGCTCGGTCGGTTCGAGCATGCGGGCGTTTCTCCCGTCAGGCTCCCGGGCGCCGCGCCTGGTCCGGCGTCGATCGAGTCGAGCGACAACCGGTGACGTCCGCGGCTCGCGCGATGCGCGGTGCCGCCGTGTGGGGCGCGGGCGCCGCACAGGAGCTCTCTGTGTCCTGTCTCGCCGGTTCCGTACGCCTTGTCGCGGACGGCCTGGCGAAAGTCTTCTGGTCGGTGCGCTGCCCGACCCAGGTGGCTCCCGAGTACGAGGGCGACGCTACGACGTCCGTCCTTCGCGGGACCTTCCTTACGCCGGCGCCGTCGCGGCGGCAGTCGGTTCGGCCTTCGAAAGGGCCTGAGCTGCCTCGCGGTCGGGCGCGAGCGGGTCGGTCACCGTGCCGGTCTCTTCATCGAGCAGCCCCTGCGCCAGCCTGGTCACCGCTGCGGGGACCGGCGGCGCCAGGTCGGCCACGGCGCGGAGACCGGACAGGACGTCGTCGGGTCGTACGGCAGGCGTCACGTGCCGAACAACCAGCCGCAGTATCGCACAGGGCTGGTCGGTCGGCCTATCAGCCATTTCACTCTGTGTTTCAAGTTGCACGACCGCGGGGCGGGCGTCGAAGGTGCGGACGCCGTTCTTGGTCATGCGCTGGACCTCGACGGCCTCGGCGCTGTTGAACGCGGCGACGGCCTGTTCGGCCTGTGCCGGGTCCACGCCGGCCAGCCGCAGCTCCCACACGGAGGCGGTGAGCCGGTCGGCGAGTCCGGACGTGTGTACCTCGACCGCGTCGACGATGTCGAGCCCGGCGGGCAGCGACTCGTCGAGGAGGGCGCGCAGCCGCTCCGGGTCGCGGGGTGCGGTGAGCGCGATCTCCAGGAACTCCGCCTCGCTGCCCGTGCCGGTGGGTGCGGCATTGGCGTACGACACCTTCGGGTGCGGTGTGAACCCCGCCGAGTACGCCATCGGCACCTCGGCGCGGCGCAGCGCACGCTCGAAGGCGCGCTGGAAGTCACGGTGGCTGGTGAACCGGAGGCGGCCGCGCTTGGTGTAGCGCAGTCGGATGCGCTGCACCGCGGGTGCGGGCGGCGGGCCTTCGGGCTGTCGCTTGCCCAGTGTCGTCAGTCCTTCGTGATGCTTGTGCGAGGGCCGTACCGCTGTCGGCCGTACGGCTGTGTACTGCTATCCATCAAGAGTACGTGTGTCGCGGCCCCTGGGTTCCCGGCGGTCCACGGGCGCGGGCCGGCTCGGCTCGCCGAAGAGGGCGCGGCGGAGGTCGGCGCGGGCCTGGCGGACGGCACGGCCGATCGCGCGTGCGGCCTCGGCCACCGGGTGCAGTACGAGGTCGCGTACGACGTGTCCGACCGGGGTGAGGACGGTCCGGTACACCCACCGCGCGGGCTCCAGGAAGATCCACCGGAAGAGGGTCCCGAGCACCCGTCCGGCGGCCCGTGCGACGTACCCGGCGACCCGCCAGGCGTGGCCGAGAGCCTCTCCGATCTCCCTGAGGACGATGCCGAGGACGTGGCCGGCCGGAGCGAGGACCCAGCGCCACAGCGCGAGGGCGGGCAGGACGAGGAGCACGCGCACGGTCCAGTACAGGGCCGTGCCGAGCATGTCGAACACCCATTCCACGGCCTTCGCGGCGGGCGTGAGGAGCCACACGACCGCGTGACCGATCGGGGTGAGCACGCGCGCGTGGAACCACAGGAGCGCATGGCCGAGCGGGGTGAGCACGCGCGCGTAGAGCCATGCGAGGGCGTGGCCGAGCGGGGTGAGCAGGTAGCGGTACAGCCAGATCAGGGGTACGACGAGGAGCCCGTGGAGAAGCCGGCCGACCGCGCGTCCCACCGGGGCGAGGACGTACCGCCACAGGAACCGTGCGACGGCGCCGCAGGCGTCCCAGAGCAGGCGTACCGGCAGCACCACCAGGAACACGAGGATGCGCGCCGGGATTCTGATCGCGACGACCAGGCATCCCTCGCCCTCGGGATACTGCGGCTGTGGCGCCCGCTGGGGCCGTTTCTGCATGTCCATGGCCCGAGAGACGCTATCGCGTGCCACGCGGATGCGATCGGCCGCCCTTGATCACCGATCGGCGGCGAGACGGTAACGGTTGACCCGCTCACGCCAATCTGAATGGAACCGGCCACGTCGGCTTGATTTGCTGTGCGCACAATCACGCCTTGATCCCTGGGGGACGAGTAATGAACTGGTACGTGGATGTACTGAAGAAGTACGTGGCGTTCAGCGGACGCGCGCGCCGCAAGGAGTACTGGATGTTCACGCTGATCAACGTGATCATCGCGATCGTGCTTGCCGTGGTCGGCAACGCCATCCACTTCGCCGCCCTCGCCGCGATCTACAACCTCGCGGTCCTCCTGCCCAGCCTCGGTGTCGCGGTCCGCCGCCTGCACGACACCGGCCGCTCGGGCTGGCTGATCCTGGTCGGCATCATCCCGCTGGTCGGCTGGATCTTCGTGCTCGTCTGGCTGGCCTCCGACGGCAAGCCGGAGGAGAACCAGTACGGCGCCAACCCGAAGTACGCGGCCGCCGTCTGACCTGCAGACACACCGAAGGCCCGCCGGAACCCTCCGGCGGGCCTTCGCCTGTCCGGGCGGCCTGTGCGGACCGTGCGGCCCCTGCGGACTGTGCGTCCTATGCGGCGGAGGACGAGTTCCTCCTGTTGCGTTCGGTCTGCAGGTGCAGGACCAGGAAGAGGACGCGCAGGAGGTCGTCGGGGAGGGCGTGCAGGCCGGCGGGCAGGACGACGCGACGGGGCCGGCTGCCCAGCAGGTCGTACTCCACGGAGAGCGGGCCGATCCCGCGCACCCGGCCGCTGAACCTGGGGTGGTCGATCGGGTACGGCCCGATGCGCCGCGGGATCCCCGACCAGGCGGTGCACTCGACGTCCCAGGTCCCGAACGTCCTGGGAACCGAGCCCAGGCGGCCGTAGCCGATCTCGATGTCGCCGATCCGGCGCAGGCGGCTGCCGAGCATGTCGTACTCGAGCGGATGCGGCCCGAGCGTGTGGGGCCGGCCGCCCCAGCGGCCGTAGGTGAGCTCGACGTCCCCGATGCTGCGCAGCCGGCCGCCCAGCAGGTCGTACCCCAGTTCCAGTTCCATGTCCGCCAACTCCCCCGTCGTGCGCCCGCGTTCCGCTGTCCACCGGTGTCCGGTCTCCCCGATTGTGCGGCCGGTCCGGCGCGGCTTCCATGGCGGTCGTGTCACGGTTTCGTCGGCACCCGGAAGATCCGGTCCGGCAGATCCGGTCCGGCAGATCCGGTCGGCGGCGCGTCATGTCCGCGGGACCGGCCTGCCGTTCCAGCGGGCGAGGAACTTGCCGATCTCCCACAGCGCCAGCAGCGCGAGCGCCGGGAGCAGCGTCCAGCCGAACTGGGCCAGGTTCAGTTCGGTCGTGCCGAGCAGCCTGCGGAAGGCGTCCATCTGGGTGACCATGACGGCGAGGACGAACTCGATCAGCATGGCCCGGTTCATCTGCTTGCTGTCGAAGCTGGCGGTGGTGAGCACGGTGTCGCGTTCGCTGCGGCACTCCAGGGCGGCCACGATCAGGCAGAGCGCGAAGGACGTGAACGCCATGGACTGGCCGATCGCGACGCTGCCGTAGCGGGAGGTGCCGAGGTCGATCAGGCAGAGCAGGCCGATGGTGATCACCAGGCCGGACAGCCCGACGGTGAGCATGACGCCCCGGTTGAGCACGTGCGCGCCGCGCGGTCGCGGGCGGCGGGCCATCAGGCCGGGGCTCTGCCGGTCGAAGCCGAGCGCGAAGCCGAAGGCCGCGTTGACGAAGAAGTGGATCCACAGCACCTGGGCCGGGGTGAACGGTTCCCCGGCGGCGATGTCGAACAGGGTCGCGCCGAGGAACGTCAGCACGAACACCACGAGCAGGACGAGGACGAACCGGATGTACTTGGTGAGGTTGTCGTAGATTTTGCGGCCCTGTTCGACGGCGAAGACGATCGTGGCGAAGTTGTCGTCGGCGAGGACCATGCGGCCGGCGTTCTTGGCGACCTCGGTGCCGGAACCCATGGCGATGCCGACGTCGGCCGCCTTGATCGCGGGCGCGTCGTTGACGCCGTCGCCGGTCATGGCGACGACGCCGCCCTTCTTCTTCAGCGTCTCGGCGAGCAGCACCTTGTGTTCGGGCGCGACCCGGCCGACGACGCCGATGCCGTCGATCCGGGCGAGCCGTTCACTCTCCGGGAGGGCGGCGAAGTCCGCGCCCAGCATGGCCTCGCCCTCGATGCCGAGCTGCCGGGCGATGGCGGCGCCGGTGACGACGTCGTCGCCGGTCACCATGCGGACCCTGATGTGCGCGGCCTGGGCGTCGGCGACCGCGGCCTTCGACTCGGCACGCGGTGGGTCGACCATGCCGACCAGGCTGGTCATCTGGAGGTCGGTGACGTAGCCGAGCAGGTCGCCGTCCGGGTCGAACGCGGCCGGGTCGAGGTCGCGGCGCGCCGCGGCCATCACCCTCAGCCCCTCGCCGCCCATCCGTTCGACGTGTTCCTGCGCCCGCTGCCGCAGTTCCTCGTCCCAGGGGACGGCCGTGCCCTGCCTGAGTGCCGTGGCGGCCCGGTCCGTCACGGCGGGCGCCGCGCCCTTCACGAAGCAGCGCACGACGGGGCGGCCGGTCTCGTCGGTGGCCCGGTTGAAGCTGGCCATCAGCTTGTAGGAGGGGTCGAAGGGCAGTACGGCGAGCCGGGGCAGCCGTTCCCGGGTGGCGTCGACGTCCAGGCCTGCCTTGTGGCCGAGGACCAGCAGGGCGCCCTCGGTGGGATCGCCGACGACCTTGCCGTCCACCAGCCGGGCGTCGTTGGCGACCAGGTAGGGCAGGATCACGTCGGTCATGTCCGGGGCGCTGCCCACCGGGTGCCGGATCCTGCCCTCCAGGCCGTAGCCGGTACCGGAGACGGTGTAGCGGTCGCCGGCGTCGACGACCTCCACGGCCGTCATCTGGTTCATGGTGAGCGTGCCGGTCTTGTCGGAGTTGATCGCCGAGGTGAACCCCAGCGCCTCCACGGACGGCAGGTCCTTCACGATGGCCCGGCGCCGGGACAGGTCGACGGCGCCGATGGACAGGATCGTCTGGGACACGGTGGGCAGGGCCTCCGGGATGGCGGCGATCGCCAGCGAGACGGCGCTGACGAACAGCGCGTCCCACGCCGTACCCCGGCCGCGGCCGAGTACGAACATCAGGATCATCGTCACCCCGGCCGTCGCCGTGATCCACAGGGTGAGCCGGTCCATCTCCCGGGTCAGCGGCGACGCCTCCCGGCGGGTGCTCGACAACATGCCCGAGATACGGCCGATTTCGGTGTCCGCACCGGTGGCCGTGACCACCATCGTGCCGCTGCCGTGGGTGACGGGGGTGTTCATGAACGCCATGTTCCGCCGCTCCCCCGGCGGCAGGTCGCCGTCGGTGAGCGTGGCCGTCTCCTTCGCGGCCGGCACGCTCTCCCCGGTCAGCGCCGACTCGTCGATCTGCAGGGCGTTCGCCGTGACGACACGGCCGTCCGCCGGCACCTCGTCGCCCGCCGCGAGCAGCACCACGTCTCCCGGTACGACCTCCGCGGCCGGGATCTTCGACTCGGTGCCGTCCCTGCGCACCCGGGCGGTGGCCTTCATCATCGATTTCAGCGCGTTCATGGCGCTGTCCGCCTTGCCCTCCTGGCGCATCCCGGCGACCGCGTTGACGACGGTCAGGACGAGCAGCAGGATCCCGGTGCTCCATTCCTTGATGACGAGCGAGACGACGGCGGCGGCCACCAGGACCAGTTGCATGTAGCTGCGGTACTGGGCGAGGTAACGGCGCCAGCCCGGCACCGGCTTCTCCTCCGGCAGCGCGTTCGGGCCGTGTGTCCGCAGCAGCTCCGCGGCGCGGGCGGCGGACAGTCCGGCGGCCGGATCCACCTCGAAGGCGGCGGCCACCTGCTCGGGCGGACGCGCGTACCACGGCCTGCCGCCGGCCGCCCGGTCCTGCGGGGCATCCGTCCGCGCGGTCATGAAGACGCCTTCTTGTTCTTCGCCTCGTTGTTCGCCTTGTTCGCCTTGTTCTTCACCCCGTTTTTCACCTTGTTTTTCGTCTTCTTCTTGTTGTTTCTCTTTTCCTCCGCCGCGTACGGGTCCGGGGCGGCCCCTGCGGGTGCCTCGGCCTCCAGTTCCTCCCTGACCTCGGCCAGTTCACGCCGGGTCTCGTCGCTGACCTGCGGGTACTGCGGGTCGATGGCCATCAGGGTGTGGACCAGGACGGCGGCCGCGCACACCCGGGCGAACCACTTGTGGTCGGCGGGAACGACGTACCAGGGCGCCCATTGCGTACTGGTGGCGGACAACATCTGTGAAAACGCCCGCTGGTAGTCGTCCCAGTAGGCCCGCTCGCGCACGTCGGCCGACGAGAACTTCCAGTTCCGTTCGGGTACGTCGATGCGTTTGAGGAAACGGGTGCGCTGTTCTTCCTTCGACAGGTTCAGGAAGATCTTCACGATCCTGAAGCCGTTGTCGGTCAGATAGCGCTCCCAGTCGTTGATCTCGCGGTAGCGCCGTTCCCACACGTCCGGGCCGCGGGCCGCGTCGGGCAGCTTCTGGCGGCGCAGGTTCTGCGGGTGTACCCGCACCACGAGTACTTCCTCGTAGTGGGAGCGGTTGAAGATGCCGATCTCACCGCGGCCGGGCAGGTTCCGGGAGTAGCGCCACAGGTAGTCGTGGTCGAGTTCGTCGTTCGAGGGGACCTTGAAGCCGACCACGCGCACGCCCTGCGGGTTGACTCCGCTCATGACGTGCCGGATGGTGCCGTCCTTGCCGCCGGCGTCCAGGGCCTGCAGGCACAACAGCACTCCGTAGGTGTCCTGGGCGGCCAGCCGCCGCTGGTAGTCGGCCAGTTGCTCGATACCGCTGCGGAGCAGTCCGACGCCGTCCTTCTTCTTGCGGATGCCGGCCCGGAAACCGGGGTCGAAGTCCTCGGACAGCCGCACCTTGCTGCCGGGCTCGACCCGTAGCGGCTCGATGAACTCCTCGATGCGGTCGGCTCTGTCGTCACCCATGGCCCACCCGCCCTTCACACCGGCCGGTCCCGCCCGTCAGAGCGGCCCGTCCAGCCTCCCGCCGGCCGCCCGGGCCGTCCTCACCCCTCGCGGGTGGTTCACGTCGTACGGCGGGGCCACGGCACGGGGGTCAGGTGGTGGCGTCGCCGCCGCCGCGGTTCCCGTCGTCCCCGCGTCGCGGAAGGACGCCGGCCGCGACGAGGGTGTCGTACAGCCGCTGCTGTTCCGGATCGAGGCCGGAGTACAGCATGTCGTAGGCCTCCTCCTCGCCCCGCACCATCTCGACGGGGTCCCAGTCGTCGCCGAGCGCCGCCATGACGTGCGCCCTGCGGGTCATCTCGTGGCCAGTGAGGTCGACGGAGAACTCGACCGGCTCGGTGGGACGGGAGGCATCTTTGTCGGACATATAACCGAATTTAGGTACGCCGTACGGCTCACGACAAGAGCCCGTGGGGCACATCACAGCAGGTCGGGGGCATACGTGCGCCTGGCTCACGCGGGCGGTGCGGTCCCGGCCTGCTCGCTCACCAGGTACCGCGCGTACCAGTCCGGCCAGTCCGGGTCCTCGCCGCCGGTGCGTGCCTCGTGCTCGCCGTGTGCCGCCGCGGCCCGGCGCAGGGCACTCGCCAGGTCTTCGGCCGAGGAGAACATGGTGGTCGCGGGGTCGAGCCGGCCCGGGAGCCGGGTGGTGACCTCCTGGAGGAGCCAGCCGTTGCCGTCCGGGTCGCTGAACGACAGGAAGGAGCCGTAGCTGCCGTCGGGGCCGGCCACCCGGGCATCGGCTCCGGCGTGGTGGAAGACCCCGCCGGCGTCGTGGAACACGTCGCTCGGGTGGGCGCCGTGCCGGGCCAGGTCGTCGTGGGCGGTCCTGATGTCGTCGACGATCAGGTGCAGGCCCCGGGCCGAGCCCGGAGCCTGCTCGGTGACCGACGAGCCGAAGATGACCGATGCCGGGGAGCCGGGCGGCGTCACCTGTACGACCCGGAAGTCCCCGTCGCCGGCGACGTCCGCGTCGAGCCGCCAGCCCAGTGCGGTGTAGAAGTCCTTGGCCCGGTCGACGTCGGCCACCGGCACCACGACGACCTCCAGTTTCATGTCCATGACTTGCGCCTCCCGTTTCGTTGGGGCGTTGGGCCGTTGGGCCGTTGGGCCGTAGTGGATGCCGGCGCGGGCGGGCGGTCAGTGTGCGAGCAGTTGCTGACCGCCGTCGATGTCGTAGGTGGCGCCGGTGAGGGCGTCGTTGACCATGATGTGCAGGGCGAGAGCGGCGACGTCCGCCGGGCCGACCACCCGGCCGATGGGCAGCGTCTTGCGCAACTCCTCGCGCCGCGCCTCCAGTTGGTCGCCGAGGAGGGCGGCGGACAGGGGGGTGTCCACGAACCCGGCCGCGATGAGGTTGACCCGGACCGGGGCGACCTCCAGTGCCAGGTTGGCGGTGAGTGCCGGCAGCGCCGCGGTGACGGCGCCCACCACGGCCATCCCGGGCGCGGGCCGCCGGCCGCCGGTGCCGCCGATGAACAGCAGCGTTCCCCCGGCCCTGACCTTCTCCCGGCCCGCCCGTGCCACCGCCAGCATCATCGCGACACGTACGCCGAAGTCCCGGGCGGCACCGGCCAGATCGAGTTCGCCGAGGGGGGTGTACGACGGGCTGCCCGCCGTCACCATCACGTGGTCGACCCGCCCGGGCAGCTCCCCGAGGAAGCGCTCCAGGTGTGCGGTGTCCTGGGCGTCGAGCACGGCCGCGGTCAGCGGGCTCAGCTCGTCCGCGGCCCGCCGCAGGCGCTCGGCGTTCCGTGCCACCAGCACCAGGTCGCCGCCGGCGGCCCGCACCTGCCGCGCCGTTTCCAGCCCGATGCCTGCGCTGCCGCCCACCACGACGACCGTCTGCCCGGCCAGTTCCCCGTGCGCTCCGCCCGACTCACCAGCCATGGCCACCTCCAGGTCCGCCGGCGCCGCCCAACTCGTCGGCCCTGCCGACCCATGCCGACCCCTTACAGGAAGTCGTTGTGCGGGTCGGCGATCAGCAGAGCGGTTTCCCCGGGGAGTACCGCGCTTCGGAGGTCACGGACGGCACCCGACTCCCGACCGGCCGGCGAACGGACCGAATCGCTGCTGCGGCGTACAGAGCGGGGTTGGCCGGGGCCGCCCCGCGCTCTCCACCACGGTCACCCGGCTCCGGAACCTCAGTCTGTCACCCACCTGGTGGAACGGCATCCCGGGCCGGGCCGAGTACGTCGTCGGCGCTGCGGGGCTCGGTGCGCGGCTGCCGGTTGAGCCTGTGGCGGGCGACGGAGGATCGCCGGTAGACCTCTTTGCGAGCCCGCATGATGTTGCCCAGGGGTGCGTGTTCGGCGGTGACCCGCCAGGGCGTGAAGGACAGCGCGTCCATCTTCTCCAGGTTCTCCGGGCCGGAGATGTCCTGCCGCGGCAGCCGCAGCCTGGCCACGGTGAAGGACGGTGAGAGCTGTTCGGGCCACTCCACGGTGGTGTCCTCCACCGGCATGCGTTGCAGGTCGGTGCAGAGCTGGACCTGGATGTCGAAGACGTAGGGCCGCTCCTGCAACTCGGCCTGCAGGGCCGGTCGGAAGACCTCCTGCGCGGAGGCCGGGTCGATGGTGCGCCGGACCACCGCGGCGGCGGCGGACGGTTCGGGGGTGATGCGCACCTTGGCGATGTAGTCACCGTGCCGGACCGCGCCCATCGTCCAGTAGCTCGACAGCAGCAGGTTCGCCGGAGGGGTCTTCGCCAGACGCAGGAACGCCAGGAACTCGTCCCATGCCCAGTTCTCCTGGTCCAGCGTTCCCTTTCCGGTCACGAAATCGGCGTAGAAACGATGTGCGCCGGGGCGGCCCTGGGAGAAGTAGGCCGGCGCGTTCAGGAACAGTTCCTGGATGAACAGGTAGTGCCCGACCGTGTTGCAGAAGAAGACCGGCCCGTTGATGTTGGCGTAGTCGAACGTGCCCGAGTCAGGTTCGTCTTCCAGCAGGGTCGGGCCGGGGATGTCGAACATCTTCAGCGCGAGTCCGGTGGCGGCACCCAGTCGTGCGTCGGCTCCGGCGTGGGGCGAGCCGTTGGAGAAGCGGATGAGCGCGTCGTGGAGTCCCGGAGTCGCGTAGATTCCCTGGGCGTACTCGGGGGGCAGCCCGGCCAGGATCTCCACTTCCCCGCGGACCAGTCCGTAGCCCTTGGCGTGGGCGTCGCGGAGGGCCCGTCCGGTGCCGCCGGCCTCGACCGACTCGGCGATATAGCTCTCGGTTTTATCGATCACCGTCTGCACGTCGCGGTCGAAGTCCGGGGCGTCGTCTTCGACATCAGGCGTGTAGCGGACGAACTGTGCTGCCATGACTTCGACCTCTCCTCGGGGAGTGTGATCGGACGTCGGGGCGTGAACGGATCTCGAAGCTTGGGCGGACCTCCGAGCGCGGGCCGACCTCAGGGGGCGGGCGGACCTCAGGGGGCGGGCATCGCCGTCAGCCCTCCAGTTCGGCGAGCCAGCGCAGGGCGCGCAGACCCGGCAGGAAGCAGTACTCGCCGCCGCGGGTCACCACGAAGCTGGGCAGGTTCTGCAGGCGACGCCGGACCGGCTTCTCCGGGATGGTGAGGCTGCCGGTTCCGCCGTGGTGCCCGGCCACCGGGTCCTTCTCGCCCGGGTAGCCGATGAAGTTGCCGTCGTTGACCCACTCGGCCTTGATGAACTCGAACTGCCGCTCGAGGTGGGCGCCGATGAAGACCCCGACCAGGCCGCGCTCGGCGCCGTCGTCCTCCAGCACGCCCTCGGGCAGCGGCGGGCCGTAGGTGGTGCCGCGGCGGATGAGCCGGTGCATCCGCGCGTCGCCGATGATGGTGGAGTCACGGGGGTTGGTACGGCGGATGTGCGCGCCGGCGGGGCACCGGTAGCCGCGGTCGTCGTGCTCCCGGTAGAGGAAGTTGTTGACGCGGTGCGGATCGGCCGCCAGCTCGGGATCGTCGTGCTCCGGTGCCAGCGTCAGCGGTGCCCCGCTCGGCCAGCGCCCGACCATCTTCGCCGCCAGGAGCGCCTCCTCCTCGGCGCCGGAGCTGTTGGCGCGCAGGTACCGGCGCCATGCCGCCACATTGGTGTGGATCTTGCGAACGGCCACGTAGGTTCCGTTGCGTCCCAGCACGTCGGGGCTGGGCATGGGCGGCAGCCCGCCGGTCTCGTCGGGGTAGCCGAGGATGAACTCGCCGGCCCTGATGGGGGCTTCCTGCGGGTTGGATCCGGGCAGCCCGACGCCCTCGATGTTCGGATGGCTGATGCCGTCGCGGAAGCCGAAGGTGGTGCGCCCGGTCGGCAGCTGGCGGACCTCCTGCTGCCAGACCACCCGGACGCCGGGGGTGTCCTCGTAGGCGACACGGGCCCGCTCCAGTTCCTTGTCGAGCCGCGCCGTGTCGGAGGACAGGGCGCTCAACGCGATGTGCACGTCACCGGTTCCGAACGGCGCCTCCCAGCGGGACGGCGCGCTCTCGCCCACGTCGCCGATCAGCTCCGCCCGGGCGGCCATGCCCTCACGAAACGCCCGCGGAAAGCTGTCCAGCGACTCCTGAGGCACCCCCAAAGCCTTCAGCCCCTGGTAGCTGAACGCCACAGCCACCCAGGCGTCCTGTTCCGGGTCCACGGCGGGCAGACCACCCGAGGTCAGCGGGAGCAGCCTGCGCAGCAGGGCACGCCCGGCGTGGCGGTCGTCCACGTGCAGGAAGACGAACTCTCCCGCGTACGGGACGGGCCTGGGCCGCAGGGCTCCGCTCTGTACGTCGTCGATCTCGACGCGCACACCCGCGGCACTGCCGCTGTCCGCTGTGTTCATGATCGCTTGCGCCTCCGCATCGGTCTTCTGCCTGGACAGCCCTGCAGCGGCCGGTGCGCGCCCGCCGATGCGGTCCACCGGCGACGGGTGGGTTCCGTGGGTGGGCCGGGTCCGGGTCCGGGTTCCGGTCCGGGTGCTGGTCCGGGTTCCGGTCCGGGTCCTAGGCCGAGGCTTCCTCCAACAGCTTCTGGAAGGCGGGCGTGGCCAGCAACTCGGCGTTCGCGGGGTTGTCCAGTGCCGCCCGGAACTGTGGGGTGTCCAGGACCTCCTGGAACGCTTCGTCCACGCGGTGGTCCTTGTAGATCTGCTGAACCGTCAGGTCGGGATAGGCGCTGACGAAGACCCCCGCGGGCTCCTGATGGGCGACGAACCAGTCCTTCACCCCCGGATCGGTGACGCCGGGGAATCCTTCGCTGTGCGAGAAGACCTTGTCGAAGCGTGCCCCGACCACCGTCTGGGCGAAGTCGTCGATGTAGTTGTCCCAGGAGCCGTCGAAAACGCTGGCGAACATGAACCGGGTGTCGTTGTCGAAGATCACGTGCCGTGCGTCGTGCAGCGTTCCGATCTGGCGCACCGCCGCATGGACCTTCTCGTCGTCCGCCGCATCGGACAGCATGGCGAGATCCTTGCGCAGCGCGTCCGCATGGCCCGGCTTGATCTCGGTGAAGACGGTGAACTCGTTGGAGACCCCGTCCGACCTGCCCGGACGCTCGGGGTGAGCCGATCGGGTCGCGCCTGTCGTCGCAGTCATCGTGACATCCTCCTGCCGCGGTCGGTGCGAGGGGAGCCAAGCACCCGGGTATGGGGCGCCATCGCCCTCACCTCTTCATCCTGACCACATGCCGGGCGCCCCGCATCCCCGGCCCGGGACGTCGCGGTCGCGCGGAACGGAGCACCGAGCACGTGCGATCCAGCGGGCGCGGACCATCGCCGTCGGCTCGCCCCTCGGAACTCCGGACAGCTCACAAGGACAGACTCGCCGCAGCGCAGGAACATGGAATACGGGCCGGTCGGGGCGACGGGACGCTCAGCAGTTCGGAACGTCCGACCGATCCGTCGGCCGGCGCCGGCCGACGAGGGCCGACGAGGGCCGCCGGCCGACCAAGACCGCCGGCCGACCAGGACCGCCGTCCCGTCGGAGCGCGCCCACCACAGATCCACGGCTCCGCGTTCAGGCGGCCGGGCAGCGGGGCGGTGGGGCGTCCGGGTCACCCACTCCCGTAAGAGGTCGCCCCGATACGACAGCCGCTCTGCCCCCCACCTGGAGGCGATCATGGGAAAAGTTCTCGGTGACATCCTGGGGCTTGCAGCCGGTGTCGCGGTCAGCCCGCTCCCGATCATCGCGGTCATCCTCATACTCGCCACGCCTCGGGGACGCCTCAACGGGGTCCTCTTCACCGTCGGCTGGATCCTGGGACTCTCGGTGCTGGGCGCGGTCATGCTGGCGATCGCCTCCCCCGCGGGTGCCTCCGCCCACAATCACCCGGCCACCTGGGTGGGAGCCCTCAAACTCGCTCTGGGCCTGTTCCTCGTCGTCTTCGGCGCCCGGCAATGGCACCGGCGCCCGAAGGATCCCTCGGAGGCCCGGCTGCCGAAGTGGATGAGCGCGATCGACCGCCTCACGCCGGTCAAGGTCTTCGCACTCGGTCTGGCCCTGGCCGCGCTCAACGCCAAGAACGCTCCGCTGACCATCGCCGCGGGCGCCGCGATCGGCTCGGCCGGACTGCCGGTCGGGCAGCAGATCGCAGCGCTGGCGATCTTCGTCTTGATCGCCACCCTGGGCCTGCTGGTCCCGCTGGGAGTCTTCCTGCTCGGCGGAGAGCGGGCCAAGACCACACTCGGCAACTGGAAGGACTGGGCGGCCCAGCACAACGTCGCCGTGATGGCGGTCCTGTTCTTCGTCCTCGGCCTGAAGCTGCTCGGAGACGGCATCGGCATCCTGGTCTCCTGACACGCTCAGCCACATCCGGCCGCGGCGTCCGCTCCTTGCCCGGCCGCTACGGCCGTGCCGTGCCCGGCCGTAGCGGCCGTTCCGTGCCCGAGCGAGGATGACTCCCGCCGCCCACCCTGCACCCCACCCCTTGTTCAACCTATCGAATTTCGATAGATTCCCATCGCAATTCGATGGAAGGACTGGTCGTGGGAAAGCTGACAGTGCGTGCGCTGCACGCCGTGCTCGTGGTGGTGCTCGCCGGCACCGTGTTCGTACAGGCAGGGATGGTGTGGACGTTGGTCAGCGGGAGCGACCCGGAGGACGGGTCGCTCCCGCTGACGCCACTGCGCGTGATCACGATCCTGGGCATGGTGTCGGCCCAGGTCGCCCTGGTCGCCGTATGGCGGCTGGTGGCGATGGTGCGACGCGGAACCGTGTTCTCCCACGCCGCCTTCCGGTACGTGGACCTCGTGATCGGCGCGATCGTGGCGGCTGCCCTCATGTGGTTCGCGGTCACGGCCGTCAATGCGCCGGGCCAGCGGGACGACCCGGGCGTCACCGTCATCATGGGCGGGATCGGCGTGGCCATCCTCGGGGTCGCGCTCATCGTGCTCGTGCTGCGGATGCTGCTCGCCCAGGCCGTCGCGCGCGATGTCGAAGCGGCGCAGATGCAGGCCGAGCTGGACGAGGTGATCTGATGCCCATCGTCGTCGACATCGACGTGATGCTGGCGAAGCGGAAGATGTCCGTGGGCGAGCTCGCGGACCAGGTGGGGATCACGCCCGCCAACCTGGCGGTACTCAAGAACGGCCGCGCCAAGGCGGTGCGCTTCGCGACCCTCGCCGCACTCTGCGCGGTGCTGGAGTGCCAGCCGGGCGACCTGCTGCGCTGGGAGGCCGAGGACGCCACGGGCGGCTGACGCGCCCCGGGGCAGGCGCGAAAACTCCTGGCACCACCGGCCACCCGACCCGCGGCGACGTCCCGGCCTTCCTCGGCACCTGATCCGGACGGATGTCCTCCGCCGCGTTCTCAGGCCGGCCGATGAGTTCCGGAGCCCTGTGCAGTCTGCCTCCGCACAAGCCGAAGCTGCGCACGAGATCCGCGAGGGAACCATGACCGACCACGCGCTACCACCCGTCGTCGACGCCGCGACCTGGGAACACCGGCTCGAGGCACTGCGTACCCGAGAGAAGGCCGCAACACGGGAACTCGACGCCGTCGCCGCCGAGCGTCGCCGCCTGCCGATGGTGGAGATGCCCGACTACACACTCGACGGCGAGGACGGCCCCGTTCGGCTGGCAGACGTCTTCGAGGGCAGGCGGCAGCTGATCGTCTACAACCACATGTGGTTCGCCGGCAAGGAATGGCAGTGCCCGGGCTGCGCAGGGTTCACCTCGCAGTACACCCGCCTGGAGTTCCTGGACAACTACGACGCACGATTCGTCATCGTCACCCAGGGTCCGATCAAAGAGGCACTCGCCTACAAGCAGCGGGTCGGCAACCAGATGGCGTGGTACTCGACCGCGGACAGCCCGTTCGGGTCCGACGTCGGCGCACCGCCCGGTGGAGGATTCGCAGTCAACGTGTTCCTGCGCGACGGCGACACCGTCTACCGCACCTGGCACACCGACGGCCGGGGCACCGAGCAGCTCAGCCACAGCTTCGCGCTGATCGACCTCCTGCCGTACGGACGCCAGGAGGAATGGCAGGACTCACCCGAGGGCTGGCCCCAGTCCCCCACCTACAGCAGGTGGGCGACGTCCGAGAACATCGCCGCGCTCTATGGCCCGGGTTCCGGCTGAACCGAGAGCCCGTCGCACCTGAGGGCGAGGCAACGAGACGCCGACAGGGGCGAGCACAGCGGCCACCCCGCTCTCACTCGCCCCTGCCAAGTCCCAGCCACCCGACCGGCCGCCCTGCTCACCTCAGTGCGCATGCCCGCCCGCTGCCGGCGCTAGTGATCAAGGCACGCTCCTCGCACGCCTTCAGAACACGCCCACGCCGACGTGAGATCCACGCGGTCGTCCCACAGCCGTCTCGATACAACCAGGCCGCCGCCATCCACCTGCCCGTCTGCCGCCGCACAGCCGTCCTCGTCTGGGCGGCAAGGTGATCAGAAGGCAAAGGCCGGCTGGTGGCCGCTGTCAGGCGCAGTGCTCCAGCGTCGCCAGTAGGCCCTCGACATCAGTGCGTTCGGGTAGGGATTCCTCGATGGTGTGAGGGAGCACGGCCTCCCAGAGCAGTCGAGCGGTCCCGGGGTCGCCTGCAGCCGCGTGTACGCGTCCTAGAGCCACGCGCAGACGCATGACCGTCAGACCGTGACCCGCGGCAACACGGCGGGCCAGCGCGGCGGCACCGAAATCGAGTGCGCGGTCAAGTCGGTTCGCTGCAAGGTACGTCTCCACGATCGCCGTTTCCGCGAGATCCTCCGGTGCGAAGCCAGGCACCCCCAGGTCCAGCAGATCGTGCAGCGGCTCGATCCAGTGGAGCGCGTCGGCAACGCGCCCGGCACGAACCGAGAGGACAGCCATGGCCGACAGGGCGTCGTAGAGGTTGTTCTGGGAACCGACAAGCTCGGCCGCGGCCCTGCCTTGGGACAGCAGTGTCTCCGCCGCCTCCATTTCGCCCATGGCCAGGTGCGTCAAGCCTGCCTCGAGCTTGGCCACGGCCTCTGTCTGAGGAGTACCGTTCTGAGCCGCGAGCCCCAGCGATTCCTCGGCATGCTGCTTGGACGCCAGGTAGTCGCCCTGTATTCGCAAGATCTCGGCGAGGTTGGCATGATGCACCACACGGCTCGGGGCGTAATCCGTGTGGAATCCCAGGGCGGCGGAGGCGTGAAGGAAAGCCTCCCGCATCCGGCCGGATCTGGCGCAGACCTCCGCGGAGTCGTTCCAGGCGGCCGCGAGCCCCCGCTGGTAGCCGATCCGCTCAAACTGGATCTTCGCCGAGTTGAGCTCCTCCAGCACGGCGTTCAGATCTCCCAAGTCCCATGCCGCGAAGCCGAGAGAAATATGGCACATTCCCCGTCCGAGCGGATGGTCGTGTGCTTCGGCTGCGCGGAGTCCCGCTTGGCTGGCGGCAAGCGCGCCCCCGTCCAATCGGTGGGGATAGAAGTTTCCTCGCAGCGCATGGGCCAGGTGCCAGGCGAAGGGGGCGGGCCCGTGCTCCGAGGCGTGGACGATCGCCGTGACTAGATTCGTGTGTTCGGCGGTGAGCCAGGCCCGGGCATCATGCGGGCCGGAAAAGACCTGCGGCGAGCCGGTCAGCGGGAACTCGTCGGGGAACACAACCCAGCAGTTCGGCCTGATGATCCTGTTGGCGGCATCCAGGGAGAGCAGGTACCACGACAGCAACCGGTGCAGCGCGGACTCGCTGGCCTCCTTCGGCTCGGTGCCGGCCAGTTGCTTCGCGTACAGAGCCAGCAGGTCATGGCTGCGAAAGCGTCCCGGTTTCGGCTCGGCCAGCAAGTGCGCCGCCAACAACTCGTCAAGCTCCGGCACCGGCGCCGACAGTTCGCGGCCGAGCAGGACGGCTGCCGCCTCGCGACTCGGTTCCGGGCCCGGCATCACGCCGAGGAAGCGGAACAGGCGCTGTGCCTCTGGCGAGAGCGAGTGGTAGGAGAGCTCGAAGGCTGCCGCAACCGCGCTCTCCGGATCACCGACCACCTGCAGCCGGGCCAGCAGATCCACACCTCCTAGTTCGGCGACCATGCCTGCCAGGCTCTGCACGGGGCGGGCCGCCAGATTGGCGGCTGCAATACGGAGAGCGAGCGGCAGATGAGCGCAGAGTTCGACCAGTCCTTCGGCGCCCTCCCGCTCCGCCTCCACACGGTCCTGGCCCAGCTGGACCGACAACAGCTCGACGGACTCCACCAGAGAGAGGGTATCCAGAGAGATCCGTGCCGCGCCGTCGCGGACAACCAGACCTGCCAGAGAGTCACGACTGGTCACCAGCGCGTGGCAGCTGTGGCCGCTGGGCAGCAGCGGACGAACGTGCGCTGCGTCCAGCACGTTGTCCAGGACCACCAGCACGCGCCGGTCGGCCAGCACCGACCGATACAGGCCCATCTGCAGGTGCAGGTCGAGAGGGACCCGATCTCCCGGCACCCCCAGGGACTGCAGCAGTACCGACAGTGCCTCGGTGGCGGTGAGTGCGGGATCAATGGCGCGGCCGCGCAGGTCCAGATACAGCTGGCCATCCGGGTAGTGCGCGGCTATCTGGTGCGCCCAGTGCACGGCGAGCGCAGTCTTGCCGACACCGGCCGTGCCGGTGATCACGGTGGCGGGTGCGTCCCGGCGTATTCCTGCAAGTGCGACGAGGGCATTGGCGCGACCGGTGAATCCGCTGACGTCCGAAGGCAGTTGACGAGGTGTCAATTCCTGGGTCGGCGGCAGTGGGCGGCTTGCCGCCACTGGTCTGGGGGCGCCGAAGCGGCTGTCACGGCCCTTTGCCGAGCGCCACGCCCGTTCCCACTGTGCTGCCTGTACAGCGTTGGCGCCGCAGGCGAGTACCAGGGACCGGACCAGTTCCAGTGACGGAAGGCGCCGGCGCTGCGGGTTCAGGGCATCGGACAGTGTGCTGGTAGCCACCCCTGTCCTGCGGTACAGCATTTCCAGGGACGGATCGCCGGCCCAGAGCTTGACCGCACGCAGAGCGCGGACGAAGTCGGCCACGTCCATGCCCTCTTGCGGCAAGGGGAAGGCATCTGGCGTCTCCGGACTCGTCAACTGCACCTCCGGATCGCCCCGGTGTCCTGGCTGGACGTGCCCACCAGTGTAGAGGCCACCCAAGTCTTCTTGAGCCCCTCCGAACCCGTCCGGGTCCGTCCGGGTTCCGCCGAGCGGCTGGCCGGTGAGACGCCTGGAACGGTGTGATCGCTGTATGGGGATTCGGCGGCTGAAGGCCCGCCCTTCGGAATACTCCGGCATCCGCCGTCATCGCCCTTCCTCATGCCGGAAGGCTCTGGACGAGCCTGAAGAAAGGCGAGGAACCTTATGCGAGTACGCACACGAGAGTCAGCCGTGCTGGTCGCCGCCCTGATGGCGCTCGACTGGTGGCTTCAGCAGGAGCTGAACTCCTGGTACCTGCTCTTCGTCATGCCGACGGTCCTCCTGGAAGACCAGCAGGATGCGTTTGCCCTTCGTTGCTTCATCGCGGCCATGTTGCTCGTGGCAGCCGGGCAGCACAGCGCGTGAACCGCAGAGCGGGCAGGGGGGCGAGCCCTTCTCCGGGCCCATCTGACACAGGTGAGGCCTGCGAGCATCCTCAGACGCCCGCAGGCACCGGACAGTTACTTGTTCACCACCGTCAGCGGCAGCAGCTTCTTGCCGGTCGGGCCGACCTGGATGTGGGTGTCCATCTGCGGGCACACCCCGCAGTCGAAGCAGGGTGTCCAGCGGCAGTCCTCGACCTCTGTCTCGTCGAGGGCGTCCTGCCAGTCCTCCCAGAGCCAGTCCTTGTCCAGGCCCGAGTCGAGGTGGTCCCAGGGGAGGACCTCCTCGTAGGTGCGCTCGCGGGTGGTGTACCAGTCGACGTCCACGCCGAAGGGGGCCAGCGCCTTGTCGGCGCAGGCCATCCAGCGGTCGTAGGAGAAGTGCTCGCGCCAGCCGTCGAAGCGGCCGCCGTCCTCGTAGACGGCGCGGATGACGGCGCCGATGCGGCGGTCGCCCCTCGACAACAGGCCTTCCACGATGCCGGGCTTGCCGTCGTGGTAGCGGAAGCCGATCGAGCGGCCGTACTTCTTGTCGCCGCGGATCTTGTCGCGGAGCTTTTCGAGGCGGGCGTCCGTCTCCTCCGCGGAGAGCTGCGGGGCCCACTGGAAGGGGGTGTGGGGCTTGGGGACGAAGCCGCCGATGGAGACCGTGCAGCGGATGTCGTTGGAGCGGGAGACCTCGCGGCCCTTGGCGATGACCTTCGTCGCCATGTCGGCGATCTGGAGGACGTCGTCGTCGGTCTCGGTGGGCAGGCCGCACATGAAGTACAGCTTCACCTGGCGCCAGCCGTTGCCGTAGGCCGTCGAGACCGTACGGATGAGGTCGTCCTCCGAGACCATCTTGTTGATGACCTTGCGGATGCGTTCCGAGCCGCCTTCGGGGGCGAAGGTCAGACCGGAGCGGCGGCCGTTGCGGGTCAGTTCGTTCGCCAGGTCGATGTTGAAGGCGTCGACACGGGTGGAGGGGAGGGAGAGGCCGATCTTGTCCTCGGTGTAGCGGTCGGCGAGGCCCTTGGCGATGTCGCCGATCTCCGAGTGGTCCGCCGAGGAGAGGGAGAGGAGGCCGACCTCCTCGAAGCCGGTGGCCTTCAGGCCCTTGTCGACCATCTCGCCGATGCCGGTGATCGAGCGCTCGCGCACCGGGCGGGTGATCATGCCGGCCTGGCAGAAGCGGCAGCCGCGGGTGCAGCCGCGGAAGATCTCGACGGACATGCGCTCATGGACCGTCTCGGCGAGCGGGACGAGGGGCTGCTTGGGGTACGGCCATTCGTCCAGGTCCATGACCGTGTGCTTGGAGACGCGCCACGGGACACCCGACTTGTTGGGGACCACGCGGGCGATACGGCCGTCGGCGAGGTACTCGACGTCGTAGAACGCCGGGATGTAGACGGAGCCGGTCTTCGCCAGGCGGAAGAGGACCTCCTCGCGGCCGCCGGGGCGGCCCTCCGCCTTCCACTCGCGGATGATCCTCGTCATGTCGAGGACGGCCTGCTCGCCGTCGCCGATGATCGCCGCGTCGATGAAGTCCGCGATCGGTTCCGGGTTGAAGGCCGCGTGGCCGCCGGCGAGGACGATCGGGTCGTCGAGCGTGCGGTCCTTGGACTCCAGGGGGATCCCGGCCAGGTCCAGGGCCGTGAGCATGTTCGTGTAGCCCAGCTCCGTGGAGAAGGACAGGCCGAAGACGTCGAAGGCCTGCACGGGGCGGTGGCTGTCCACCGTGAACTGGGGGACGCCGTGCTCGCGCATCAGCGCCTCCAGGTCCGGCCACACGCTGTACGTGCGCTCGGCGAGGACGCCCTCCTGCTCGTTGAGGACCTCGTAGAGGATCATGACGCCCTGGTTGGGCAGGCCGACCTCGTAGGCGTCCGGGTACATCAGCGCCCAGCGGACGTCGCAGGTCTCCCACGGCTTGACCGTGGAGTTGAGCTCTCCGCCGACGTACTGGATCGGCTTTTGCACATGCGGGAGCAGAGCTTCGAGCTGCGGGAACACAGACTCGGCGACCTGAGAGGCGGCTTCGGCAGGCATCTCGCGGACCTTTGTGAGGTGGCTGGGGGCGACTCCCCGGCCGGAGGCTGGGGTGGCTCACCGGCCGGTGGCCGGGGAGGGTGACCATCTAGCCTAACCCGGTCGGCGGCCTCCCCCGTACGCCCGGATCACACCGGCGCCTCGGCCTTGATGCTCTCCCAGGCCTGCGGTGCCCCGGCCTCCACCGCCGTCGCCCGCTGCTCCTCGCGGCCGTACAGCAGCCCGTACGTGAACGTGCTCTCCCCCGCCGCGTGGGCCACCGCGGACAGCTCGCGCAGGGTCTCGCGGGCCATCACGCTGTCCTGGTGCTCGCCGAGCATGGTCTGGAGCGACTTCATGGACTTGAGCATGGTCTTCGCCGGCCTGCCGAGCGCGGGGCGGGCCGCCTCGGCCGCGTAGCGGGTGCGCTTGGCCTTCTTGCGGGCCTCGTGCAGGCCGAGGTCGCGGTCGTGGCCGGGGGGCTGCGCCATGCCCGTCTCGATGAGGTCGGTGACCTTCGCGAAGTCCCTCCGCACGGCCTTGGCGAGGACCTCCTCGGGGTTTCCGGCGGCCGCCTTCAGCAGGGGCGGGTCGGCTGCCAGGGCGTCCAGGGTGTCGAGGAGCGCCAGGTAGCGCTTGGAGTCCAGGACGCCGAGGAGGCGGCTGCGGGAGCCGCGTTCGCTCGCCTCGGCCCAGTGGTGCAGGCGGTCGTGGACGGGGCCGTCGACGAGGGCGGGGGGTACGTCGGCGAGGCCGGCCAGCAGGCGTTCGGCCAGGACCTCCTGGTCGCGGCCCACGCCCAGTTCGCCGGCCAGCCATTTCAGCTCGTCGGCGATCGGGTCGGTGACCTGGCGGTCCAGGACCCTGCCGAAGGTGCGGAAGGTGCTGCGCAGCCGGCGGGTGGCGATCCGCATGTCGTGCACGCCCTCCTCGGTGTCCAGGCGGACGGCCGGGTCGAGCTCGACGATCGCGTCGCGCTGGGCGCGGACGTAGGCCATGACGTGGTCGCCGGCGGTGAGCGGAGAGGCGGGGCCGGTCTTCGGGTGGCGGGGCTTGCCGCCCTTGGTCTCGGCCAGGGCGCGGGCCAGTTTCGAGGCGGACTTCGAGGGGTGTACACCCGCCTTGCCCAGCCGTTTCTCGACCTTGTCGAGGAAGGCGGGGTCGCCGCCGTCGGCGAGTTCCACCTCGATCTCGGTCCACTGTGCCTTGCCCGCGCCGCCGAAGAGCCGGTCGGCCCGGACGCGGTCCACGCTCACCTCGGCGAGCAGGGTGCCGTCGGCGTCGACCAGATGCCGGATGTCGCGGGTGGTGCGCAGGCGGATCACCGGGACCAGCCGGCCCTCGCGGACCCGGGAGCGGGCCAGGGCGGCGAGTTCGTCGGGGAGCTCGTCGGAGAGGGGGGCGTGGATCTCGTCCCGGACGCCGGGGGCGACGGGGAGTTTGAGGTGCCAGCCGGCGTCGCCGCCTCCGCTGCGGTGGCGCAGGGTGACTCTGGCCGAGGCCAGGCGCAGGTCGGAGGTGTCGTGGTAGGTCGCGTCGAGTTCGGCGGTGCCCTTGTCCACGACGTTCGCCACGCCGGCGACGCCGGTCAGGTCGGGCAGGCCGCTGTCATCGGATTCGTACTTGCGCTCGATTTCACGCTTCGCATCCGCCATGAACAGAATCTAATGGCCCGGGCACCGCAGGGGCCAGCGGCCGAAGCGGGTAAATCGGAGGGAAAAACAAAACAAGCCACAGGTGAACACATAGCGAACGATGTGTTCACCTGTGCGCTTCCGTCCCGCTTTCGTCCCGGTTCCGCCCTGACTACGCCGACATCGGACGCTGCACTCTGATCGACTGCAGCAGTCCCACCGCCACCCACACGGCGAACATCGACGAACCGCCGTACGACACGAACGGCAGGGGAAGGCCGGTGACCGGCATGATGCCGAGGGTCATACCGATGTTCTCGAACGCCTGGAACGCGAACCACGCCACGATCCCCGCCGCGACGATCGTGCCGTACAGCTCGGTCGTCTCGCGGGCGATACGGCAGGCGCGCCACAGGACGACGCCGAGGAGCACGATGATCAGGCCCGCGCCGACGAAGCCCAGCTCCTCCCCCGCGACCGTGAAGACGAAGTCGGTCTGCTGCTCGGGGACGAACTGGCCGGTGGTCTGCGAGCCGTGGAAGAGGCCCGCGCCGGTCAGGCCGCCGGAGCCGATCGCGATGCGCGCCTGGTTGGTGTTGTAGCCGACGCCGGAGGGGTCGAGGCTGGGGTTGGCGAAGGCGGCGAAGCGGGCGATCTGGTACTCGTCCAGGATGTGCAGCTGCCAGATGGCGATGCAGCCGGTGACGCCGGCGGCGAGCAGGCCGAAGATCCAGCGGTTGGAGGCGCCGGAGGCGAGCAGCACGCCGAGAATGATGGTCACCATGACCAGGACCGTGCCGAGGTCGGGCATGAGCAGCACGATCAGGATCGGGATCGCGGCCAGGCCCAGGGACTGCAGGACGGTGCGGTGGTCCGGGTACTTCTTGTCACCGGCGTCCACCCGCGCCGCCAGTATCATCGCCATGCCCAGGATGATCGTGATCTTCACGAACTCGGCGGGTTGCAGTGAGAAGCCGCCGCCGAGGACGATCCAGTTGCGGCTGCCGTTGATGGTGGCGCCCAGCGGGGTGAGCACCGCGAGGATGCCGAGGACCGAGAGGCCGTAGAGGATCGGCACGGCGTTGCGCAGCTGGCGGTGGCCGATCCAGATGGTGCCGATCATCAGGGCGAGCCCGATGCCGGTGTTCATCAGATGCCGGATCAGGAAGTAGTACTGGTCGCCCTGGTTGATCTCGGTGCGGTTGCGGGTCGCCGAGAAGACCAGCAGCGAGCCGAGCAGCGACAGGGCGAGGGCCGCCAGCACCATCGGCCAGTCCAGACGGCGGGTCAGCGAGTCCCGGGCGAAGACCCGGGTCCAGCCGGCCCGTGCCGGGCCGTATCCGGAGACGGAGAAGCTGTTGACGCCGGTCATGTGAGCATCCTCCGGCTTCCCCTCTTGCGCGGTCGCCTGCGGGTGGTGCGGTTGCCCGTGGACGGGGAGGCCGTGGTGGCGGCCGGGGTCTGCCCGTTGTCGGTGCTCTTGTCGCCCTGCTGGGAGAAGACCTCGAAGTCCTTCGCCGGGTCCTTGGAGGTCTTCGGGGAGGCGATGGTGCCGTCCGTGCGGACCTTCGGCAGACCCTTCTGCGGGGTGTAGAGCAGCGCCTTGGACTTGTCGACGGAGCCGTCCGCGGTGACGCCGTACAGCGCGCTGTAGATGTTGCGGACCGCCTCACCGGAGGCACCGGAACCGGTACCGGCCTGGGCGATGGTCATGATGACCGTGTAGTCCTTGGTGTAGGTGGCGAGCCACGACGTGGTCTGCTTGCCGTAGACCTCGGCGGTACCGGTCTTGCCGTGCAGGGCGATCTTGTCCTGCGGCCAGCCGCCGAACTTCCAGGCGGCCGTACCGCGGGTGATGACGCCCGCGAAGGCGTTGTCCATGCCCTTGATGGTCGCCTGGCTGACCGGCAGCTTGCGCACCGCCTTGGGCTTGATCTCCTGGACGGTCTTGCCGTCGGCGCTGACGATCGCCTTGCCGATGGTCGGCTGGTACTCGGTGCCGCCGTTGGCGACGGCGCTGTAGATCATCGCCTCCTGGATCGGCGTGACGAGGGTGTCGCCCTGGCCGATGGAGTAGTTGATCTCGTCGCCCTCGCGCATCTTGTTGCCTTCGAGGCAGTTCTCGTACTCGATCTTCTCGACGTAGGTGCCGTCCTTCTTCCCGGACTTGCACCAGGCGTCCTTGTTGGCCTTCCAGTAGTCGAGCTTCCACTGGCGGTCGGGGACGCGGCCGGTGACCTCGTTGGGCAGGTCGACGCCGGTCTCCTTGCCGAGGCCGAACTGGTGGGCGGTCTTGAAGAACCAGTCCTTGGGCTCGCCCTTCTTCGGGTTGATGCCGCCGTCCTTCTTCCACTGGGCGTCGGCGAGGCCGTAGAAGACGGTGTCGCAGGAGACCTCGAGGGCGCGGCCCAGCGAGATGGGGCCGAAGTTCTCGCCCTCGAAGTTCTTGAAGACCTGGCCGCCCACCGAGTAGGAGCTGGTGCAGGGGTAGCCGCCGTCCCAGGCGTAGCCGGCCTGGACCGCGGCGGCGGTGGAGACCACCTTGAACGTCGAACCGGGGGCCGCCTGACCCTGTATGGCCCTGTTGAGCAGCGGGTAGTCGGAGTTCTTGCCGGTGAGGGTCTGGTAGTCCTTGGCGGAGATGCCGCCGACCCACACGTTCGGGTCGTAGGTCGGGGCGGAGGCCATGGCGACGATCCGGCCGGTCTTGGCCTCCATCACGACGACGGCGCCGGAGTCGGCCTTGTAGTTCTCCTGGGTGATCTTGTCGTACTGCTGGCGGGCGGCCTTCATGGCCTTGTCCAGCTCGTTCTCGGCGACCCGCTGCACCCGCGAGTCGATGCTGGTGACCAGGTTCGAACCGGGCTCGGCGGCATCGGACTTGGCCTTGCCGATGACGCGGCCGAGGTTGTCGACCTCGTAGCGGGTGACGCCGGCCTTGCCGCGCAGCTCCTTGTCGTACTCCCGCTCCAGCCCGGAGCGGCCGACCTGGTCGGAGCGCAGGTACGGGGAAGAAGTGTCCTTGGCCTGCTGGATCTCGTCGTCGGTGACCGGGGAGAGGTAGCCGAGGACCTGCGCGGTGTTGGACTTGCCGGGGCTCGGGTAGCGGCGGACGGCCTCGGGCTCGGCGGTGATGCCGGGGAAGTCCTCGGAGCGCTCGCGGATCTGCAGGGCCTGCTTGGCGGTGGCCTCGTCGGTGATCGGGATCGGCTGGTACGGCGAGCCGTTCCAGCAGGGCTGGGGGGTCTTGGCGTCGCAGAGGCGGACCTTCTGCATGACCTCCTCGGGCTTCATGCCGAGGACGCCCGCGAGCTTGGTCAGGACCGCCTTGCCGTCGTCCTTCTGCTTGAGCAGGTCGGTGCGGGAGGCGGAGACGACCAGGCGGGTCTCGTTGTCCGCGAGGGGGACTCCGCGGGCGTCCAGGATCGAGCCGCGCACGGCGGGCTCGACGACCTGCTGGACGTGGTTGCCGGAGGCTTCCTTCTGGTACTCGGCGCCCTCGCGGATCTGCAGGTACCACAGGCGGCCGCCGAGGGTACCGAGCAGGGAGAGGACCAGGATCTGGATGACGACGAGACGGATCTGGACCCGTGGGGTCCGACCGGTCTCGGGAATGTTGGTCACTGGGCTGCCTCCCCCTCTCCCTGCACAAAGGCGCGTGCGCGTACGAATGATGAACGATGGACCTGTGAGGCCACGTTCCGCCCCGGTGCACTCGTTCGGGTGAACTCCCCCGCGTTCACAGACGCTTGACCCCCTTGATGCGGCCGACGCGGACGGTGCGGGTGCGGGCCCTGGCCTTCAGGCCGCCGAGGCCGCCGCGCTGGCCGCCGATGCGCATTCCGGTCCCGGAGGAGATCCAGCCGGAGGAGATGTCGCCCGCCTTGCCGCCGGAGTTGGCCTCCGTGAGCGGGTCGCCGTCCGCACGGCGGGCCAGGGCCATGACCCCGGGGACCACGAACGGGGCGAGCAGCAGGTCGTACAGGGCGGCCGTGATCAGCAGGCTGGTCATGCCCACGTGCCGGGCCGCGGTGTCGCCGACGAGGGCGCCGACGCCCGCGTAGAGCAGGGTGGAGCCGACGGCGGCGGCGACCACGACGAGCATCGGGCCGGTCGCGGACTTCAGGCGGCCGTTCTCCGGCTTGATGAGGCCGGCGAAGTAGCCGACGACGCACAGCACCAGGGCGTAGCGGCCGGCCGCGTGGTCGGCGGGCGGGGCGAGGTCGGCGAGGAGTCCGGCGCCGAAGCCGACGAGGGCGCCGCCCACATGGCCGTACACCATGGCGAGGCCGAGGACGGTGAGCAGCATGAGGTCGGGGACGGCGCCCGGCAGGTGCAGGCGGGCGAGGACGCTCACCTGGATCACCAGGGCGACGACGACCAGGGCGGAGGAGAGCAGGATCCTGTTGACACGCATGGGGGATTCAGCTCCTACTGCTGCTGGCCGGTGGTGTCGGTGCCGTTCGCGCTCGCGTCGGCGGACGGGGTGACCGTGACGGTCACCGTCGGGGTCGGGGTCGGCCTGGGCTTGGCCGGGAGCACCTCGTCGCGCGGGTCCTTCTTCGGTGCCTCGACGACCACGCCGACGATGTCGAGCTTGGTGAAGGACACGAACGGCGTGACGTACAGGGTGCGGGTGAGGCCGCCGTTGGACGGGTCGACACTGGAGACCGTGCCGACCGGGACACCGGGCACGAACGGCTTGTCGCCCTGGGAGCCGAAGGTGACGAGCCGGTCGCCCTTCTTCACCTCGGCCTTGCTGTCGAGGAGTTCGACGCGCAGCGGGCGGTCGCCCTGGCCGGAGGCGAAGCCGAGTTCGTCGCTGCCCTCCATGCGGGTGCCGACGGTGAAGTCGGGGTCGTTGGCGAGCAGCACGGTGGAGGCGTCCGGGCCGACCGTGGTCACGCGGCCGACCAGGCCGTTGCCGTTGAGGACGGTCATGTCCCGTTTGATGCCGTCGTTGTAGCCGACGTCGATGGTGACGGTCCAGGAGAAGCCCTGCGCCGACCCTATGGCGATGACCTGGGCGCCCTTGATGCCGTACTGGCCTTCGGCGGCGACGTTGAGCATCTTCTCGAGCTGGCCCAGGCGGCTGCGGTTGCGGTCGTCGCTGCCGAGCTTCGCCTTGAGGGTCGCGTTCTGCTTCTCCAGCCGGGCCAGCCGGTCGTGCCGTTCGCCGGAGTCCCGGACGGCGGAGACGGCGTTTCCGACCGGGTCCACCACCGTCGACATGCCGTTCTCGATCGGGCCGAAGACCGCGGCCGCGGCCTGCCGGGCGCCGTCCACCGGGGAGTTCCTGCCACCTCGGATGTCCACCGTGATCAGCGCGAACGCGATGGCGATCAGCAGCACCAGGAGCAGCCGGCTCTCTTTCGTGTCCCTCACGTGCGGCGGCCGTGCCTTCCTCAATAGGAACTTGCGGGAGCTTGTTCTGAAAGCTTGTGGAGCGTGGGGGGGGACTTGTCGTGGAGCGTGGGGGGGGTGGGGGTGTGGGGCGGAGCTCGCTTTGTGTGAGCTTATGCCTCCATATCAACGATCCGCCGCACGAGAGGGGATCATCTCGTACGGCGGAATCGAAGAGTTACGTCATCTGCGCGGCTGGGCGTCCAGGACCTGCTGGAGCGCCTCGAACTCCTCGACGCACTTGCCGGAGCCGAGCGCCACGCTGTCCAGCGGGTCCTCGGCGATGTGGATCGGCATGCCGGTCTCCCGGCGCAGCCGCTCGTCCAGACCGCGCAGCAGGGCTCCGCCGCCGGTCAGAACGATTCCCCTGTCCATGATGTCGCCGGACAGCTCCGGCGGGCACTTGTCGAGCGTCGTCTTGACGGCGTCGACGATGGCGTTGACGGGCTCCTCGATCGCCTTGCGGACCTCGGCGGCCGAGATGACCACGGTCTTGGGCAGGCCGGACACCAGGTCCCGGCCGCGGATCTCGGTGTGCTCGTCGGAGTCGAGTTCGTACGCCGAACCGATCGTGATCTTGATCTGCTCGGCCGTCCGCTCACCGAGGAGGAGGCTGTACTCCTTCTTGATGTGCTGGATGATCGCGTTGTCCAGTTCGTCGCCCGCGACGCGGATCGACTGGGCGGTGACGATGCCGCCGAGCGAGATGACCGCGACCTCCGTGGTGCCGCCGCCGATGTCCACCACCATGTTGCCCGTGGCCTCGTGGACCGGCAGGCCGGAGCCGATGGCGGCGGCCATGGGCTCCTCGATGATGTGCACCTGGCGGGCACCGGCCTGCGACGACGCCTCGATGACGGCACGGCGCTCGACACCCGTGATACCGGAGGGCACACACACGACGACACGCGGACGGGCCAGATACCGCCGCTTGTGGATCTTCAGGATGAAGTAGCGGAGCATCCGCTCGGTGATCTCGAAGTCGGCGATCACGCCGTCCTTCAGCGGGCGTACGGCGACGATGTTGCCGGGCGTGCGCCCGATCATCTTCTTCGCCTCCGCGCCGACCGCCAGAATTCCACCGGTGTTCGTATTGATCGCGACAACGGACGGCTCGTTGAGTACGATCCCGCGACCCCTGACGTACACCAGCGTGTTGGCGGTCCCGAGGTCGACAGCCATGTCACGGCCAATGAACGACATTGAGTTCCCCATCAGGATTCGTCTGGCCTTCCCGGGAGCTTTTGAGGGCATTTCAGGTCGGCGAAGTAGGTGCTGTGACGTGAAGGCTTCCATCGTAGACGCGCCTGCACGAACACTGCGCGAGGGTCTTCGCCATTGTCATCACGTGCGTCGCCGCCTCGCTTGTGGAGACGGGCCGACGGGGGCACTCGTTCCCCCGATCGGCACGCATATGCCGAGGGACGGCCGAAATCGTTCGGCCGTCCCAGGTCATGCAGCTCAATGGGCTGACGCCTCGTCAAAAACTTCCACGGAAACTCCGTACAGGCCCGTCGCGGGACCCGGAAGGCCTAGGCGCGGCCCGGGAAGAAGATCTTGACCTCGCGCTCGGCGGACTCCTCCGAGTCGGACGCGTGGATCAGGTTCTCGCGGACGATCACGCCGAAGTCGCCGCGGATGGAGCCGGGCGCGGCGGCGATCGGGTCGGTGGGGCCGGCCAACGCGCGGATGCCCTCGATGACGCGCTCGCCCTCCACGATCAGGGCGACGACCGGACCGGAGGCCATGAACTCGACCAGCGGCTCGTAGAACGGCTTGCCGACGTGCTCGGCGTAGTGCTGCTCCAGCGTGGCACGCTCCAGGGTGCGCAGCTCCAGCGCGGTGATCTGCCAGCCGGCCTTGCGCTCGACACGGCTGATGATCTCGCCGGTCAGGCCCCGACGGACGGCGTCGGGCTTGAGCAGGACGAGGGTGCGCTGGGTCACTGGAGGACTCCTTCGGGTACTGGCAGGTGCGGTGGGGAGAGGCTACAGGGCTGGTCTGAGCGTGCGTTACGCAGTGTGCGGGTCAGCTGGTGCGGCCGCCTTCGGCGGGCTGCCGCCCCCGACCCCCCGCTTCGGCCTGAACGGCCTCGTCCTCAAACGCCGGACGGGCTGGAGAGTGGGGGTACAGGCCGCCGCTCGTCCGCACACACCGGACAGGCTGGAGGGGGGTACAGACCGGCTCCTCGTCCGCACACCCTGGACGGGCTGGAGGGAGTGCGGACCCGGCCCCGTCCTCGGACGCCGGACGGGCTGGTAGGGGCGCGGACCGGCCTTCGTCGTCAAGCGCCGGTCGGGCTGTCCTGGGTGCTCTGTGCCGCGAAGCGGGCTTTCGCCTCGTCGATCTTCTTTCCGTAGTGCACCGACGCCCACCACAGGCCCGCGAAGACCGCGCCCAGGAAGTACATCGTCGGGACGAAGATCCCGGACGCGATCAGGGCGATCTGCAGGGCCCAGCCGAGGGTCACGCCGCCGGGGCGGGTGATCACCCCGCACAGGGCCACGCAGAGGAACATCGCGATGCCGCTGACCAGCCACACCGTGGAGGTGGACAGGTCGGCGTCCTTCATGGCGACCAGGGCGGCGAAGCCGATGACGAAGAACTCTCCGATGAGGGTGGAGGAGCAGAGCGTGCGCATGGTCAGCCCCTCCCTAGGAGCAGTCGGGCCTCGCCCACGGTGATGACGGAGCCGGTGATCAGCACCCCGCCGCCGGCGAACTCGCCCTCCTCCTCGGCCAGGGTGATCGCGGCCTCCAGGGCGTCGGGCAGCCGCGGCTCGACCTGGACACGGTCCTCGCCGAACACCTCGACGGCGATCGCGGCCAGCTCGTCGGCGTCCATCGCGCGGTGGCTGGAGTTCTGGGTGACCACGACCTCGGCGAAGATCGGCTCGAAGGCCTCCAGGAGGCCCCGGACGTTCTTGTCGCCGCTGGCCCCGACCACGCCGATCAGCCTGCTGAAGTCGAAGGCCTCGCCGACGGCCTCGGCGGTGGCGCGGGCCCCGGCGGGGTTGTGGGCGGCGTCGAGGACGACGGTGGGAGAGCGCCGTACGACTTCGAGGCGGCCGGGGGACGAGACCGCCGCGAAGGCCTTGCGGACCGTGTCGATGGCGAGGGACTCGGGGCGCTGCGAGCCGACCCCGAAGAACGCCTCCACCGCGGCGAGCGCGACGGCCGCGTTGTGGGCCTGGTAGGGGCCGTGCAGGGGGAGGTAGACCTCCTCGTACTCGCCGCCGAGGCCGCGCAGGGTGAGCAGCTGGCCGCCGACGGCGACCTGGCGGGCGACGACGCCGAACTCGAGGCCCTCGCGGGCGACGGTGGCGTCGACCTCGACGGCCTTCTTGAGGAGTACCTGCGCCGCGTCGACCGGCTGCTGGGCCAGGATCACGGTGGCGTCCTGCTTGATGATCCCGGACTTCTCGCCTGCGATCTCCGCGGTGGTCCCGCCGAGCCGGTCGGTGTGGTCGAGGTCGATGGGGGTGACGACGGCGACGTCACCGTCGATGACGTTGGTGGCGTCCCAGCTGCCGCCCATGCCGACCTCGACGACGGCGACGTCGACCGGGGCGTCCGCGAAGGCCGCGTACGCCATGCCGGTGAGCACCTCGAAGAAGGAGAGCCGGTACTCCTGCCGGGAGTCGACCATCTCGACGTAGGGCTTGATGTCGTTGTACGTCTCGATGAACCGCTCGGCGGAGATCGGGGCGCCGTCCAGGCTGATGCGCTCGGTGATCGACTGCACGTGCGGGCTGGTGTAGCGGCCGGTACGGAGGTCGAAGGCGCCGAGCAGGGCCTCGATCATGCGGGCGGTGGAGGTCTTGCCGTTGGTGCCGGTGATGTGGATCGAGGGGTACGACCGCTGGGGCTCGCCCAGCACGTCCATGAGGGCGGCGATCCTGGTGACCGACGGCTCCAGCTTGGTCTCGCCCCAGCGGGTGGCGAGCTCCACCTCCACCTCGCGCAGGGCCCGGTCGACCTCGGGGTCCTCGGGACGGCCCGGGACGTCGCCCTGCTGCGGGCCGCCCCGGGTACGGAGGGTCCGGCTGCCGGCCTCGATCACCGCGAGATCGGGGTCGCGGGACCCCGCCGCGTCAGCGGCTGATGTCTCGGTGGCCGCGACGATGTCGTCGAAGTCGTCTTCGAAGTTCTCGTCGAAGCGCTCATGGGGGTCGTGCGGTGGCAGATCACTCACGGCACCAGTCTACGGAGCCCGGCGGACGCGTGGTCGCGCCGGCCGCCGGGAGCGCCTGCTCGCACCAGATCGTCTTGCCGACGGAGGTCTGCCGGGTCCCCCACCGCTGGGTGAGCTGGGCCACCAGCAGCAGGCCCCGGCCGCCCTCGTCGAAGACCCGGGCCCGCCGCAGGTGCGGGGCGGTGCTGCTGCCGTCGGAGACCTCGCAGATCAGCCTGCTGGTGTCGCGGATGAGCCGCAGCTGGATCGGGGAGCCGCCGTAGCGGATGGCGTTCGTGACGAGTTCGCTGACCACCAGTTCGGTGGTGAACGACAGTTCGTCCAGCTTCCAGGCGCCGAGCTGCCCGGTGCTCAGGGTCCGGGCCATGGCGACGTGCTCGGGGTCCGCGGGAACCTCCCAGGAGGCCACCTGGTCGCAGGGCAGGGCGCGGGTGCGGGCGAGCAGCAGGGTGACGTCGTCGGCGGGTTCGCAGGTGCGCAGCGCGGTCACCACCCGGTCGCAGGCCTCCTCCAGCGACTCCCCGTCGCCGGGCGCAGCCAGCGCGCCGCGGAGCCGTTCGAGGCCGTGGCTCAGGTCGAGGCTGCGGGAGTGCACCAGGCCGTTGCTGAACAGCGCGAGGGTGGTGCCCGCGGTGAGGTCCAGGTCGGTGGTCTCGAACGGCAGCCCGCCGAGCCCGAGCGGCGGGCCGGCCTGGCCGGGGGCCGGCTCCACCAGCCCCTGGGGAGTGATCACGAAGGGCAGCGGATGGCCCGCGCTGGCGAGGGAGCAGCGCCGCGAGATCGGGTCGTAGACGGCGTACAGGCAGGTCGAACCCACCTCACCGGCCTGTTCCCCGGCGCCGTCGTCGAGGTGCACGACCAGGTCGTCCAGGTGGGTGAGGAGTTCGTCGGGGGGCAGGTCGACGTCGGCGAGGGTGCGGACCGCCGTGCGCAGCCGGCCCATGGTGGCGGAGGCCTGGATGCCGTGGCCGACGACGTCCCCGACGACCAGGGCCACCCGGGTGCCCGACAGCGGGATCACGTCGAACCAGTCGCCGCCGACTCCGGCCCGGGTGCCGGTGGGGAGGTAGCGGTAGGCGAAGTCGACGCTCGGGCAGTCGGGCAGCACGTGCGGCAGCAGGCTGCGCTGGAGCGCCAGCGCGGTCTCGCGCTCCCGGGTGTAGCGCCGTGCGTTGTCGATGGCGGTCGCGGCCTTCGCGGCGAGTTCCTCAGCGTCGGACAGGTCGTCCTTCTCGAACGGCGGGGAGTCCCGGGTGCGCCAGAAGACGATCACCCCCATCAGGACGCCCTGTGCCGACAGCGGCGCGGTGATCAGCGAGCTCAGGCCGTAGTCGAGGAGCAGGTCCGTGCGCGGCGCGTCGGGAAACCTCGCCCTCCGGGTGACCTGCAGATCGACTACGAGGGCCGCCCCGGTGCCGGTGTGCCAGGTGGCTGCCGGCGGCGGGTCCACGGCGATCAGGGCACCGACCGGATCCAGCGGCGAGTCGTCGCGGACGCCGCCCCGGGCCACCCGCCGCAGGACGGTCTCGGCGGCCGTCGGCTCCCCGCCCAGCAGCACGGCCTCCTCCAGGTCGACGGTGACGAAGTCGGCGAACCGGGGGACGGCCACCCGCACCAGCTCGTCGGCGGTCCGTTCCACGTCGAGGGTGTTGCCGACGGCGGTACCGGCGTCGTAGAGCAGCCTCAGCCGCCGGTGGCTCTTCTCCAGCGAGCCGGCCATGGTGTTGAACGCCGTCTCCAGCTGGCCGATCTCGCGGCGCCCGGAGCGCGGCACCCGTGCGCCCAGGTCGCCGGCGGCGAGCCGGGTCGCGAAGCGGGCCATCCTGCGCACCGGCCAGACGATCACCCGGGTCACGTAGGCGCCGTAGGCGACGATCAGGAGGACGGCCACGCCGACGCCGGCGGACGCGGCGATCGTCAGCGTGCGCATCCGGCCCTCCAGCGCGTTCTCGCGCTGGTCGATCGAGGCGCGCTCGGCCTTGAGGTAGCGGGAGAACTGGTCCCGGAGCCCGTCGAGCCGCTGTTTGCCCTCCAGCGTCCGCGCCGTGCTGCTCGCGTCGGGGTCGCCGCGCCGGGCCTCGGCCACGAGCGGGACCGAGTAGTCGTCGACGAAGGACTGGCCGGCCCGCTGTATCTGCCGGGCGAGCTGCCGCTGCGCAGGGGACGTGCTGAGGTCCACGAGCCGCTGTGCCTGCGCGGGGAACGCGGTCCGGGCCGCCTGCCAGGGCTTGAGGAACTCGTCCTGCCGGGTGATGACGTAGCTGCGCTGACCGCCCTCCATGTCGAAGACGGTCCCCTGGACCACCCCGACCTGCGTCAGGGCCGGCCGGCCGCTGCGGGCGGAGAGCAGGGAGTGCCGCGCGTCCTGGATCGCCAGCACCAGCATCAGGAAGACGAGGCCCATCAGCACGGCGAGCAGGCCGCCCGCGACCGCCGTCAGGGGGACCAGCCCCCGGTGCGGAGGTGTCCTCGTTCGGCCCCTGCGCTGCATGTGGGCGTTCCCTCCGCCACAAAGCCAAAACGGAACATTAAGGTCATGTTCCTACTTTTGGATTGTAGGGCGGGACCCTGAACGCAGGCGTCCGGCAGCCCCGCGGGAAGGGACTGCCGGACGCCTGCGGGGACGCTTCGGCTACGCCTGCGGAAGGCGGTCCAGCTGGGCCTGGATGCGCGCGATGTCCTCGTCGGCCTTGGCGAGCCGCGTGCGGATCTTCTCCACCACGTTGTCCGGGGCCTTCGCCAGGAACGCCTCGTTGCCCAGCTTGCCCGTCGCCTGGGCCTTCTCCTTCTCGGCGGCCGCGAGGTCCTTGGCGAGGCGCTTGCGCTCCGCCGCCACGTCGATGGTGCCGGAGAGGTCCAGGGCGACCGTGGCGCCGCCCACCGGGAGGGTGGCCGTCGCCGCGAAGGCGTCGCCCTCCGGCTGGAGGCGCAGCAGCTGGCGGATGGCCGCCTCGTGCGGGGCGAGGGCCGTGCCGTCCAGGGTGAGGCGGGCCGGGACCCGCTGGCCGGGCTGCAGGCCCTGGTCGGCGCGGAAGCGGCGGACCTCGGTGATGACGGACTGGAGGGTCTCGATCTCCTTCTCCGCCGCCCGGTCCCGGAAGCCGCTGTCGGACGGCCAGTCGGCGATCACGACCGACTCGCCGCCGGTCAGCGTCGTCCACAGGGTGTCCGTGACGAACGGGACGACCGGGTGGAGCAGCTTCAGGGTGACGTCGAGGACCTCGCCCAGGACGCGCTGGGAGACCTCGGCGCCGCGGCCGCCCGCCTGGAACGTGGTCTTCGACAGCTCGACGTACCAGTCGAAGACCTCGTCCCACGCGAAGTGGTAGAGGGAGTCGGAGAGCTTCGCGAACTGGAAGTCGTCGTAGAACGCGTCGACTTCGGCGACCGTCTTGTTGAGGCGGGAGAGGATCCAGCGGTCCGTCGCCGACATCTCGGCCGGGGCCGGGAGCGGGCCCTCGACGGTCGCACCGTTCATCAGGGCGAAGCGGGTCGCGTTCCAGATCTTGTTGGCGAAGTTCCGGGACGCCTGGACCCAGTCCTCGCCGATCGGGACGTCGGTGCCGGGGTTGGCGCCGCGGGCCAGGGTGAAGCGGACGGCGTCGGAGCCGTACTGGTTCATCCAGTCGAGCGGGTCGACGGCCGTGCCCGAGGACTTCGACATCTTCTTGCCGAACTGGTCGCGGACCAGACCGGTCAGGGCGATGGTCCTGAAGGGGACCTCGCCGTCCATCGCATAGAGGCCGAACATCATCATCCGGGCGACCCAGAAGAAGATGATGTCGTGGCCCGTGAGCAGGACGTCGGTCGGGTAGAACTTCTCGAGATCCGGGGTCTGTTCGGGCCAGCCGAGGGTCGAGAAGGGCCACAGGCCGGAGGAGAACCAGGTGTCCAGGACGTCGGGGTCCTGGGTCCAGCCCTCCGCCTCGGTGCCGGGCGGCTCCTCGTCGGGGCCGACGCAGACGACCTCGCCGTCGGGGCCGTACCAGACCGGGATCCGGTGGCCCCACCACAGCTGGCGCGAGATGCACCAGTCGTGCATGTTGTCGACCCAGTCGAAGTAGCGCTTCGACATGTCGGCGGGGTGGATGGTGACCCGGCCGTCGCGGACCGCGTCGCCCGCCGCCTGGGCCAGCGGGCCGACCTTGACCCACCACTGCATGGACAGGCGCGGCTCGATGGTGGTCTGGCAGCGCGAGCAGTGGCCGACGCTGTGGACGTACGGCCGCTTCTCGGCGACGATCCGGCCCTGCGAACGCAGCGCCGCGACGATCGCGGAGCGCGCCTCGAAGCGGTCGAGGCCCTCGAAGGGACCGTGGACCGTGATGATCGCGCGCTCGTCCATCACCGTGATGGACTCCAGGCCGTGGCGCTGGCCGATCGCGAAGTCGTTCGGGTCGTGGGCCGGGGTGACCTTGACGGCACCCGTGCCGAACTCGGGGTCGACGTGCGTGTCCGCGACGACGGGGATGGTGCGGTCGGTCAGCGGCAGCTTGATGCGCTTGCCGATCAGGTGCCGGTACCGCTCGTCGTCCGGGTGGACGGCGACCGCCGTGTCACCGAGCATCGTCTCCGCGCGGGTCGTCGCGACGACGAGCGTCTCGTCCCCCTCGCCGTACTTGATGGAGACCAGCTCGCCGTCGTCCTCCTGGTACTCCACCTCGATGTCCGAGATGGCCGTCAGACAGCGCGGGCACCAGTTGATGATGCGCTCGGCGCGGTAGATCAGCTCGTCGTCGAAGAGCTTCTTGAAGATGGTCTGGACGGCCTTGGACAGGCCCTCGTCCATGGTGAAGCGCTCGCGGTCCCAGTCGACGCCGTCGCCGAGCCGGCGCATCTGGCCGAGGATCTTGCCGCCGTACTCCTCCTTCCACTGCCAGACGCGCTCGACGAACTCCTCGCGGCCGAGGTCGTGACGGGACTTGCCCTCCTCGGCGAGCTGCTGCTCGACCTTGTTCTGGGTGGCGATGCCGGCGTGGTCCATGCCGGGCAGCCACAGCGACTCGAAGCCCTGCATGCGCTTACGACGGGTCAGCGCGTCCATCAGCGTGTGCTGGAAGGCGTGGCCCAGGTGCAGGGAGCCGGTGACGTTGGGCGGGGGGATGACGATGGTGTACGCGGGCTTGTCGCTCTTGGCGTCGGCCGCGAAGTAACCGCGCTCTACCCAGCGCTCGTACAGCGGCCCCTCTACGTCGGCCGGCGCGTACTGGGTCGGCAGTTCGGTGCTGGGCGCTGTGGGCTGCTGCTGAGCATTCTCGGTCACGGGGCTCAGTTTAGAGGTGTCCCGGCGCTGTCCCGAAACGCGTTTGTTCTGTAACGGTGGGCACCCCTGTGCCATGAGTTCCCTGTGGCTGAGCCAGGATGTCAGGAACACATAAGCATCTGGAGGGGAACCCAGAGATGAGCTACAACCAGCCGGGCCCGTACGGCGGGCCGCCGCCGCAGCAGCCGGGACCGTACGGGCAGCAGCCGGGTCCGTACGGCCAGCCGCCGCAGGCGCCCCAGCCCGGCTACGGCTACCCGCAGCAGGCTCCGCCGGCGGCCCCGCCGCAGCCGGGGCCCTACGGGCAGCAGCCGCCGCAGCCGGGCTACGGCTACCCGCAGCAGGGCGTTCCCCCGCAGCCGAACCCGTACGGCCAGCAGCAGCCGCCCTACGGCCAGCCCCCCTACGGCGTTCCGCAGCCGCCGGCTCCGGGCGGCGGGAAGAAGAAGACCGGGCTGGTCATCGGGGCGGTGGCGGTGGTGGCGGCGATAGGCGTCGGGGCGTACTTCGTGCTCGGCGGGAGCGGATCCGGCGCGCTGAAGGACGACGGACCGCACAAGCTCACCGCGCCGGCCTCGCTGCTGTCCGGCAAGTACAAGCGGTACGGCGACTCCTCGGAGGAGAAGGCGAGTTCGAGCGACGCGAAGGACCTCGCCAAGGCCGGTGTCACCGACGCCACCTCGGTCGGCGCGTTCTACTCGACCATCGACCTGAGCTCGCTCGACACCACCGACCCGACGAGCGTGGCCAAGGCGCAGACCGCCGAGAACTTCACCTTCTTCGGCGTCTACGGCTCGGTGAAGGACCCGCAGGCGGCGCTGGACACCACCTTCGCCCAGATGAAGGCGAACAGCGGCTCCGACGGCGACGTGAAGCTGGTCGGCGACGCGCAGTCCGTCTCGCCCGCCGGTCTGGACGGCGCGGTGATGAAGTGCCAGCAGGCTACGGGCAAGAGCCAGCTCACCGGCAAGGACCAGACGGCGTACATGTGCATCTGGGCGGACTACAGCACCATCGGCATCGTGGAGCCCACGGCGGGTGTGAAGACGTACACCCTGGACGAGTCGGCGAAGATCGCGGCCGATGTGCGGGGTGCGGTGCGCGTCGCCAAGTAGCCACCGCCGGCACACGTGACAGCGGCACACGCGAAAGCGGCACACGCGAAAGCGGCACACGCGAAAGCGGCACACGCGAAAGCGGCACACGCGAAAGCGGCACACGCGAAAGCGCCGGGCTCCTCCGAGGAGGGCCCGGCGCTTCGGTGTTGAGGGGGTTACGCCGACTTCTGCTCCCCCGCGCCCCGGCCGCGCGCGTCGCGCGGGATCAGGGTCGGGTTGACGTTGGAGTGGACGACGTCGGCCGTGATGACGACACGGGCCACGTCCTTGCGGGACGGGACCTCGTACATCACCGACATGAGGACCTCTTCCATGATGGCGCGCAGGCCTCGCGCACCGGTCTGGCGGAGGATGGCCTGGTCGGCGATGGCCTCCAGGGCCTCGCGCTCGAAGTCCAGCTCCACGCCGTCGAGTTCGAAGAGGCGCTGGTACTGCTTGACGAGCGCGTTGCGCGGCTCGATGAGGATCTGGAGCAGGGCCTCGCGGTCCAGGTTGTGGACCGAGGTGATGACCGGGAGGCGGCCGATGAACTCCGGGATCATGCCGAACTTGACCAGGTCCTCGGGCATGACGTCCTCGAACTGGTCCTTGGACTGCAGCTCCCGCTTGGAGCGGATCGTCGCGCCGAAGCCGATGCCCTTGGCGCCCGCCCGGGACTCGATGATCTTCTCCAGGCCTGCGAACGCACCGCCCACGATGAACAGCACGTTCGTCGTGTCGATCTGGATGAACTCCTGGTGCGGGTGCTTGCGGCCGCCCTGCGGCGGGACGGAGGCCGTGGTGCCTTCGAGGATCTTGAGAAGGGCCTGCTGCACACCCTCGCCGGAGACGTCTCGCGTGATCGAAGGATTTTCGCTCTTACGGGCTACCTTGTCGATCTCGTCGATGTAGATGATCCCGGTCTCGGCCTTCTTGACGTCGTAGTCCGCGGCCTGGATCAGCTTGAGGAGGATGTTCTCCACGTCCTCGCCCACGTAGCCGGCCTCCGTCAGCGCGGTGGCGTCGGCGATCGCGAACGGGACGTTGAGCATGCGGGCCAGGGTCTGCGCGAGGAGCGTCTTGCCGGAGCCCGTGGGGCCCAGCAGCAGGATGTTGGACTTCGCCAACTCGATGGCGTCGTCGCGGCCCTGGGCGCCGCCGTTCTCGCCGGCCTGGACCCGCTTGTAGTGGTTGTACACCGCGACCGAGAGGGCCTTCTTGGCGGGCTCCTGGCCCACCACGTAGCCCTCCAGGAACTCGTAGATCTCGCGGGGCTTGGGGAGTTCCTCCCAGCGCACCTCGCTCGTCTCGGCGAGCTCCTCCTCGATGATCTCGTTGCAGAGATCGATGCACTCGTCGCAGATGTACACACCGGGCCCTGCGATGAGCTTCTTGACCTGCTTCTGGCTCTTGCCGCAGAACGAGCACTTGAGCAGATCGCCGCCGTCACCGATGCGTGCCACGGTGTGCTTCCCCTTCGCCTGGGAGACGCCTGGACTCTTTCGAATCCAGCGGCTCCTGGTGCTGCCTTATGTCGACGGTACCTTGCCGGGCCCCCCGTACGGGCCCCCCTTGGCACGGTTCACTTTGACGTGCACCTTGCCGTGCGCACGGTCAAACCGGGCCAAGGGCGGCAGAGACTACATCCTCTGTCAGCGGACGTCAGCGTTGTTCATCTTCCGGGTGGAGATGATCTGGTCCACGATGCCGTACTCGAGCGCTTCCTCGGCCGTGAGGATCTTGTCGCGCTCGATGTCCTCGCGGACCTTCTCGATCGGCCGCTTGGAGTGCTTGGCCAGCATGTCCTCCAGCTGCTCACGCATCCGCGTGAACTCGTTGGCGATGATCTCCAGGTCGGAGAGCTGGCCGCGGCCGGTGGAACCGGCCGGCTGGTGGATCAGCACACGGGAGTTCGGCAGCGCCATGCGCTTGCCGGGCGTGCCGGCGGCCAGCAGGATCGCAGCGGCGGAGGCCGCCTGGCCCATGCAGACCGTCTGGATGTCGGGCTTCACGAACTGCATCGTGTCGTAGATCGCCGTGAGGGCGGTCATGTCGCCGCCCGGGCTGTTGATGTAGATCGAGATGTCCCGGTCGGGGTCCATCGACTCCAGGCACAGCAGCTGCGCCATGACGTCGTTGGCGGAGGCGTCGTCGATCTGGACGCCGAGGAAGATCACGCGCTCCTCGAAGAGCTTCGCGTACGGGTCGTACTCGCGGATGCCCTGGGAGGTGCGCTCGACGAAGCGCGGGATGACGTAGCGGGCGTCGGGCCGGGGCCCGTCGTAGCGGGCGTCAGCGGCGCCGGGGATGTTGCTCATGAGGGTGTTCACCGTCCTGGTGGCGTTCGGGGGGCTGGAGTCTCGGCGGAGCGTGGCGTGGCCGGGCTCAGGAGGCGCCGGTGCCGCCGCCTCCCGGAACACCGGAGGCATGCGTGATGATCCCGTCAATGAGACCGTACTCCTTGGCCTCCTCCGGGGTGAACCAGCGGTCGCGGTCGCCGTCGCGGACGATCGTCTCGACGGTCTGGCCGGAGTGCAGGGCGGTCAGCTCGGACATGGTCTTCTTGGTACGCAGCAGGTACTGGGCCTGGATCTTGATGTCCGAGACCGTACCGCCCAGGCCCGCGGAGCCCTGGTGCATCATGATGTCCGTGTGCGGCAGGGCGAAGCGCTTGCCCGCGGTGCCGCCGGTGAGCAGGAACTGCCCCATCGAGGCCGCCATGCCCATGGCGATGGTGACCACGTCGTTCGGGATGAACTGCATGGTGTCGTAGATCGCCATACCGGCCGTCACCGAGCCGCCGGGACTGTTGATGTAGAGGAAGATGTCCTTGTTGGGCTCGGCCGCGAGCAGCAGCAGCTGCGCGGTGATCTTGTTGGCGATGTCGTCGTCCACCTGCTGGCCCAGGAAGATGATCCGCTCGCCGAGCAGCCGGTTGTAGACCTGGTCGCCGAGGCCGCCACCGATAGAAGGCTCGCCGGCGGCGGAGGGCATCAGATTCGTCACGTATCCACCTGCTCGTCTTACGACGGCGCCGGGCCGTCTCACGTTTCCGTAGCCGGGGGCTTGGCTGCCCTCGTACTCATGGACCCTAACGCGATGGTCCCTTCGGGGAATCCCGGTAACAGGGCTGTTCGCCGGGGGCGTAGCGCGGTTGCCTCCGGCGGAAGGGCCGCTGTCAACCCGCCGTGACCGCGCCGGGGGGGGGTGGGCGCGTGCGGCGCCGTCGTGGCTTGTCGCGCAGTTCCCCGCGCCCCCAGGCGGCGGCTGCGCCGCCTTCGGGGGCGCTACCCCCCGGGCGTACGACAAAGGGGCCCCCGGGATGGTCCCAGGAGCCCCTGTACGCCGTTACGGGCGGCCTAGGGCTCAGCCCTCGGTCTTCTCCTCGGCGGGCTCGTCCGTGGCCTCGGCGGCGGCCTCAGGGGCCTCCGTCCCGGTCTCGTCCTCGTCCTCGTCGTCCAGGTCGACGATCTCGCCGTTGGTGTCCTTCACCGTGGCGGCCTCGACCACGACGGCCAGGGCCTTGCCGCGGGCGACCTCGCCGACCAGGAGCGGGACCTGACCGCCCTCGACGACGGCCTGGGCGAACTGGTCGGGGGACATGCCGGAGGAGGCCGCGCGCCGCATGAGGTGCTCGGTGAGCTCCTCCTGGTTGACGTTCAGCTTCTCGACCTTGACCAGCTCGTCGAGGACGAACTGGGTCTTGATGCCCTTGACCGCGGCTTCCTTGGTCTCGGCCTCGAACTCCTCGGCGGTCTTGCCCTGGATCTCGAGGTACTTCTCCAGGTCGAGGCCCATCTGGCCGAGCTGGTGGTGCTCCAGGTTGTGCTTGCGGGTGTTGATCTCGTCCTCGAGCAGCTTCTCGGGGACCGGCACCTCGACGAGCTCCAGGAGCTTCTCCAGGACGCGCTCCTGGGCCTGCGTGGCCTGGTCGTACGTCTTCATGTTGGCGAGGCGCTTGCGGCTGTCGGCCTTCAGCTCGTCCAGGGTGTCGAACTCCGAGGCGAGCTGCGCGAACTCGTCGTCCAGCTCGGGGAGTTCGCGGGCGGCGACCTGGGAGACCTTGACGGTGACCTCGGCCTCACGGCCGGCCGCGGAGCCGCCCTTGAGCTCGGAGGTGAAGGTGGCCTCGCCACCGGCCTCCAGGCCCTTCACGGCGTCGTCGATGCCGTCGAGGAGCTCGCCGGAGCCGATGGTGTACGAGACACCGCTCGCGATGCCGTCCTCCAGGACCTCGCCGTCGACCTTGGCCTCCAGGTCGATGGTGACGACGTCGCCGTCCTCGGCCGCACGCTCCACCGGGGAGGTGGAGGCGAAGCGCTCGCGGAGCTGTTCGACCGACTTCTCGACGTCCTCGTCGCTGACCTCGACGGCGTCTACCTCGACCTCGATGCCCGAGTAGTCGGGGATCTCGAGGGCCGGGCGGACGTCGACCTCGGCGGTGAAGTTCAGCGTCTCGCCGTCCTTCAGCTCGGTGATGTCGACGTCGGGCTGGCCCAACGGGTTCAGCTCGGCCTCGTTGACCGCTTCGGTGTAGAACTTCGGAAGCGCGTCGTTGACCGCCTCCTCCAGGACCGCACCGCGGCCGAACCGCTGGTCGATGACGCGGGCCGGGATCTTGCCCTTGCGGAAGCCCTTCACCGTGACCTGCTGGTTGATCTTCTTGTACGCCGCGTCGAGGCTGTCCTTGAGCTCCTCGAAGGGCACCTCGACAGTGAGCCGAACCCGAGTCGGGTTCAGGGTCTCCACGGCGCTCTTCACGGTTCGGTCTCCTTGTGGCTGACTTCTTGGGTTCTGCCGGCGCCAGAGGGGCCCGGCGGAGTTTCGCCGCCCGGAGGAGTTCGTAGGCCGCCGTACTAGGGAGCCGGGACACACGGGCGCGCAGCTTGCATAGTAACCGCAGCGGCTCAGGGCCCCAAAAGGCGATCAAGACGGACGCCGTCAGGTGGTGGTCGGGGTGGCGGGATTTGAACCCACGGCCTTCCGCTCCCAAAGCGGACGCGCTACCAAGCTGCGCCACACCCCGTTTCGGTGCGACACGTAGGGTACATGCCCGGGCCGCCTGCGTCGGCCGCTTTGTTCACCCGCATCGGCACGACATCCGCGCAGACCAACACGTTGGCCTACGCGCGGGACGACCCGCTACGATGCCTTCAGTGCCGCGGTCACCGACCTGCGGCGCGCGTTGTGCGGGCGTAGCTCAATGGTAGAGCCCTAGTCTTCCAAACTAGCTACGCGGGTTCGATTCCCGTCGCCCGCTCTTGACGGTCAGGGCCAGGTCGGAGGATGTCTCCTCCGACCTGGCCCTGTTCGTTTTCGCGGGGCGCGTGGTGCCCGAGCCGCCACCCGTGAGACCACCCGATCCGGTGACGTCACGGGCCGTGGCGCCGGGGCGCGGTGCTGGGTGTCACCGGGCAGGGTGCGGCATGGGCGGCCGTACTCAGAAGTTGATCGAATTTATGGTCTGGGCCAGCGAGTCGAGGAAGCGCTGGATGGAGGGGGCCATCCCGGTCGACGCGAGGAAGAAGCCGAAGAGGACGGCGACGATGGCGGGTCCCGCCTTGATGTTCCCCCCTCTCATCATCACCACAAGGATGATCGCCAACAGCAAAACCACAGACAGTGAAATGGCCACAACTGATCACACCCTCGGTCGGTCCGCTCTCCGGCCCTGGGGTACGGCCCCGCACCCCCGCCAGATCCATCGTGCCACCAACCCGGCCGCACTATGCGGTTCGTGACACAACGTCGACAATGCACCGCGCACCGACAACCGCCCGCATCGCATTTCGAGGGCCCACCCGCCCCTGGGCCCAAGGCAATTGACGGACATGGTTTCGATGTCCACACAACATGCGCGCAGCCAATTCGAATTATTGACACAGACACGGCAAGGCAAGGCCACCTGCGGACGTTATGCACTAATTAGCAGGGATTAATGCGGACATCACGGGTGTAAGTGCCGCATGGAACTGCATAGGGACAGGCATCGACTTCGGTAAATTGGCCATCCGTCCACAGGCCGTCTTCGGTGATTACCAGGATTCACATCGGTGGTTTTACGAAATCCCACAGGCGACGCTAGGGTGCCTCAGATGTTTGACGCCGCCACGTCCCCCGGCCAGAACCGAACACCACGTCCCCCGGCCCGGCCGCCGGCGGGCGGAGAGCGCGACGCGTTCTTCGACAACGCCAAGTACCTGGCCGTCGCGCTCGTCGCGATGGGTCACTCATGGGAGCCGTTGAAGGGCGACAGCCGCGTCCTGGAGGCGGTGTACTGCGTCGTGTACGCCTTCCACATGCCGGCGTTCATCATCGTCTCCGGCTACTTCTCCCGGAACTTCGACATGCGCCCGGACCGGCTGAAGCGGCTGGTCACCGGGGTCGTCGTGCCCTATGTCCTGTTCGAGACGGCCTACTCGTTCTTCGAGCGCTTCGTGGTCGGCTCCTCCGGCCAGGACATCAGCCTGCTCGACCCCTGGTACCTGACCTGGTTCCTGTGCGCGCTGTTCGTCTGGCGCCTGACCACGCCCCTGTGGAGGGCGGTCCGCCGTCCCCTTCCGGTCGCCTTCGGCATCGCGATGCTGGCGTCCGTGTCCCCGTCCATCGGCGACGACCTCGACCTCCAGCGGGTCCTGCAGTTCCTGCCGTACTTCGTGCTCGGCCTGTGCCTGCGGCCCGAGCACTTCCGGCTGGTGCGCCGGTGGCCGGTACGGATCGCCGCGGTGCCGGTGTTCGCGGTCGCGCTGGCGTTCTCCTGGTGGTCGGTGCCGCGGATGAACACCGCGTGGTTCTACCACCGGGACTCCGCGCAGGAGCTGGGTGCGCCGTGGTGGTGCGGGCCGGTGATGGTGCTCGCCATGTTCGGCTGCTCGATGCTGCTGACGGCCGGGTTCTTCTCCTGGGTACCGGGGCGGCGGACGTGGTTCACGGCGCTGGGCGCGGGCACGCTGTACGGCTACCTCCTGCACGGCTTCGTCGTGAAGTACGGCGTCCACGCGGGCTGGTTCGACCCGGAGTGGCTGCACCGGCCGCTCGGCGAGATCCTCGTCACCACGCTCGCGGGCGCCTGCGTGACACTGCTCTGCACCCGGCCCGTGCAGCGGGTGTTCCGGTTCGCCATGGAGCCGAGGATGGAGTGGGCGTTCCGACGGGACGCGGCGGAACTGGCCCGGGAACGGGAACGGGAACGGGAACGGGAACGGGAACGGGAACGGGAACGGGAACGGGAACGGGAACGGCAGCGGGAGCGGGGGCCGCGGAGCCGGGAGATGGCCAACGTGTGACGCCGCGGGTTCCGCCTACGCGGAGAGGCCGAGGAGGGCGCGCATCCGGGCGTACTTCTCGGTCAGCCGTTTCCGGGTGCCCTCGTCCAGTACGGCGAGACGGCCGGGGTCGGCGTTGTGCGCGAGGTCGGCTTCCTTGACGAGCAGGGCGCCGGGGGTGGCGAGGATGCGGTGGGCGTACGACTCCGGGGGCTCGCCGGGGTGCTTGGTGAGGGCGAGCACGATGGCCCTCGTGCGGGGGCTCACCGCGGCGGTCTCCAGCCACTGCTCGGTGAGGGCGTGGTCCTCGACGGAGTCGTGCAGCCAGGCGGCGGCGATCTGGTCCGGGTCACCGCCGCGGGCACGGACGCCGTGGGCCACGGCGGCGAGGTGCTCGGCGTAGGGGCGGCCGGCCTTGTCGGTCTGCGCCGCGTGGGCGGCTCGGGCGAGCTTCTCGACTTCGGGGAGGGCGAGGAGGTTCACAGTGCGAGTATGTCGTGGCCGGGGCGGGGGGTGTCACTTACCGGCGTTTGCAGGGTGCCTCCCCCAGCCTTCGGCCGGGGGGACCCCCAGCGCCCACCCGTGCCGCCCTGCGGCACGCCTGCCCGCAGCTGGGTTTTTTACTGGGGCGCGGGAGCTTCGCGACCGGCCCGCGCTCACCTCGCCGCTTCCCGGCAGATCAGCAGCAGGGCCCGGTCGTCGTTGACGTCCTTCGCCACCGCCTCGATCAGGTGCCAGGCCGCGCCGTGGAAGCCGCCGGCCACATAGCGGTCCGCTTCCCCCGTGAGGCGGTCCATGCCTTCCATGATGTCGCGGTCGGACGTCTCCACCAGACCGTCCGTGAAGATCATCAGGACGTCGCCCGGACGCAGGGAGCCCTTCACCGGGTCGAACTGGGCGCCGTCGTACACACCGAGGAGGGGGCCTTCGGCGGCCTTCTCCTCCCAGCGGCCGCTGCCGGCGCTGAGCTGGAGACCGGGCGGGTGGCCCGCGGAGTACAGCTCGTAGTCGCCGGAGTCGAGGTCCAGGACCAGGTGTATGGAGGTCGCGAAGCCCTCGTCCCAGTCCTGGCGGAGCAGGTAGCCGTTGGCTGCGGGGAGGAAGGCGTGCGGCGGGAGGGAGCCGAGGAGGCCGCCGAAGGCCCCGGAGAGGAGCAGGGCGCGGGACGCCGCGTCCATGCCCTTGCCGGAGACGTCCGTGAGGACGACCTCCATCGTGCGGCCGTTGTTCGTGCGGGCCGCGACCACGAAGTCGCCGGAGAAGGACTGGCCGCCGGCCGGCCGCAGGGCCATCTCACGGTGCCAGCCCAGCGGCAGCTTCGGCAGCTTGCTCTGCACCCGGATGCGTTCGCGCAGGTCGAAGAGCATGGTGCCGCCGCGCCGCCAGGGCACGCCGACCCGGCTGCGGAACTGGGCGGTGAGCAGACCGAAGAAACCGCAGGCCGCCACGACCAGGACCACGCCCGGGGTGACCCGGGAGGGGCCCTCCGTGTAGGGGCCGAGCCGTACCGACTCCACGATCAGGGCGGTGGCCGCCGCCGCGTACAGGCCGAGCAGGCTCGCCGGGCGCAGCAGCAGGCCGCCCGCGATGATCGGCAGGACCAGTGCGGCCGGGGAGAACCAGACCGAGTTGGCGAGGGTCATGGAGGCGAGGACCGGGACGGTCAGGAGCAGCCCGATCAGCGCGATCCAGTCGGATCCGTCGCCGCGGAAGTAGTCCACGGCGCTTCTGCGCACGCCGACGCGGGCCCGGTGCCACTGCACTTTCCACCGGGCCGGGAACGTCTCGGCCTTCGCGCGCCGTTCTCGGTCTACTGCCATTAGTTCGGGACCCTATCCATCGGACCAGCTGCTTGGCACGGGAGGTCCCACTTGTCCCCCGTCCGAGGCTCACCTTCGGGTGCGACTTCACAGTGAACTTCACCGGAAGCCCTCGCGTCGCCGTCCGGGAGAAATTCGCTGGCTCGTCCCGCAATGCCCTGGTAGGCATGGCGTATGGCGAGCGAGCGTGCGACCGAGTTGAAGGTGCTGCGTCCCGAGGGGTTCGACAGGTGGTGGGACCACCTGGTGCGAGCCTTCGGCGCCGGTCCGGCATCGGCCGAGGAGCGGGCGCTGGACCAGTCCCTGACGGAGTCCGAGCGTGCGCTGGCCGTCTGGGACGGGGACGAACTCGTGGGGACGGCCGGGGCGTTCCGGTTCCGGATGACCGTGCCCGGCGGTGCCGTGCTGCCCACCGCGGGGATCACCATGGTGAGCGTGGCCGCGACGCACCGGCGGCGCGGGGTGCTGACGTCGATGATGCGCCGCCAGCTGGACGACATACGGGAGTGGGGCGAGCCGCTGGCCGCGCTCACCGCCTCCGAGCCGGCGATCTACGGCCGCTTCGGGTACGGCGCCGCGACCTTCCAGCTGGGGGCCGAGATCGACACGAGCCGGGTGGCGCTGGACGTGCCGGCCGGCACCGGTGACGTACGGCTGCGGTACGCCGCCCCCGCCGATGTGCTCGACGCGTGCGAGGCGGTCTACGCGGAGCTGGTGCCGCTGCGGCCCGGGATGCTGGCCCGGCAGCCGGGCTGGGAGCGGGTGGCGCTGCTGGACCCGGAGAGCGAGCGGGACGGGGCGTCGGCGCTGCAGTGTGTGGTCGCCGAGCGGGACGGGAAGGTCACGGGGTACGCCCGGTTCCGTACGAAGCTGGGCTGGTCGCCGAGCGGGCACGACGGCACGGTGTCGCTTGAGGACCTCGCCGCGCTCGATCCGGCGAGCGACGCGGCGCTGTGGCGGTTCCTGTTCGGCATCGACCTGATGTCGAAGCTGACGGTACGGGGGCGGCCGGTCGACGACGCCTGGCAGTACCAGGTCTCCGACATCCGGCGCTGTCTGACGCGGGTGCGGGACATGGGGTACGTGCGTCTCGTCGACGTCGGTGCGGCGCTCGCGGCGCGCACCTATCAGACGCCGGTGGACGTGGTGCTGGAGGTGGCGGACGCCTTCTGCCCCTGGAACGCGGGCCGTTGGCGGCTGACCGGGGACACCAAGGGGGCGTCCTGCGAGCGTACGACGGACGCGGCCGAACTGACGCTTTCGGTACGGGAGTTGGCGGCGGCGTACCTCGGTGGCGTGTCGCTGGTGTCGCTGGCGCGGGCCGGTCGGGTGCGGGAGGTGCGGCCGGGGGCGCTGGCGGAGGCGTCGGTGGCGTTCGGCTCACCGGTGCTGCCCTGGCTGCCGCACGGCTTCTAGTCTCTCCGCGCGGTCAGCGCTGCTGGCAGCCGGGGCACCAGAAGAGGTTGCGGGCGGCGAGGTCGGCGGTGCGGATCCCGGTGCCGCAGAGATGGCAGGGCAGGGTGGCCCGGCGGTAGACGTACACCTCGCCGCCGTGGTCGTCCACGCGCGGCGGGCGGCCCATCGCCTCGGGGGTGTGTTCGGGCCGGACGGTGTCGATGCGGTTGTTCCGGACGCCCTCGTGCATGAGTCCGACGAGGTCGGCCCAGATGCCGTCCCACTCCGCAGGGGTGATGTCCCGGCCCGCGCGGTACGGATCGATCCCGTGCCGGAAGAGGACCTCGGCGCGGTAGACGTTCCCGACACCGGCGATGACCTTCTGGTCCATCAGCAGGGCGGCGATCGTCGTACGGCTGCGGGAGATCCTGCGGTACGCCGCGTCCGGGTCGGCGTCGTCGCGGAGCGGGTCCGGGCCGAGGCGGGCGTGTACGGCGTTCTTCTCGTCGTCGGTGATCAGGGCGCAGGTGGTGGGGCCGCGCAGGTCGACGTAGGCGGTGGGGTCCGCCAGGCGGAGGCGGACGGTGTCGGTGGCCGGGGGCGCGGGGGCGTCGCCGAAGGCGACCTTGCCGAAGAGGCCGAGGTGGATGTGGACCCAGTCGCTGTCGCGGAAGCCGAGGAAGAGGTGCTTGCCGTGGGCCTCGGTGCGGGTGAGGTGGGCGCCGTCGATCAACGCTGCGGCGCCGGAGAACTTGCCCTGCGGGCTGGTCACCCTCACGGGTCCGGTGAGCCGACGGTAGTCCAGCGCGAGCCGGTGGATCGTGTGCCCCTCTGGCACTGAGGTGCTTCCTTTCCCACCCGCCCACCCGACTCGGTCAGTGGAGAGGTGAACGTCGAAGAGCCGGAAGATCCCGACCCGTACGGCAGCGCCCCGCAAGAGGCACAGGTGCACGAGACTGCGTCACCCTCGCCGCCGACAGCGCCCCGTAAGGGGCACAGGTGCACGGGACTGCGTCACCCTCGCCGCCGGCGGCGCCCCGTAAGGGGCGCGGGTGCACGGGACTGTGTCGTCCTCGCCGTCGGCGGCGTCCCGTAAGGGGCGCGGGGAACTGCGCGAGCAGCCCCCGCGCGCCTGCGGCCGAACGCCTGCGGTCGCCCCCCTGCCTCGCCTCTCAGGCAACCGAGTCGGGTGGGCGGGTGGGCGGGTGGGCGACGCTACGGCTGGGGGTGGTGCGCCGGGATCGGCGGGAGGTCGCCCGTCGTCTCGTACTCCGTGAGCATCTCGATGCGGCGGATGTGCCGCTCGCCCTCGGAGAACGGCGTGTTCAGGAAGGTCTCGACGAACTTCGTCGCCTCGTCCTGCGTGTGCATGCGCGCGCCCACCGCCACGACGTTCGCGTTGTTGTGCTGCCGGCCGAGCGACGCCGTCTCCTCGCTCCAGGCGAGCGCCGCCCGCGCGCCCTTCACCTTGTTCGCGGCGATCTGCTCACCGTTGCCGGAGCCGCCGATCACGATGCCGAGGGACTCGGGGTCCGCCGCCGTCCGCTCCGCCGCGCGGAGGCAGAAGGGCGGGTAGTCGTCCTGGGCGTCGTAGATGTGGGGGCCGCAGTCGACGGGGTCGTGGCCCGCCGCCTTCAGCCACTCGACGAGGTGGTTCTTGAGTTCGAAGCCCGCATGGTCGGAGCCGAGATACACGCGCATGTGATGAGTGTGACATGGGCGTGAACGCACGGCAGGGGCGGGGCCCGGCCCCGGAAATTGTGAGTAACACTACAGAACCTCAGGAAAACCTCAAATAACGATCTGGATTCAAAGGTTCAGGAATCAGTCCACCTCCGTTTCACTGGACCAACTCGTACGCCGCTCGTACGAGGGCCCGCTCACCCGGCACAAAGGAATTCCCCCCATGACTGGCAACGGCCCCCACGACGGTCCCCGGGACGGTCTCCACGCAGGACTCAAGAACCGGCATCTGTCGATGATCGCCATCGGCGGTGTCATCGGCGCCGGCCTCTTCGTCGGTTCCAGTACCGGCATCGCCACCGCAGGCCCCGGCATCCTGCTCTCCTACGCACTCGTCGGCACGCTCGTGGTGCTGGTGATGCGGATGCTCGGCGAGATGTCCGCCGCGAACCCGACCTCCGGATCGTTCTCCGCGCACGCGGACCGCGCGCTCGGCCGCTGGGCCGGGTTCTCCATCGGCTGGCTGTACTGGTTCTTCTGGGTGGTGGTGCTGGCGGTCGAAGCCACCGCCGGTGCCACGATCCTGGAAGGATGGATCCCGGCCGTACCGCAGTGGGGCTGGGCGCTCATCGTGATGGCGGTGCTCACCGCCACCAACCTGGTCTCCGTCGGCTCCTACGGCGAGTTCGAGTTCTGGTTCGCCGGCATCAAGGTCGTCGCGATCGGCGCGTTCATCGTCGTCGGCCTGCTGGCGGTGCTGGGCGTGCTGCCCGGCGCGGACACCGACAAGGCCGGCTTCTCCAACCTCACCGGCCACGGCGGTTTCCTGCCGCACGGCCCCGGCGCCATCCTCACCGGCGTGCTGCTCGTCGTCTTCTCCTTCATGGGCAGCGAGATCGCCACCCTGGCCGCCGGCGAGTCGGAGGACCCGCAGCGCGCGGTCACCAAGTCCACCAACAGCATCATCTGGCGGATCGGCGTCTTCTACCTCGGTTCGATCCTCATCGTGGTCTCGCTGCTGCCGTGGAACGACCCGTCCATCAAGGAGAAGGGCTCGTACGTCGCCGCCCTCGACTCCCTCGGCATCGCGCACGCCGGTCAGATCATGAACGTCATCGTGCTGACGTCCGTGCTGTCCTGTCTCAACTCCGGCCTGTACACGGCCTCCCGGATGGCCTTCTCGCTCGGGCAGCGGGGCGACGCCCCGAAGGCGTTCGCGCGGACCACCGCCCGTGGTGTGCCGCTGGCCGCGATCGTCGCGTCCGTCGTCTTCGGGTTCGTCGCCGTGTTCTTCAACTACCGGTTCCCTGACTCCGTCTTCCTCTTCCTCGTCAACTCCAGCGGCGCGGTGGCCCTGTTCGTCTGGCTCGTCATCTGCTTCTCGCAGCTGCGCATGCGGAAGATCATCCAGGCCGAGGCGCCGGAGAAGCTCGTCGTGAAGATGTGGCTGTACCCGTACCTGACCTGGGCGACGGCCGGTCTGATCGTGTTCGTGCTGGGCTACATGCTGACCGACACGGAGGGCGAGAGCAGCGGTCGTACGACGGTGCTGCTCTCGCTGATGGTCGCGGCGGTGGTGGTCGTGGTCGCCGTGGTGAAGCAGAAGGTGACGGCCGGCCGGACGGCCCAGGCGGTCGCCGAACCCGCCGAGCCCGCCGACGAGGTGTCCGTCGGCTGACTCTCACAGCAGGGTGAAGCCCTCCTTCACCTGCTCGTAGGTCCGTACGGCCTGGGCTTCGACCGCCGGCTGGTACCAGGTGTTGATCTGGTACGACTTGCCGTCGGCGTCGAAGCCCAGCAGCCGTGCGTGCCAGGGGGTGCCCTTGAGGGTGAAGGTGTACTCCCAGACCACCGCCGGGTGGCCGCGGAAGGTCGTCCCGGCCAGCCGGATCTTGGTGTAGTCCTGGCCCTGGTGAGCGCTGCGTTCGGAGGCGGTCCAGGTGTCCATGAGGTCGCCGCGGGCGAGCGAGGACTTGGCCACGAGTTCCTGGCGGCCGTCGGGGGAGGTGTAGTGGACCTCGGCGCCCGTCTTCACGTCCCTGCGCCAGCCGGCGGGCGGCGCCCAGGCGAAGCCGCCGGCCTCCTCGTGGGTGCCGGGCGGGAGGGAGCGGGGGCGGGCGGTGCCCGCCACGGTGGCCGGCGGGTCGGTTGTGGCCGAGGGGGTTGTGGAGGTGCCGGTCGCTGTGTCGCTGCCGCCGCCGCCTGTTGTGGTGGTGAGGAGGATGGCGAGGGCGGTGGCCACGGCTGCGGTTCCCAGTACGGCGAGGAGAGTTGTGCGTTTGGGGGCCTTGCGCCGGTGGGTCGCTGCCGGCTCGTTGTGGCTGGTCGCGCCGTTCCCCGCGCCCCTATCGGGGCGCTTCGGTGCGGGGCGTTGCAGTGCGGGGCCCACCTGAGGACGGGCCGGGAGGGTCGGGCCCGTCGCATTGCTCGACGGAGTCTCCGAGCGGACCTCCGCGCGGGGGTGGGAGGGGGCCTCTGTCGATGCGCTGACCGGCGGGGATGCCGGTATCTCCGTCGGCGGCGGCTGCGGGCGTTCGTCCTCGGGTGCCGGGAGGTGCACCACGTACGCCGGTGTCGGGCGTTCCGCCGGACGTGGGGCCGGGTAGCGCTCCGTCGGGGTCTGGGCCGGGTAGGCGACCGGGCGCAGTTCCTGTTCCACCTCCGCCAGCCCGGGCCGCACCGTCGGGTCCTTCTCCAGCAGCGCTGCCAGCAGGTCGTGCAACGGGCCTGACTCGGCGGGGAGTTCGGGCTCCTCGTAGAGGACCGCGTGCAGGGTCGCCAGGGTGGTGTCGCGGGAGAAGGGGGAGCGGCCGCCGAGGGCCGCGCACAGGGTCGCGCCGAGCGACCAGACGTCGGACGGCGGGCCCTGCGGGCGGCCGGAGATGCGTTCGGGCGCCATGTAGTCGGGGGAGCCGACGAGCATGCCGACCATGGTGAGCGCCTTGGCGTCCTGGATCGCGGCGATGCCGAAGTCGGTGAGGACGACCCGGCCTGCGGTGCTCTCGACCAGGACGTTCCCGGGTTTGATGTCGCGGTGCAGCACTCCCCCGGCGTGCACCTGGCGCAGCGCCGCCACCAGGCCGAGGCCGATGCGGGCCGTCGCCCGCGGGCTCAGCGCCCCCTCCTCGGCCATGATCCACTCCAGCGAGCGGCCGTTGACCAGCTCCATGACGATCCACAGGCGTTCGCCCTCGTCGACGACGTCGTAGACCCGTACGACGTTGGGGTGGTCGATCCGGGCGGTGGCCCTGGCCTCGCGCAGGGTGCGTTCGCGGCGGGTGCGGGTGTCCTCGGCGTCGAGGCCGTCGATCCGCATCTCCTTGACGGCGACCTGCCGGTCGAGCGTCTCGTCGGCGGCCCGCCACACCCGCCCCATCCCGCCCTGCCCGATGCTCTCGGCCAGCCGGTAGCGGCCGGTCACCAGGAGCCCGGGAACACCACCCTGCCCCACGCTCTCCGGACTCCCCCCACCAACTGAATTCCCTGAATTCTCTCGACTCCCCGAATTCCCCGAGTTCCCCGAATTACCTGAACTCCCTGAATTACCCGGCAATTCGCTGCACCCCCTCAACGACCGCCCCTGCTGACACACAATGGTCACACTTACGGCCGTACCAGCATAGTGCGGAGAAATCTTGTGGTACCTCTTCAAGTGGCCGCGAATTCAGGCGCGGTCCAGGGGGTTGCAAGGGGGACGAACATGAGTTCTCGTCGTACGGCCCGGCGGCTGGCCGTGGTCACGGGGTCGCTGGTCACGGCATCTTTTTCGGCCGTGATGATCCTGCCGTTCACCGCCGTCGCCGATGACCAGGGACCGGGAAGCAGCAAGGGGGGAAAGGCGGTTGACCAGGCAGCGGACGGCGTGAAGCTGACGACCACACTGCCCGAGAAGATCTCGGTCGACAACAGTTCGCAGAAAACGGCGATCACCGCCACCGTCAAGAACGAAGGGACCAAGGACAGCGGCGACATCAGGCTTTTGGTGGTCGGTTTCGACGGACTGAAGGTCACCGGCGTGCAAGGCTGCGACGCCGTCGCGGCAAAGGACCTGCCGGCCGGTTCGAACAGTGCGTTCAGCTGCCCCGTCGGCGCGCTCGGCGCGGGCAGGTCGAAGTCGTACGCCGTGGACGCCACGTTCGACCTCGGCAAGACCGGGAAGATCTGTCTGCCCGTGCAGAGCGCGGACGGGAAGAAGACGTTCTGGCAGCAGGGCCCGGTGCCGTTCGGTACGACGAACCCGTCGCCGAACGCCCCGGCCACCCCGCTGCTCCTCGGTACCGACAACAAGCCGGTGGGGCCGAGCGGCGACCAGCTGCCGAAGACCGGTGCGGGACGTGACGTGCTGCCGCTCGGCGCGGCCGGGGCGGCGCTGATCGCGGCCGGGGCGGCGGGGGTGTGGTGGTCGCAGCGGCGGCCACGGCAGCGGTCGTAACACCCCGAACGGAAGTGGGGCCCCGGGTGCCGAAGCAACCGGGGCCCCGCTGCGGTCGTGCCGGGTCAGCGCTTGTCGACGAGCTTCCACGCCGTGGGGACCGCGCCCATCGCGAGGGCCGCCTTCACGGCGTCGCCGATCAGGAACGGGGTGAGGCCGGCCGCGATCGCCGCGGACGCGGACATGTCGGCGGCGTAGGCCAGGTAGGGCACGCCGACGGCGTAGATGACCGCCTCGCCGAGCAGCATCGTGCCCGCCATCCGCAGCACACCGCGGTCGGCACCGCGCCGGGCCAGGGCGCCGACGACGGCGGAGGCGAGCATCATGCCGAGGATGTAGCCGAAGGAGACGGAGACGCCGGAGGTACCGCTCGCGAACCAGGGCACGCCCGCGAGGCCGGCCAGCGCGTACAGGGCGAGGGAGAGCAGGCCGCGGCGGGCGCCGAGGGCGGTGCCGACGAGCAGGGCCGCGAAGGTCTGGCCGGTCACCGGGACCGGGGAACCGGGCACGGGGACCGCGATCTGGGCGGCGAGGCCGGTGAGCGCGGCGCCGCCGGCCACGAGGGCCACGTCGCGCACCCGGGACGCGGGCAGGAGGTCGGCGAGGACGGTGCCGGTGCGGGTCGACGCGGCGGCGGTGGCGGTGCTCATGGGGACTCCGCGGGGTGGGGGCAGGCAAGGGACACCGTGACGCTATCCCGGGCCGTCTGAGCCGGACACGTCAGCGATCGACAAAGGCCGGAAGCGGCACTTGGTGGGCTCCCCACAAAGGATGTGGGTTACATGCGGTACGGGGTGACGCCGATCACTGAGGCAGGGATGTTTCAGTCACGTCAACGGCATTGAACAGGCCTGTGGAGTTCCACCAATCGAATCCCAGCGGTCTGGTGGGATTCGAGGTTTCTGGCCTACGCTTCCGGACATGGTCGCCCAGTCCCGGAACTTCACGTCGCGTCGCTATGTCGACCTGCGACGCCAGGGGGCTGCCACCTGTCGCCGTACGCCCTGAGGCCGCGCGGCGGGAGACCGGTCCGGCGCGCCTCGACGTCCGAGACGTGTCGGCCCCGTTCCCGAGGACGGTTTCCCATGCCCCGTACCGCGGCACCCCCGCTCACCCCCGCGCCCCGTGACCGGCGGCGGACCAGTGCCAGTGTGGTCCTCCGCTCGGTGCTCGAGCACGGGCCGGTCGCCCGCTCCACCATCGCCCGGCTGACCGGGCTGTCCCCGGCCTCCGTCACCGACTACTGCGCCCGGTTCACCGAACTCGGCCTGATCCGGGAGACCGAGACGCCGCAGCGCGCCAAGGGCGTGGGCCGGCCGCACGTCCCGGTCGACCTGGACGACTCGCGGTTCGTGGTCGGCGGGGTGCACGTGGCCGTGCCGTACACCACGGTCGCACTGCTCGACCTGCGCGGACGGGTCGTCGTACGGCGGGAGTTGAAGCACCGCTCCGCCGACCCGCGCAGGGTGCTGGCGCGCGCCGCCGCGGGGCTCGCCGCGCTGCTCGCCGAGGTGCCCGGCAGCCGGCCGCTGGGCGTCGGGGTCGCCGTCGGCGGCTGGGTGGACCGGGACTCCGGGACCGTCGTCGAGCATCCGCTCCTCGGCTGGCGCGAGGTGCCGGTGCGCGAACTGCTCGGCGCGCACACCGGGCTGCCGGTCCATGTGGACGGCCACGCGCGGGCGCTGGTCAACGGGGAGCGGCTGTTCGGGAGGGCCCGGGGCAGCCGGAGCGTGCTGCACCTGTTCGTCGGGAACGTGGTCGACGCGGCCTTCGCCACCGGCGACGAGGTGCACCACGGCCCGCGCTCCCAGGCCGGCATGATCACCCATCTCCCGGTGCCGGGCGGCACCGAGCCCTGCGACTGCGGACGTACCGGCTGCCTCCAGGTGGAGCTCAGCGAACGCACGCTGGTGCGGCGGGCCCGGGCGGCCGGGGTGACGGACGGCGGCAACCCGATGGACGTCCTCGCGGCGGCCGGGGCCGGCGACCCGGCGGCCGCGGGGCTGCTGGTGGAGCGGGCACGGCTGACCGGGCGGGCGGCGGCGCTGCTGCTCGACGTCCTCAACCCGGAGAGCGTGGTCGTCACCGAGGTCGGCGTGCTGTACCGCGAGGACTGTCTGCGCGCGCTGCGGGAGGCGGTCGGGACGGAGCGGGCGGCCGTGGTCGCGCCGACCAGTTTCGGCGCCTCCGTGCTGGCGGTGGCGGGCGGTTCGGTGGTCCTGGACGTGCTGTACCGGGACCCGCTGAGCGCCTCGTCGCCGACGGCCCCCACGGCAGTTCCGGCCCTGTCACCAGAGCTTATTTAATTCAGAAACTCGGAATATTGACAGCCGTCGCGCACGGCAAGGAACATCCTGGTCATGACCTGTCGCACCCTCTGTTGCTGACGTCTTGACGCGCCCCGGGCGCGCATTTCCCTCTGCGTGAGATCTCTCTTTCCGGCCCTCTGTCGCCGGGAATTCGCCCTGCCTTTCTGCTGCTTTTCTCCCCGGAGCACACCCATGCCTTCTGCGTCCTCTCCCGGCATCGACCGCCGGCTCTTCCTGACCTCACTGCTCGGCGCCTCGGCGGCCGTGGCCGGGCTGAGCGGCTGCGCGGGCGGCAGTGCCGCCGCCGACACCGCGGGCGCCTCGACCGCTCCGCTGGCCGCCAGGGTGCCGTCCGGCACCAGCCTGAAGATCGCCTCCTATCTGAGCACCCAGCAGTTGCAGTTCAAGCTGGCGAAACTGCCGGCGCTGCCGTTCACGGTGTCCAGCTGGGTGAACATCGGGGCCGGTCCCGACGTCATCAACGCGTTCCGCGCGAAGTCCCTGGACCTCGCGAACAATGCGGGTATCCCGCCGATCCAGGCGCAGTACCAGGGGTTCGCGACGAAGATCGTGGCGATCAACATCACCCGTAAGCCGAACTACCTGTTCGCCACCAAGCCCGGCAGCGACATCCGCACGGTCGCCGAATTCAAGGGAAAGAAGCTCGCCTTCTCGCAGGGGCAGGCGCAGGGTGTCGTACTGCTGCGGGCGCTCAAGGAGGCCGGGCTCGCCTACGACGACGTGAAGCTGGTCCCGCTGACCAGCAACCAGTTCCTCACCGCCCTGCAGTCCGGGCAGGTGGACGTGGCCCCGCTGGCCAACACCCAGGCGCCGGCCTATCTCCAGCAGTACGGCTCGAAGGGCGCCCACACCATCGCCACCGACGTCGTCGACCTGCTCAACCTGCTGTGGGCGCCGCAGTCGGTGCTGAACGACAAGGCCAAGGCGGCGGCGGTCGCCGCGTACATCCCGCAGTGGGCCAAGGGCCTGGTCTGGCAGTGGGAGAACCCGGACACCTGGAACGAGGAGTTCTACGTCAAGACCCAGAACCTGACCCTCGCGCAGGCCCAGGGCATCACCAAGCTCGCCAACAAGCCTCTGTTCCCGCCCAGTTGGGACGAGGCGGTCAAGTGGGAGCAGGAGACCGCGGATCTGCTGGCGGAGGGCGGGTTCGTGAAGAAGACCGATGTCTCCTCGCTCTTCGACCACCGCTTCGAGTCCATCGCCGCGAAGGCCGTACCGGCGGAGTACCGGAAATGACCGCCGTGACCACCGGTACCGTGCCGGTTCCCGTCGCGGAGGACGAGGCGCACCGGGTCCGGCCGCGCCGCCGGCTCTCCCCCGGCCGCCGGCTGCCCGCCGCCCGGCTCGCCGGTCCGCTCGTCGTCCTCGCCGCCTGGGCGATCGCCTCCGCCGCCGGGCAGCTCGACCCCGGCGCGATCCCGGCGCCCTGGACCGTCCTGGACACCGCCGTCCACCTGTGGACGGCCGGGACGCTGCGCACCGACATCCTGACCTCCGTGGAGCGGGCCGGGTACGGATTCGCGATCGGCCTGACCGCCGGGGTGCTGCTGGCCCTGGCCTCCGGGCTCAGCCGCACCGGCGAGGCGCTGATCGACGGGACCGTGCAGATCAACCGGGCGATCCCCACCCTCGGTCTGATCCCGCTGTTCATCCTCTGGCTGGGCATCGGCGAGACCTTCAAGATCGCCATCATCGCGATCGTCGTCTACATACCGATCTACCTCAACACCCATGCCGCGCTGTCCGCCATCGACAGCCGGTACGTCGAACTCGCCGAGGTGCTGGACCTGTCGCGGCTCCGGTTCATCCGGCAGATCGTGATCCCCGGCGCGCTGCCCGGATTCTTCGTGGGGCTCCGGCTCGGCGTCACCGGCTCCTGGCTCGGCCTGGTCGTCCTGGAGCAGATCAACGCCACCAGCGGCCTCGGCTACATGATGTTCCAGGCCCAGAACTACGGGCGCAGCGACATCATCCTCGTCGGTCTGCTGATCTACGGCGTCTTCGGCCTCGCCTCCGACACCGTGGTCCGGATCATCGAACGGAGGGTGCTGTCGTGGCGCCGCACACTGAGCAGCTGACCCGCCCCACCGTTCAGATCCGGGGCCTGACCCGGTCGTTCGGGGACCGCAAGGTCCTCGACGGCATCGACCTCGACCTGCCGGCCGGGCAGTTCACCGCCCTGCTCGGGCACAGCGGCTCCGGCAAGAGCACCCTGCTGCGGGCCGTCGCCGGACTCGACCACGGGGTCACCGGCAGCGGGCGGCTCACCGCCCCGGAACGGGTGTCGGTGGTCTTCCAGGACTCCCGGCTGCTGCCCTGGCGCCGGGTGCTGGACAACGTGGTGCTGGGTCTGGACGGCAGGGACGCCCACGAGAAGGGCCGCTCGGCGCTGACCGAGGTCGGGCTCGCGGGCCGCGAACGGGCCTGGCCGGGCGAGCTGTCCGGCGGCGAGGCGCAGCGTGCCGCGCTCGCCCGGTCCCTGGTCCGCGAGCCCGAACTGCTCCTCGCCGACGAGCCGTTCGGCGCGCTGGACGCGCTCACCCGGATCAGGATGCACCACCTGCTGCGCGAACTGTGGAAACGGCACCGGCCGTCCGTGCTGCTCGTCACCCACGACGTCGACGAGGCGATCGTCCTCGCCGACCGGGTGCTCGTCCTGGAGCGGGGCCGGATCGGCCTCGACCTGACCGTCGATCACGAGCGTCCGCGCGACGCGTACCGGAAACAACTGCTCGCCGCCCTCGGCGTCACGGAGGACCCCGCATGACCCGCCAGCTCCACCTCAACGCCTTCCTCATGACCACCGGCCACCACGAAGCCTCCTGGCGCCTTCCCGAGAGCGACCCCTACGCGCACGTCGACCTCGCGCACTACGTGCGGCTGGCCCGGACCGCCGAGCGCGGCACCTTCGACTCGCTCTTCCTCGCCGACGGGCCGCACCTGTGGGGCAGCGTCGCGCAGCGCCCCGCCGGGGCCCTGGAGCCGCTCACCCTGCTCACCGCGCTGGCCACGGCCACCGAGCACATCGGCCTGATCGCCACCGCCTCCACCTCCTACAACTCCCCCTACAACCTGGCCCGCAAGTTCGCCTCGCTGGACATCATCAGCGGCGGGCGGGCCGGCTGGAACATCGTCACCACGGCGGGGGCGGAGGCGGCCCGCAACTTCGGTATCGACGAGGAGCCCGCGCACGCCGAACGGTACGCGCGGGCCGCCGAGTTCCTCGACGTGGCCCTGAAGCTCTGGGACAGCTGGGAGGACGACGCGATCGTCGCCGACAAGGCCTCCGGGGTCTGGGGCGACGACGCGAAGATCCACCCGCCCCGGCACCGGGGCACGTACTTCAGTGTCGAGGGCGCCCTCAACGTGCCCCGCTCCCCGCAGGGTTACCCGCTGCTCGTGCAGGCGGGCTCCAGCGAGGACGGCAAGGCGTTCGCGGCCCGGTACGCGGAGGCCGTGTTCACCGCGCAGCAGACCATCGAGGAGGCGCGGGCGTTCTACGCCGACCTCAAGGCACGTACGGCCGCGGCCGACCGGGACCCGGACCACATCAAGGTGCTGCCGGGCATCGTCCCCGTCATCGGCTCGACCGAGGCCGAGGCGCGGGCGCACGAGCAGCTCCTGGAGGACCACATCGTGCACCGGCACGGGGTCGCCAACCTGGAACGGCTGCTCCATCTCCCGTCCGGTGCCCTGGAGTTGGACGCCCAGCTCCCCGCCGACCTGCCGCCCGAGGACGCCATCGAGGGCGCCAAGAGCCGCTACACGCTGATCGTCGCACTCGCCCGCCGTGAGCGGCTCACCGTGCGGCAGCTGATCGGGCGGCTCGGCGGCGGCCGCGGGCACCTGACCTTCGCCGGGACCCCGGAGCAGGTCGCCGACGCGATCGAGACCTGGTTCACCCAGGGCGCCGCCGACGGCTTCAACATCATGCCGCCCGTGCTCCCCTCCGGCCTGGAGACCTTCGTCGACCACGTCGTCCCGATCCTGCGCACCCGCGGCCTGCTGCGCACCGGCTACGGCCCGCGCCGGACCCTGCGGGAGCGCTACGGCCTGCCCCGCCCCGCCAACCAGTACGTCACTCCCGCACTCGCCACCGCCTGAAAGCCCTGAAAGCCCGGAAGGCCCGAAGCCCCGAAGCCCCGAAGCCCCGAAGCCCCGAACGTCTGAAAGGACGCCCCCGCATGTCCATCGAGATCCGCAAGGTCACCGCGAACATAGGCGCCCAGGTCCTGGGCGTGGACATCTCCAAGCCGCTGGACGAGGAGCAGGTCGCCGCGATCCGTGAGGCCCTGAACGTCCACAAGGCCCTGGTCTTCGACGACGTGAACCTCGACGACGAGGGCCAGGAGGCCTTCGCCCGGCACTTCGGCGACCTCACCACCGCGCACCCGACGGTGCCCGCCGTCGACGGCGCCCCGAACGTGCTGCCCGTCGACAGCGAGCGCGGCCGGGCCAACCACTGGCACACCGACGTGACGTTCGTCCTGAACCCGCCCCAGGCCAGCACCCTGCGCTCCATCACGATCCCGCCGTACGGCGGCGAGACCCTGATCGCCAGTTCGGCCGCCGCCTACCGCGACCTGCCCGAGCCGCTGCGCGCGCTGGCCGACACGCTGTGGGCGGAGCACACCAACGACTACGACTACGCCGTACCGGACGAGGAGATCGACGCTGAGCAGGCCGCCCAGCGCGCCCAGTTCACGTCGATCAAGTTCCGCACGGTCCACCCGGTCGTCCGGGTGCACCCGCTGACCGGTGAACGCGGCCTGTTCATCGGGGGGTTCGCGCAGCGGATCGTCGGCCTGTCGAAGGACGAGTCCCGCAAGGTCCTCGACCTGCTGCAGGCGTACGTCACCCGCCCCGAGAACATCCTGCGCCACCGCTGGTCCCCCAACCAGCTCGTCCTGTTCGACAACCGCATCACCCAGCACTACGCCATCGACAACTACGACGGCCGGCCGCGCCGCCTCAACCGCGTCACCGTCGCCGGTGACGTCCCGGCCGGCATCGAGGGCAAGGAGAGCTACTCGATCGAGGGCGACGCCTCGCACTACACTCCCGTAGCCGGGTGAACACGGTGCGTTGACGGCGCGTCCGGATAATGGGCAGCCTCCCCGGGACAGCGGGGAGGCTGCCCACACTATGGGCGTTTTTGCCCATCTCACGCATTGGACGAGCCGCGCCCATGCCGCACAGCAGCACCCCGGTCGAGACACCGCCGACGCACCCCGCCGACGGTGTCTCCCCTTCCCCCGCCCTCTCCCCCGGCCTCTCTTCCGGCCTCAAGCAGCGCCACCTGTCGATGATCGCCCTGGGCGGGGTCATCGGCGCGGGTCTCTTCGTCGGCTCCGGCGCCGCCATCGCCGCCGCCGGGCCGTCCGTCGTCATCGCCTACACCCTCTCCGGGCTCCTCGTGATGCTGGTGATGCGGATGCTGGGCGAGATGTCGGCCGCGTATCCGTCGTCGGGCTCGTTCTCGACGCACGCGGAGCGGGCGATCGGGCCGTGGGCGGGCTTCACGGCCGGCTGGTCGTTCTGGGTGCTCCTCTGCACGGCCGTGGGCCTGGAGGGCATCGGTGCCGCGAAGATCGTCACGGGCTGGCTGCCGGGGACGCCCGAGTGGGCGTGGGTGGCCCTCTTCATGGTCGTCTTCTGCGCCACGAACCTGGCCGCGGTGCGCAACTTCGGCGAGTTCGAGTTCTGGTTCGCGGCGCTGAAGGTCGGCGCGATCAGCCTCTTCCTGGTCCTCGGCGTCCTGGCGCTCGCCGGTGCGCTGCCCGGCACCGACTCCCCGGGCACCTCGAACCTGACCGACTTCCTGCCGCACGGCAGCGAGGGCCTGATGATCGGCATCCTGGCCTCGATCTTCGCGTACGGCGGCCTGGAGACGGTCACCATCGCGGCGGCCGAGTCCGAGGACCCGGTCCGGGGCGTGGCGAGCGCGGTCCGCACCGCGATGTGGCGCATCGCGCTCTTCTACATCGGCTCGATGGCGGTCATCGTCACCCTGGTCCCCTGGGACTCGGCGGAGCTCGTCGAGAAGGGCCCGTACGTGGCCGCCCTGGACCGGCTGGGCATCCCCGGCGCGGGTCAGCTCATGAACGTCGTCGTGCTGGCCGCCCTGCTCTCCGCGATGAACGCGAACATCTACGGCTCCTCGCGCATCGCCCACTCCCTGGTGGAGCGCGGCCAGGGCCCGCGGACGCTCGGCAGGCTCTCCGGCGGCGTCCCGCGCCTGGCGGTCCTGACCTCCTGCGTCTTCGGTTTCGTCTGTGTCGTGCTCAGCTACTGGCGCCCGGACGACGTCTTCCCCTGGCTGCTGAACATGATCGGCGCGGTGATCCTGGTCGTCTGGGTCCTCATCGCCGTCTCCCAGCTGCTGCTGCGCCGCCGCACCCCCGGGAAACCGGTCGTGCGCAGGTGGGCGTTCCCGTACCTGACCTGGCTGGCGCTGGCGGGCATGGCCGCGATCCTCGTCCTGATGGCCCACGAGGCGGACACCCGCGTACAGCTGTACTACACGGGCGGGATGACGGCCGTCCTGGCGGCGGTGGGCTACGCGCGGCAGCGGCGGCGGAAGGCCGGAGCTGATCAGGTTCCGGCCTCGGCCTCCCAGGCGGCAAGCCGGTCACGGTCGTAGGCGACGAAGGGGTGCTCGGAGCCGAGTGCCTGGGCACGGAGTTCGGCGGCCCTCTTCAGTATCGTGAGGGCCTCCCGGCGTCTGCCCAGACCGTGGGCGACGACGGCGTTCAGGGACAGGGCGGACACGGCCACCGGGTGACCGGCCCCCTGGAGCCGCGTCCGGTCGGCCAGCACACGGCGGGCGATGGGCTCCGCCTCCTCGTACCGCCCGAAGGCCACCAGGCCGAGACCGTAGGAATGGTAGGCCCCTACCGTCGTGAGGTCGTCCGGCGGCAGCGCCCGCTCACAGGTCTCGGTGAGGGCACCGACCTCGGACCTGAACTCGGCCTCCTTGCCGAGCTGCGGAAGGACCTCCGCGAGGTAGACCCAGGTGAACAAGGTCTCCGGCGCGTGCTCTCCGAGCACCCGCCGCTGGCCTTCGAGTGCCCTGCGGAGCAGGCGTTCGGCCTCCTCGTCCTGGTCCTGGAGGTCGAGCGGCTGGTGCAGGCCGACACAACTGCGCAGGGTGTCCGGATGATCGGGTCCGAGCACGAGTTCGCGGCGCGCGAGGACCCGGCGGTGCAGTTCCTCGGACTCGGCGTAACGACCCATCCGGAACAGGGCTCCGGCCTCCACTTCGCGTGCCTGCAGGGCGACCGGGTGCTGCACGCCGAGCAGCGCCTCGCCACGGTCGGCGACCTCCGGAGCGAGCCCGAGAGCGCCGGCGAAGTCGCCCGAGTCGAACACCTGCCGCGCCACGCGCACCGCCAGTTCGACGGTGCGTTCCCCGGGCGCTGCCCTCAGCAGCGCCGCCGCATGGGGTGCCAGCAGCCCGAGCCGGTCGCGGGCCTCGGGTGAGGCGATGTCCCGGTCCGGCAGCGCCGCCTCCAGCAGCCCGGCCGCCGTCTCCACCAGTGCCGGCCGCCGTCCGTCCGGGACCCCGGCCGCGACGCTGTCGAGGAGGACGCCGTGCGCGCGGACACAGCGCACCCCCTCGGACACGACGACCAGTTCGGCCAGCGAGTGGTCGAGCAGTGCTCGCAGGGCGGGTTCCACCCGGGCCGGTTCGAGTCCCTCGACGGCCTGCACCCCCCGCGCCAACGGAGCCAGCACGTCCAGCGGCACGGAATCCGCCGCCCAGCAGGACAGCAGCCGCAGCAGCGTCGTCGCCTCCGGCAGGCCCTGCCGGGTCAGGGTGTTCAGGGACAACTGCCAGGTACGGCCGACCAGGTGGCGGGACTGGCCGCCGCCGTGGCCGGCCGCGCCCCGGTCCACGATGCCGGTCGACTCCTCGGCGAGCTTGCGGTCGTACTCGTCCATGGACCACGACTCCAGCAGCTGGTGCGCGAGATGGGATCCCGCCAGGGTGAGCGCCAGCGGAAGCCGGCCCAGGCGTTCGGCCACCTTCCGCGCGGACTCGAGATCGCCCGCGCCCGGTGCCAGATCGCACAGCACCTGGGCCGCGTGATCGAGCGGAAGGACACCGAGGGCGTGCCGGGAGACGCCAGGCCCGCGCCACAGCGGGGATCCGGCATGGCGGGTGGTGACCAGGACCGTGCCGCGGGGGCTGGTCCGCAGCCACGCGCCGTCCTCCAGCACACTCGGGTCGTCGGCGTTGTCGAGGACCAGGAACCAGGGCTCGACCGCTTGGTCCAAGTGGTGCCACACAAGGTCGGACGCAGCACGCTGTCCCGCCGCGGCTGCGGCGAGTTCACCCGCCGTCGCTCCCTGGTCGCCCGCGACCGCCAGCATCCCGGCGCGCAGGGACATACGCTCCGAGGCGTTCACCCAGAAGCCCACCCTGCCGTGGGCGCGGACCGCCTCGGTGAACAGCCGGTACGCCAGAGCTGTCTTGCCGCAGCCGCCCATACCGTGCACGACGTGCACGTCGCTGCCGGCCCCGGCGAAGGCTGTCGTCAGCACGCCGAGAAGTTCCTCGCGGTCGCGCAGGATGCCCGGCGGGCGGCCGACCAGGGGTACCCGTACGGAGTCCGGCCCGGCCGGACTCACCGCCGGTGGGGGCGGTGCGGTACCGAAGAGCGGGGCGGCCCCGGCGTCGTAGTGGTGGTGATGTTCCTCGATGTACTGATCGCCGGAGGTCTGGAAGACCCGGCCCTGCCCCGATGCCCGGGCTCCGAGTTCGCTCATCGTTCGGTGATGTGCTGGTCGCGGCCGGCCTGGTAGACGCGGCCGCTGCCGGAGACCTCGGCGCGCAGGCGCACCTCCACGGTGGTCTGCTGTTGCGGAAGGTGGTGTTCCAACTCGCCGAGTATGCGGCGCAGTTCGTCCGCGACCTCCGGCTGTGCGAGCAGCAGCCGACGGACCCGTGCCTGCCATTCGGCGGTCAGTTCGGCTTCAGTCCCGGTGTCGCCCGAGGCGCGAGCGAGCAGCAGGTCCTCGCGCGCAGCCGCCAGCTCACCGCCGACGGCCTCGGCCCTCGCCGGCTGATAGCGCCGCCAGAGGGCGACCACTCCATCCCTCGCCGACTCCCAGGCCTGAGTGGCCATCAGAGCCACCATCGTGGTGCCCGCCGTCTGGGCGAGGTCGGCAATCTCCGGCCCCATGGATTCCCCCTTCCACGAGTCTCGATAGTAGGTCGCGCGCCCGGCCCGGCGCATACCCGTGCGCGCCGGACAACACCCCGGACCCTCCTGCTGCTAGTCTGCAGTTGCAAGCTATTTGCAATAAGAGGTTCGGAGGGGACCCACACCCATGCCCGTCTACACGCTTCCTGAACTGCCCTACGACTACTCCGCGCTCGCGCCCGTGATCAGTCCCGAGATCATCGAGCTGCACCACGACAAGCACCACGCGGCGTATGTGAAGGGTGCCAACGACACGCTGGAGCAGCTGGCGGAGGCGCGGGACAAGGAGAGCTGGGGGTCGGTCAACGGCCTGGAGAAGAACCTGGCCTTCCACCTCTCCGGGCACATCCTGCACAGCATCTACTGGCAGAACATGACCGGGCCGAAGGACGGCGGTGGCGGCGAGCCGCTCGCGGCGGACGGTGTGGGCGAACTGGCGCACGCGATCGCCGAGTCGTTCGGTTCCTTCGCGGGCTTCAAGGCCCAGCTCACCAAGGCGGCGGCCACCACCCAGGGTTCCGGCTGGGGCGTCCTGGCGTACGAGCCGCTGAGCGGGCGGCTGGTCGTCGAGCAGGTCTACGACCACCAGGGCAACGTCGGCCAGGGCTCCGTGCCGGTCCTGGTCTTCGACGCGTGGGAGCACGCCTTCTACCTCCAGTACCGCAACCAGAAGGTCGACTTCATCGACGCCATGTGGGCGGTCGTCAACTGGCAGGACGTGGCCAGGCGTCACGCGGCCGCGCGGTCCCGGGCGGATGTGCTGCTGCTGGCTCCATGAGCCGTTGGGACGCCCTGCCTCGTGATCGTCTTCTCACCGCTCACAGGGGGCAGGCGGAAAGAGGGAAGCCCCCGTGAGGACGAGACTCGCGGGGGCTTTCCGGTGCGGGGCCTCAGGGCTTGCGGCCGAGGCCGCCGTGCTGCCCGATCGGCCGGGGGGCCGGGTCCGCCTCGGGGCGCCACAGCGGTACCGACACGACTCCGGGCCCGACCAGGTCCAGGCCCTCGAAGTAGCCCTCGATCTGGTCGACGGGACGCAGGTAGTAGGGGACCGCCCCGGTCTCGTTGTAGGCGTCCTGCGCCTGCTCGTAGGCGGGGTCGGTGCCGCGGGAGCCGTCGTTGACGGAGAGGTGGCTGCCGGCGGGCAGGCCGGACAGCAGGGCGCGGACCAGGTCATGGGCGCGGTCGTAGCCGTCGACGTGGCCGAGGATGCCGCTGAGGATCAGGGCGGTGGGGCGCGTGAGGTCCAGGGTGCGGGCCGCGGCCTCCAGGATGCGCTCCGGCTCGTAGAGGCTGAGGTCCTCGTACGCGGTGACGCCCTCCTCGGTGGAGGTGAGCAGGGCGCGGGCGTGCGCGAGGACCAACGGGTCGTTGTCGACGTACACGATCCTCGACTCGGGGGCGATGCCCCGGGCGACCTCGTGGGTGTTGTCGACGGTCGGCAGCCCGGTGCCGACCGTCGAGGAACTGGCGGATGCCGGCCTCGCGGACGAGATGCCCGATGCTGCGGCCGAGGAAGGGCCGGCTGCTGCGGGCGACGGTCACGATCCCGGGGAAGACGGCGGTGTAGGCGTCGCCGGCCTCCTGGTCCACGACGTAGTTGTCCTTGCCGCCGAGCCAGTAGTTCCAGATGCGCGCCGAATGCGGTACCGAGGCGTCGATCTCCGTCATGTACCCATGGCGCAACGGCGGATGGGGCTCGCGGGGCTGTCGGGAAAGAGAGGTGCGCGCCCGGCGGGACCGCCGGGCGCGGCGGGGTGACCTACAGGTTGCTGAAGTCGGGGCCCTTGGTGCGGGTCCGCTTGATCTCGTAGAAGCCGGGGACGGAGGCGACCGCGAGGGTGCCGTCCCACAGGCGGGCCGCCTCCTCGCCCTTGGGGGCGGGGGTGACGACCGGGCCGAAGAAGGCGATCTGCTCGCCGTCGGAGCCGGGGACCGCGATGACCGGGGTGCCGACGTCCTGGCCGACCTTGTCGATGCCCTCCTTGTGGGAGGCGCGCAGCTCGGCGTCGAACTCGAAGTCCTCCTGGTCGGCGTAGTCGATCAGCTCGGCCGGCAGGCCGACGTCCGCGAGCGCGCCCGCGATGGCCTCCGGGGTCGGGCCCTCGCCGTTGTTGTGGATCCGGGTGCCGAGCGCGGTGTAAAGCGGGCCGAGGATGTCGGCGCCGTGCTTCTGCCAGGCCGCGGTGACCACGCGGATCGGCTTCCACGCCTTGGTCTCCAGCAGCTCGCGGTACTCCTCGGGCAGCTCGTCGAGCTTGGGCTCGTTGAGGACCGCGAGGCTCATGATGTGCCAGCGGACCTCGATGTCGCGGACCTTCTCCACCTCCAGGACCCACCGGGAGGTCATCCAGGCCCAGGGGCACAGCGGGTCGAACCAGAAGTCGACGGGGGTCTTGCCGGAGCCGGTCGCGGTCTCGGACATGGTTCTCCTCGGAATACGGTCGTTTTCCAGCGGCAACACCGCCACCGGCCACCCCATTCCCGGGTGCCCGTCGTCAGGGGCACGTGGGAGGATCGGTGCTGTTCCGGCGTACCGACAACGATGAGGGAGTCCCGCCCGTGCCCGGTGAGAATCTGTCCCGCGACGAGGCCCGGGAGCGGGCCGCCCTGCTGTCGGTCGACGGATACGACGTGTCGCTGGACGTACGGTCCGCCGTCGGGGAGGGCCAGGACGAGCCGCGCACCTTCCGCTCGGTGACCACGATCCGCTTCCGCTGCAACGAGCCGGGGGCCGCGAGCTTCGCGGACCTGATCGCACCGAGCGTGACCGCCGTGACCCTGAACGGCAAGGACCTCGACCCCGGCGAGGTCTTCGACGGCACCCGGATCACCCTGGAGGACCTGGCCGCGGAGAACGAGCTGGTGGTGGACGCCCGGTGCGCCTACTCCCGCACCGGCGAGGGCCTGCACCGATTCGTCGACCCCGAGGACGGCGAGGTCTACCTCTACACGCAGTACGAGCCGGCCGACTCCCGCCGGGTCTTCGCGGGCTTCGAGCAGCCGGACCTCAAGGCGCCGTTCCGCTTCGAGGTGCGGGCGCCCGAGGAGTGGCGGGTGTGGAGCAACGGGGCGGGTGAACTCGCCGACGGTGTGTGGCGGTTCGCGGAGACGAAGCCGATCTCGACGTACATCACGTGTGTGGTGGCGGGGCCGTACCACTACGTCACGGACTCGTACTCCCGGACGTTCCCCGACGGCACGACGCTCGACATCCCCCTCGGCGCCCTGTGCCGCAAGGGCCTCGCCCCCTACTTCGACGCGGACGACGTCTTCCTGATCACCAAGCAGGGCCTGGACTTCTTCCACGACCGCTTCGACTACCCGTACCCGTTCGGGAAGTACGACCAGGCGTTCGTGCCCGAGTACAACCTGGGCGCGATGGAGAACCCGGGCCTGGTGACCTTCCGGGAGGAGTACATCTTCCGGGGCAAGGTGACCCAGGCGTCGTACGAGGCGCGCGCCAACGTGATCCTGCACGAGATGGCGCACATGTGGTTCGGCGACCTGGTCACCATGGTGTGGTGGGACGACCTGTGGCTGAAGGAGTCCTTCGCGGACTTCATGGGCACCTTCGCGAACGTCGGCGCGACCCGTTTCGAGAACGCCTGGACCACCTTCGCCAACCGCCGCAAGGCCTGGGCGTACCGTGCCGACCAGCTGCCCTCCACGCACCCGATCACGGCCGACATCCGCGACCTCCAGGACGCCAAGCTCAACTTCGACGGCATCACCTACGCCAAGGGCGCCTCGGTCCTCAAGCAGCTGGTGGCGTACGTCGGCCAGGACGCGTTCCTGGAGGGTGCCCGCCGCTACTTCAAGCGCAACGCGTACGGCAACACCCGCCTCGGCGACCTGCTGTCGGTCCTCGAGGAGACCAGCGGCCGGGACATGAGCGCCTGGGCCGCGAAGTGGCTGCAGACGGCGGGGGTGAACTCGCTGACCCCACAGGTGCTCCTTGACGGGGACGGCAGGGTGGCCGAGCTGGCCGTGCTGCAGGAGGCCGCTGTGATCGCCCCGGCGGACCACCCCGAGCTGCGTCCGCACCGGGTCGCGATCGGTCTGTACCGGCTGGAGGGCGGCGATCTGGTCCGGTACGCGCGTGCCGAGGCCGACGTCGACGGCCCGCGCACGGTGGTCGCGGAGCTGGCCGGCGCCGACGCCCCGGAACTGGTCCTGGTCAACGACGACGACCTCACCTACTGCAAGATCCGTTTCGACGAGACGTCGCTGGCGACCCTGCGCGGCCACCTCGGCTCGCTCACCGACCCGCTGGCCCGGGCGCTGTGCTGGTCGGCGCTGTGGAACCTGACCCGGGACGCACTGCTGCCCGCCCGGGACTTCGTCGACCTGGTGCTGCGGTTCGCGAGCCGCGAGTCGGACATCGGCGTGCTGCAGATGCTCCAGGCGTGGGCGGAGTCGGCGCTGGTGCACTATGTGGCGCCGCAGGGGCGGGAGACGGCCGGGCGGCTGCTCGCCGAGGGCGCCCTGCGGGAGCTGCGGCAGGCGGCGCCGGGCGGCGAGCACCAGCTGGCCTGGGCGCGGTTCTTCGCGTCGACGGCGGCGGACGGATCCGGCTTCCGGCTGCTCCAGGAGCTGCTGGCGGGCACGGCGAAGATCGACGGTCTGGACGTCGACCAGGAGCTGCGCTGGGCGTTCCTCGAACCCCTCGCCGCACACGGCTTCGCCGACGAGTCCGTGCTGGCGGCCGAGCTGGCCCGGGACGACACGGCGTCCGGCAAGCGCCACCAGGTGCGCTGCCTGGCCGCCCGCCCGTCGGCGGCCGTGAAGGCGCAGGCATGGGCGCAGGTCGTGGAGTCGCAGACGCTGTCCAACGCGCTGGTGGAGGCGACGATCGCGGGCTTCGCCCAGCCGTCGCAGCGGGAGCTGCTGGCGCCGTACGCGGAGAAGTACTTCGAGGTCATCGCCCGGATCTGGGAGGACCGCTCGATCCAGATCGGCATGGACGTGGTCCGGGGCCTGTATCCCTCGCTCCAGGACCGTCCTCAGACGCTGGAGGCGACGGACGCGTGGCTGACGGCCCACGCCGACGCGCCCCCGGCGCTGCGCCGCCTGGTCCTGGAGGCCCGGGACGACCTGGCACGGACGCTGCGCGGACAGGAGTGCGACGCGCAGGCCGTAGGGGCCCCCGCGAGCTGACCTTTGGCCACAGGTCGCCCTCCAGGTGACCGTTACGCAATTCAGTCAATCATGGCCGTAACCCCTGGTCCCCACCCATCCGGACCAGGGGTTTCCGGTCCCTACTCGGCACCCGAACACCCGTCCTTTAGTACCGCCTTGTCCGTATTCATCGACGAACGCGTAACACCGGTTAAGGACCCGGCCGGCCCAGGGAATCCCGAGGCCATGACCCACAACACCCCGCTCTCCCCCCGCCCCCTCCGCCACCTCTCCGACGTCCACCGCCGGGTGCTGACGACGGCCCAGCTCCGCTCGCACGGCGTCGCGGCCACCGAGATCGCCGAGCAGTGCCGGCCGGGCGGCCCCTGGCAGCAACTGCTGCCAGGCGTGGTACTGCTCCACCCCGGGCCGCCGACCAGCGAGGAACGCCTGCACGGGGCCCTCCTCTTCACGGCCCGCGAATCCGCCCCGGGCGTCCCGGCGCAGCCGACCCCGGACTCCCCGCACCGCCCGGTCTACGCGGACGCGATGATCACGGGCCTGGCGGCGCTGACCCTGCACGGTTTCTCCGCCACCCCGCCGCTGCTCTCCCTGGACCACGTGGACGTCCTGGTCCCGCGGATGCGCCGGCTGCGCTCCACCTCCTACGTCCGGGTGCTCCGCACCCCTGCCCTGCCGGCCCCCGAGACGGTGACGGGCCTCCCGGTCGCCCCGGTCCCCCGCGCCCTCGCGGACGCGGTGGCGGACCTCACCGACGCGGACGCGGTACGGCGGCTGCTGACCGAGGCGGTGCGCGGCGGCCACTGCGAACCGGCGGCGGTGGTAAGGGAGCTGAACCAGGCGAAGCTGCTCGCCCGCCCCCATGTGGTGGACGCCGTCGACTCCCTCGTCGCCGAGGGCCGGGCCATCGCGGAGGACCGCCTCTACCGGATGGTCCACGAGTACGGCCTGCCCGACCCGGTCTGGAACGTGGACCTGAGGCTGCCCGGCGGCCCCCACCTGGGCGGCCTCGACGCCTACTGGCCGGAGCAGGCGGTCGCCGTCGAGCTCGACACCCGCGCACCCCGTCAGGACGAGGACGCCCTGTGGTCCGAATACGCCCGCAAGCGGGAGCACCTGGAGCGGCTCGGCATCACGGTCGTGTACGTCACCCCGAAGAAGCTCCGCAATTCGATGGAGCAGCAGGCGGCGGTGGTCCGTACCGCCCTGATGGCGGCCGGCGACCGCGACCCCGCCGCCTACGTCGTGGTGCTGCCCCGGTAGGCAGGGAACGCGCAGCGCAGGGGCCGCCGGTTCGGAGGGGGACCGACGGCCTCTTCTCGCGCCCGGACACTAAAGTGACCGCGATGAGCGATGACGCCTCCGTGATACTGCGCCCCGCCCGCGAGGACGACCTCCCCCTGCTGGAGCGGTTTCTCTTCGACCCCGAGGCGGCGAGCCACTTCCAGTGGTTCGGCTGGCGGGACCCCGACCGCTTCCGGCGCCGCTTCGCGGAGAACGCTCTGCTCGGTCCTGACGGCGGCCAGTTGATCGTCGACGCCTCCGACGGCGCCACGTCCGGCGGCCCGTTCGGCTTCGTGTCCTGGCACAGGCTGACGACCGGCCCCACGTCCCACTGCTGGAGCGCCGGCATCGCCCTGGCGCCGGAAGCCCGTGGCCGGGGCATCGGAACCCGCGCCCAGCTCCTGCTCGTCCGCTACCTGTTCGCCCACACCCCGGTGCAACGGATCCAGGCCGAAACCGATTCGGAGAACATCGCCGAGCAACGCGCCCTGGAGAAGGCCGGTTTCACCCGCGAGGGTGTGATGCGCTCCGCCGTCTTCCGGGACGGCCGCTGGCGGGACTGCGTCCTCTACGGCGTCCTGCGCGACGACCCGCTGCCCGGGTAGCCGGCCCGCGTCCCGCCCCGCCCGCGCGGTGGTCGCGGCGGGCGAGGCGGACCGGCGGGGTGCTACTGCCCGGTGACGCCGGGGCGCAGTTCGTCGCGCACGTCGCCGACGACGTGGTCGAGCAGGTCGGCGTAGGCGGCGATCATCCGGGTACGGCTGAACCGCTCGCGGCTCGCCGCCAGCGCCGGAGCGAAGAGCTCCCTGTCGGCCACCGCCGCCGACCAGGCGAAGGCGATCGCGTCGGGGTCGAAGGGCGTCACGAACCCGTGCCCCTCGACGATCGACGCACTGTCGCCGACGTCCGTCGTGACCGGGACGGCGCCGCACATCATGCCCTCGATCAGGCAGAGCGGCGCCGCCTCGCCGGAGGCGGAGGTGAGGGCGACGACGTCGGACCCGGCGTAGACGGTCTCCATGTCGTGCCGTACGCCGAGCAGGTGCACGCGGTCGCCGAGGGCGGCCCGGTCGGCACCGAAGGCGACCTCGATGTCGGCCCAGAGGGCGGGGTTGTCCTCGGTCATCCCGGCCCCGCACATGACGACGTGCCCACCGCCCTCGCGGGCCAGCCACGCCCTGGCCGCCCGCAGGAAGAGCGGCACGTTCTTCATGCCGGCGTACCGGGCGGCGAACACGACGACGGGGGCGTCGGGAGCGGTGGCGGAGATGCCGAGGGACTCGCGGAAGGCGAGCCGCAGCGCCGCGTCCGGCCGGAAGCGGAGCAGGTCGACGCCGTTCGGGATCACGTGCAGCAGTTCGCCGGGGATCCCGGCGGCCTCGTACGCGTCCCGGGTGGACTCGGCGCAGCACACACAGGCGACCACGGTGCCGTCCGCGATGGCGGCCTTGAGTTCGTCCAGCGCCTGGCCCTGGTTCTCCGGGTCGGACCGGTGCAGGCAGACGACGACGGGGCGGCGGGGCAGCCCGGCCTGGTTGAGCAGCGCGAGCGGCTGCTCCTTCAGCGACAGGATGACGTCCGCACCGGCCATGGCCCGCGCCGTGTCGGCCAGCTCGGGCCCGCTGAAAACCGACGCCGCGACGGTGCCGTCGACGAGGCCGGCGGTGCGGCCCAGCGACGTCACCTCGACGCCACCGGCCGTAAGCGCGCGGTAACAGGCGTCGTCCTCCATGCGCTGCGTGGTGGCTTCTCGGTGGACCTCACCGTGCAGACTCAGCACGCGATGCCACTGCTGTCCGCCCTCTACCAGGCCGAGCAGCACATCACTGTGCACGATCCGGGCTCCCCCGGAGAAAAAACCCTCGTAGACCGAGAGCACACGAAGTCCGAGCCGAGCGCCCACACGAACACCTGCCTTGCACCAGATCGAGCCATCCCCGGGAACCGCGGGTTAGCCGATATGAGGCGGTACGGACGTTTCATTCGGATGAACGGAGTGTCTCGTGTCGGAGTCGGCTGCGTTTACAGGACGAGCGCCGGGCCCCCGGTCGGCAACTTCATTCCACTTCCCTCGCGGTCACCCTTCTGACCTGCGCTTTTACAAGGGCATCCGCATCCCCCGCACCCTCCGGACGAGGGCGGCCGACGGCAAAAAAACGGCAAGCGAGGCACCCGGACGCACGACGATGTCACCTGCCGCGGTCGGCGTCGAGGCGCGCGCCGGGATGTGCGTCGAGGTGTGCGCCGGGATGTGCGTTGAGGCGTGCGGCCCGGCGGGTCAGGTGGTCGCGTTCGGCGAGGTTGGGGGCCTTGCGGGCCGCCTCGGCGTACAGGCGTGCCGCGGTCGTCAGGTCGCCGTCGCGTTCGTGCAGGTAGGCGGCGACCGCGGTGTGCCGGGGCAGGGCGGGGTCCAGCTCGGCGAGCGCGGCCAGGCCGGCCCGGGGGCCGTCCGCCTCGCCGACGGCGACCGCGCGGTTGAGCCGGACGACCGGGTTGTCGGTCAGGCCCGCGAGTTCGTCGTACCACTCGACGATCTGCACCCAGTCGGTCTCGCCGGCGGTGGGCGCGTCCGCGTGCAGGGCGGCGATGGCGGCCTGGGCCTGGAACTCGCCGAGGCGGTCGCGGGCGAGGGCCGCCTGGAGGATCCCGATGCCCTCGGCGATCAGGCGGGTGTCCCATCGGCTCCGGTCCTGTTCGGCAAGGGGGACCAGGCTGCCGTCGGGTGCGGTCCTGGCGGCCCGCCGGGCGTGGTGGAGCAGCATGAGGGCGAGCAGCCCGGCCGCCTCGGGGTGGTCGATCGCGGCCGCGAGCTGTCGGGTGAGCCGGACGGCCTCGGCGGCGAGGTCGACGTCACCGGAGTAGCCCTCGTTGAAGACCAGGTAGAGGACGCGCAGCACGGTCGCGACGTCACCGGGCCGGTCGAGGCGGACGCCGGAGACCGTGCGCTTGGCGCGGCTGATCCTCCCCCACTGCCTTAAGGGCGTGGGAGGTGCCCCCAGGCCATGGTCGCCTCGGGCACCAGGTAGGCCCGGGCGATCTGTCGGGTGGTGAGGCCGCCGACGGCACGCAGGGTGAGCGCGACCGCGGCGGAGGGGGTGAGGGAGGGGTGGGCGCAGAGGAAGTAGAGCCGGAGGGTGTCGTCCGCCGCGGGGACGGGACCGGGCGGCGGCTCCTCGTCCACGCGGTCCTCGCGCCGGCGGCGGGCGGTGTCGGCGCGGGTCGCGTCGAGGAACCGCCGCCAGGCCACGGTGACCAGCCAGCCCTTCGGGTCCCGCGGCGGGTCGGCGGGCCAGACACGGACCGCCTCGACCAGCGCCTCCTGCACGGCGTCCTCGGCCGCCGCGAAGTCGGCTCCGCGGCGGACGAGGACGGTGAGCACGCTCGGGGTGAGGCTCCTGAGCGAGACCTCGTCCATCAGTGGCATGACTCCGTGATGGTGGGCGGCGCGGCCAGGAAGGGGCGCACCTCCAGCCACTCGTGGATCGGCTTCCCGCCTGCCCCGGGAGCGGCCGACAGTTCACCGGCCAGCTCCACGGCGCGCTCGTGGCTGTCGACGTCGATCACCATCCAGCCGGCGATGAGGTCCTTGGTCTCGGCGAACGGGCCGTCGGTGACCGGCGGGCGCCCCTCGCCGTCGTACCGGACCCACATCCCCTCGGGGGCGAGGGCCTGGCCGTCGACGAACTCGCCGGACTTCTCCAGCCGGGCGGCGAAGTCCTGCATGTACCGCACGTGGGCCGAGATCTCCTCCGGCGTCCACCGGTCCATGGGCACGTCGTCGGCCGGGGCCGGGGCGCCGCGGTAGTGCTTCAGCAGCAGGTACTTGGCCATCGTGGTTCTCCTCGGTGCCGGTACGGCCCATTGTGGCCGCCTTCACCCCGGGGACGGAGCCGGCCACGGGTTCTCGACATCGCCGGCCGAAGTTTTTTTCCGGGCCCGGCGACCGCGGTGCCCGGCCCCCGTGGCTCAGCCCCCGCAGAACTCCGCCGCGACCACCGCGTCCTTGTCGCCGGTCCAGTCGGCGTTGAAGTTGAGGGCCAGGGCGTGGCGGCCGTCGGGGGTGGTGGCCGCGACGGAGGAGGAGCCGTGGATGCCGCCGTCGTGGCCCCAGACGTGGACGCCGCAGGGGAGGGTGGCGTCCATCAGGCCGAGGCCGTACGCGATGTTGGGGTCGCCGGGGATCGGGGTGGTGGTCTTCATCTCCTTCAGCTGGCGAGGGGGGAGCAGCCTGCCGCGCAGGAGGGCCTCGTAGAAGCGGGTCAGGTCGGCGGAGGTGGAGATCATCTCGCCGGCGGAGGAGGCCATGGAGGGGTTGAGGGTGGTGACGTCGTAGGTGGGGCCCGTCGTCGTCTCGGCGAGTTTCGAGTAGGCGCGGCTGCTCGGGCGCGGCAGGGTGGTGCGGGTGCCGGGGAGGGAGGTGCCGGTCAGGTGGAGGGGCCTGATCACCCGGTCGGTGATCTCCCGGGCGTACGAGTGGCCGGTCACCGCCTTGATGACCATGCCGGCGAGCACGTAGTTGGTGTTCGAGTAGGCCCAGCTGGTGCCCGGGGCGAAGCCGGGCTCGTGCTTCATCGCGATCGCCACAAGACCGGCGGGCGTCAGCGTGTCGTAGCGGTGCCGGAAGAAGCCGTCCTTGAGGAAGTACGTGCGGCCGAAGTCGTCGTCCGCGGTGTAGTTGAAGATGCCGCTGGTGTGGTTGAGGAGCTGGCGGACGGTGATGCGGCGGCCGTCGTTGCCGTGGCCGGCGACCACGCCCGGCAGCCACTTGTCCACCGTGTCGTCGAGCGACAGCCGGCCCTCCGCCTCCAGCTGGAGCAGCACCGTGGCCACGAAGGTCTTCGTGATGCTTCCGACCCGGTAGCGGTCGGCCGCGGACCGCGGGGCGCCGGTGCGGGCGTCGCCCACCCCGGCCGTCGCCGACCAGGTGGAGCGGGCGTCCCGGGCGGTGGCCGTCGCCCCGGGGACGCCGCCCTCGACCGCGGCCTCGACCGCCTTGCGGGTGGCCTGGTGGCCGGCCGCGGCTGCCGTCGGCGCCGGCCCGGCCGGGGCCGCCAGCGCCGGTCCCGCGAGCGCTGCAGACAGGGCCAGTGCGGTGGCCGTCACCAGCGTCGTACGTACGGACATGTCTCTCCCCCAGTGGAGTCGTCGTACTCGGTCGGGGGGAGGGACACCGTCCTGATCGGCGAGGTTGCCCGGCTTGGACTGGTTGACCTGTTCTCAGCCCTTCTTCAGCACCAGCTCCGTGTTCCGGTCCGTCGTGCTGCCGCCCAGGACCTTGCTGGAACCGGGTGCGTTGAAGGCCAGTTCGCGGTAAAGGGCGGCGAGGCCGGTCTGGGAGAGGTCGGAGAAGTCGGTGCGGTGCGGGGCGGCCGACTCGATCAGGGTGGTGAAGAGGGAGATCGTGCCGTCCTTGTTGTCCGCGAGCTCGACGACCCGGGCGAGCTGGGGGTAGTCGACGTGCGAGGCGGTGGTGATCTCCCAGAAGGAGTTGCCGTTCGAGGCCTTGTGCGGGGTGATGAGGTTGCGGTGGATGTGACCGTTCACCCAGGCCAGCACGTTGGCGTGGCGGTTGAGCAGGGTGACCAGCTCGGCGCCCGTGTGGCGGCCGTCGCTCGGGTGGGCCGGGTCGGGACGGGTGTTGGTCATCGTCTGGCTGGTGTGGTGGCTGAAGACGACCGCGTAGGAGTCCTTGTTCTCCTTCAGGGTCTGCTCCAGCCAGGTCAGTTGGGCCGTTCCGATCGATCCGTCGTAGTGGCCGCCCGCATCCGTCGTGTCGAGGCTGATGCCGATGACGTCGTCGGAGATACGGAAGGCGTAGTACTGGGTGCCCGCGGCCACGTTGGCGCTGGAGTAGCCGTGGCCGACCGGGCCGAGTCCCTGGTAGGCCGGGTCCAGGTGGGCCTTCAGGTAGTCCGCGGAGGTGTACGGGGCCCGCTTCTCGTCCGCGGTGACCGAGCGCATCGACCGGGCGTGGGCCTTCAGGAAGTCGCGGTAGCCGCTGCCCTTGGGGTCCTTGGCGGTGCGGATGGAGTCCTGGAGCTTCTTGGCCTCGGCGTCGGTCACCGTCATCAGCTTCTTGCCGCCGATCGCGGCCGCGGCGAGCCAGGGGTCGGCGTGCGAGCCGAAGCAGCCGAGCGGCAGGGCGTCGTGGTTGCCGACCGTGGAGTACCAGGGCAGGTTGAGGCCGGGGCTCCTCACCTCGCGGATCGCGGCGGCCAGGTAGCCGGCGAGGTGCGGGAAGCCGAGCGCCTTGTCGCCGTCGCGGACGGTGGCGGAGGCCTGCCAGTACAGCTTGAGGCCGCTGTTCTGGACGCCCTCGTAGTGCTTGGGGTCACCGGTGTTGGGGGTGATCCGGCCGCCGCTCATCACCTTCATGAACCACTCCAGTTCGGAGTGGGCGTTGTTGTCGGTGTTGTCGCCGGTCGTCATCACGAAGTGCAGCGGCGAGCCGGTGACCGGGGCGCCGCGCAGTGCGTTGACCCGCTCGACGAGCGAGATGGCGCCGGGCACGGTGAGCGCCTCGTGCGGGCGCCAGGCGTGCGGGTCGTGGGCGCGCAGGAACTCAAGACGCAGCGGGTGCTGGACGTCCATCAGGTGCAGGTCGGTGAACTGCACGAACGCGGCGAGGGCGGTACGGCGGCTCGCCCGGCCGGACTTGGCGGCGGCCAGGTCGGAGCGCACGACGCGCGACCAGCCGGCGCCGTCGCCGAGCCGCCGGTAGCCGGAGCTGGTGCGGGGTGCGGCGACGGAGGCGAGGGTGGTGCCCTTGGTGTAGGGGGCGAGGGGGGCCGCGGCGGCCTGGCGGCCCTCGGCGACCGGCTGCTGCTCCTCGGCCGCGGCGGGGACGGCGGGGGTGGCCTCGCTGTCGGTGGGGCGCAGGGCGAATCCGACGCCTGCGGAGAGCGAGACGGCTCCGGCGGCGGCGAGCACGGTACGGCGGTTGATCTCCAGTGCCTCGCGGCCCTTGTGGGCCGCGGAGGTGGCGACAGAGCGTATGCGCGACATGGCGCGATCTCCCCGAGTACGAACGCGTCGGCAGTGGTCACGGGCGATCGCTTCCGCGAACTTCCCGCTCACTTTGGATCGTTGGCACCGGGGGTGACCTGCGCGTGAACACGGCGGCAACGCGCAGCGCCGATCACCGTACGTGGATCAGGCGAGGTGGGGACCGGTCATGGAGCGGATCACGGGCGTCCGGGGCCCGGCTACTCCGCGTTCATCTGCCGGGGTAGGGGAGGGTCTCCGGCCCTTACGCCTGCTCTTCCGCAAACCGCCCCGCCGCCGGCCGCTCCCGCCACAGCCGCAGGGCGACGTCGACCAGCCGGATGTGCCTGAGGGACGCAACGGCGTCCAGGTCCTGCCAGGCGGCCATGTCGGTGGAGCCGTCGACCTCGTTGCGCAGTTCGCCGCCGACGATCTCGCCGGTGTAGATGATCCGCACGCCGTGGTGGTCGGTGGCGGGGCGCCGCAGGCCCGCGCGGGGGAAGCGGAGACGGTTCGAGTCGATGCCCAGCAGGCCGGTCACCTCGATGCGGTAGCCGGTCTCCTCCATGAGTTCGCGGCGGACCGTGTCGTAGGGGTCCTCGCCGTGCTCCATGCCGCCGCCGGGCAGGACCCACTCGGGTGTGCCGTCGTCGGCCGGTGACCGGGCGAGCAGGATCTGACCGTCACGGACACACACGGCGTAGGCCGCCACCCTGAGCTTCTCGCGCACGTCGGCACGGTAGGTCGTCGGACGCGCGGTGGCCACCGGGTTTCCGCGACGGGACCGGGAAACGGCCGCGGGACGACCGGGGGGTGACCGGGGGCCGACCGGGGGTTTTCCCCATACGTTCATATCAATTCGGTCAACGTTCCCAAAAGTCCGTTCCCTTGGGAAAAGCTATGCGACTACGCGCCGGACATGACCATGTCCGGCCGCCTCCACGCTCGTTCCTTTACCTACAAGGGATGCAGATGACCCTCACCCCCCAGCACGAGCCGATACCGGGCCACAGACGCCTGGGCCGGATAGCCGTCGCCGTCGGTGTCGTGGCCGCGCTCTCCGCCGCCGGGCCGGTACCCCTGGCCGCCGCCGCGGCCCCGGCCCGCGCCGCCGCCACCGCCGACCCCGGCGTCAAGTCGGCCCACGACAAGCTCGGTTCGGACGACGCGGAACTGCTCGCCGAGGCCAAGTCCGACGGCACCAAGAACGTCACGATGATGATCGCGACCGCGCCGGGCCAGACCGAGCAGGTCGCCGACGAGCTGGACGCGGTCAAGGGCGGCCTGGTGGGCCGTACGTACGACAAACTCGGTTACGTCCGGGCCACCGTCCCCACCGGGCGGGCGGACGCGGCGATCGCCGCCGCCGCGAAGCTGTCCTCGGTGCACGCGATCGACCTGCGCCAGGAGATCCAGCTCGACGACCCGACGGCGACGGACGGCAACGCCAAGTCCGCCAAGACCACGGCCGCGAAGACCACGGCCGCCAAGGCCACTTACTCGGGGCCGAACAAGAACACCCCCGCCGAGAACCCCTACAACCCCTCCTTCGAGACGGGCGCCGTCGACTTCGTCAAGGAGCACCCGAAGGCGGACGGCCGGGGCATCACCATCGGCATCCTGGACTCCGGCGTGGACCTCGGCCACCCGGCGCTGCAGAAGACCACCACCGGCGAGCGGAAGATCGTCGACTGGGTGACCTCGACCGACCCGGTCAACGACGGCGACGGCACCTGGCGGCGGATGACCGCCCCGGCCTCCGGCCCGGCGTTCTCCATCACCACGGCCAGCCAGGGCACCGAGACGTTCAAGGCGCCCGCGGGTTCGTACAAGTTCAACTACATGTACGAGTCCGCCACCACCGGTGGCGACATGAAGGGCGACCTGAACCGCGACGGCGACACGACCGACGCCTGGGGTGTCCTGTACGACCCGGCCTCCGGCACCGTGCGCGTCGACAGCAACGACAACCTGGACTTCACCGACGACGTACCGATGAAGCCGTACAAGGACGGCTACCAGATCGGCTACTTCGGCACGGACGACCCGTCCACGGACGTCGTCGAGCGCATCCCGTTCGTGGTCGAGATCCGCAAGGACGTCGTCTACAACGCGTCCGGCGCGAAGGCCGACTACGTCAACATCGGCGTCATCGAGTCCGAGCACGGCACCCACGTCGCCGGCATCACCGCCGCCAACGGCCTGTTCGGCGGCAAGATGAACGGCGCGGCCCCGGGCGCGAAGATCGTCTCGTCCCGGGCCTGCACCTGGACCGGCGGCTGCACCAACGTCGCCCTCACCGAGGGCATGATCGACCTGGTCACGAACCGGGGCGTCGACATCGTGAACATGTCGATCGGCGGCCTCCCGGCGCTGAACGACGGCAACAACGCCCGCGCCGAGCTGTACACGCGGCTCATCGACACCTACGGCGTGCAGCTCGTGATCTCGGCGGGCAACTCCGGCCCGGGTGCGAACACCATCGGCGACCCCGGTCTCGCCGACAAGGTGATCTCGGTCGGCGCGGCGATCTCCAAGGAGACCTGGGCCGCCAACTACGGCTCCCAGGTGACCACCAAGTACCAGCTGCTCCCCTTCTCCTCGCGCGGCCCGCGTGAGGACGGCGGCTTCACGCCGACCCTGGTCGCGCCGGGCGCCGCGATCAACAGCACCCAGACCTGGCTGCCGGGCTCCCCGGTCGCCGAGGCGGGCTACTCGCTGCCGGCCGGCTACTCGATGCTCCAGGGCACCTCGATGGCCTCCCCGCAGGCGGCGGGCGCGAGCGCGCTGCTGCTGAGCGCGGCCAAGGAGAAGGGCATCGCCCTCTCCCCCGCCGACCTGCGCACCGCACTGACCTCGACGGCCCGTCACATCAAGGGTGTCCAGGCGTACGAGGAGGGTGCGGGCCTGATCGACATCGTCGACGCCTGGGAGTCCATCCGCGACCACGCCACCGCGCACGAGTACACCGTGAAGGCGCCCGTCGACACCGCGATCGACTCCGCGCTGAAGACCCCGGGCTACGGCACCGGGCTCTACGACCGCGAGGGCGGCCTCAAGGTCCGGCAGAAGAAGACGTACGACGTCACCATCACCCGCACCTCCGGCGCGGACAAGGCGATCCGGCACGAACTGCACTTCGAGAACAACGCCGGGCACACCTTCAAGATCCTCGGCCCGGACGAGGTGACGCTGCCGCTGAACCAGCCGGTGACGGTCAAGGTGCAGGCCAAGCCGAAGAGTTCGGGCATCAAGTCCGCGATCCTGGAGGTCGACGACCCGCGTACCGAGGGCGTCGACAAGCAGATCCTGACGACCGTCGTGGTGTCGACCCCCGTCGACTACACCTACTCGGCGTCGAGTTCGGTGCAGCGCAACAGCTCCACCTCGTACTTCGTGACCGTCCCCGAGGGCGCCAAGACCCTTGAGGTCGCGATGAGCGGGCTCGCCGACAAGAGCCAGACGCGGTTCATCGCCATCCACCCGTACGGCGTCCCGGTCGACAACACCGGTACCCCGTACTGCTACAACAACTACCTGAACGGCAACGGCTGCACGCCCGACGTCCGTTCGTACGCCGACCCGCAGGCCGGGGTCTGGGAGATCGAGGTCGAGGCGCGCCGCACCTCGCCGCTGCTCGACAACCCGTACAAGCTGGGCGTCACCGTGCTCGGCGCGGCCTTCGACCCGGAGACCGTGACCGTGCCCGAGGCCAAGGTGGGCACCCCGGTCACCGCGTCCTGGAAGGTGACCAACGAGTTCGCCGCCCTCGACGGCAAGCTGGTCGGCGGCCCGCTCGGCTCCTCGAAGACCACCCGCCCGGCCATCAAGGAGGGCGAGACCCAGACCACGACGGTGACCGTGCCGGAGGGCGCGACCTCGCTGGACGTGGCGATCGGCAACGTGTCGGACGCCTCGGCCGACCTGGACCTGACCGTGTACGACGCGTCCGGCACCCAGGTCGCGCAGTCCGCCGACGGCGACTCGGAGGAGGCGGTCTCCGTCGCCTCGCCGGCCGCCGGGACCTACACGATCGAGGTCGCGGGCTACTCGGTCCCGTCCGGCTCCACCGACTACGACTACCGGGACGTGTTCTTCTCCGCCGCGCTCGGTTCCGTCACGGTCGACGGGTCCACGCCGGTGAAGCTCGGCACGGGTGCCTCGGCCACGGTGACCGGCCAGGTCACGGCGGCCGCGGCGGCCCCCGAGGGACGCGAGTTCTTCGGCCGGGTCCAGCTGGTCAACGCGCGCGGCACGGCCGCGGGCACCGGCAGCGTGAAGATCGAGAAGGTCACGCAGTAGGACGCGCGGGGCACAGCGGTACGAGGGGCGGGCGTCCTGCGGGGCGCCCGCCCCTCCGTTTTCACTTCCGGCAGGTCAGGGTCCGCGACTCGGGCAGGTCCCGGACGATCCAGGACCGCTCCCGGGCGATCGCCGGCTCCCCGACCGCGTACCGGTCGGGCACCTGCTGCCCGGCCGTGATGCCGACCAGGAGGCGGGCACCCGTGCGGACCCGGGCGTCGGTGCCGTCCTCGAAGAGGAACTCCACCTCCTCGGTGGTCTTCGCCGGTTTGTAGGCGCGGGTCACGCGCAGGGTGACGCGTTCCTCGCCGGAGCCCGCGAGCTGCTGCACCCCCGTGACCGTGCCCTCGACGACCAGCCGGGCGCAGGCGAGGTAGCCGGGGCCGCCGGTACTCTCCTTGCCGCCCTGGCCGGCCGTGCCCGACGCGCTGCTGCTGTCGGCCTTGTCGGCGCCGGCACCGTTCGACATGGCGCTCGAACCGCCGTTCGCCGCGAGCCAGCCGATGCCGAACACGGCCCCGGCGAACGCGGCCGCGAGGGCACCGGCGAAGCCGAGGGCACGGACGCCGGGGTGCTGCCAGGGGCGGCGGCGCCCGGCCGGACGGGGGCGCGGCCGGGGTGCCGCGGGCGGCGGCTCGGCCAGGGTGTCGCCGATGATCCCGAGCTGTTCGCGCAGGAGCGCGAGGTCGGCGGTGGCGGCGCGGTGCTCGGCCATGAAGGCGGGGTCGGCGCGCCGCTCGGCGGAGAGCGGCTCGTCCATGAGGACGGCGAACAGGGCGTCTGTCTCCTCCTCGCCCCGGCCGTCGTATCGCTCGCGACCGTCGTATCGCTCATGGCCGTCGTGTCGCTCGCGGTCGTCGTATCGCTCGCGGTCGTCGTGTCGCTCGCGGTCGTCGTGTTCGGCGGTCATGCTCACACCACCTCGTCCTCGTGCAGGCGGGCGCGCAGGGCCCGTACCGCCGTGTGCAGCCGGCTCTTGACCGTGCCCTCGGGGATGCCCAGTTCCTCGGCTATCCCGCGGACCGGCAGGTCGGCGTAGAAACGCAGGACGAGGATCTGGCGCTGGGCGTCCGGCAGTTCGTCCAGGCCGCGGGCGACGGCGACGGAGAGCAGCCTGCTGTCCTCTCCGGAGGCGTGGTCGGGCTGGCGGAGGGAGGCGAGCCGTTCGCCGAGCCGTTCCTGGCGGCGCTTGGCGCGGTGCCAGTCCATGGCGAGGTGCGAGGCGACGACCGCCGCCCACGCCGACACGTCCCGCGGCGCCTCCTGGCCGCCGGCGGCCCGCTCCAGCAGCCGCAGGCGGACCTGCTGTACCCCGTCCAGCAGGTCCGCCTGCGGTACGCCGCCCAGCGCGAGCACCGCGCGCACCCGGCGCTCCTGGTCCGCGTCCAGAGGATCACCGTGCTGGTCCCCCTGGGCGCGACGGGCCTTTCTGCGCAGCACAACCCACCCCCTCACCGCGTTTCTCCTACGACGCCGCGGCACCCGGAAACGTTCGGCCGGATTCCCGGAAATATTCTCCGCGGCATCCGAGGGGCGGCCGAGGCGCCTTCCGAGGCGTACGTCACACCGGCGCGCGGGGCAGCACAGCTTGCGGCACGACGGCCAGGTGGAGGTAATTTCTGCAGCTCAGCAGGGGTGTGAGCGGGAGTTCCACGGGCCGGCTGGTCCAGTCGGTGGGCATGCCGGGCAAAGAATTGGACAGGTGGACCCCGGTCGGCCGCATGATGGAAAGGCCGCAGACACAGGTCAACGTATGCAGAGGGAGTCGCCGTGAGGGTCGGAATCGTCGGAGCCACCGGTCAGGTCGGCACGGTCATGCGCAGGATCCTCGCGGAGCGCAACTTCCCGACCACGGAGCTGCGCCTGTTCGCCTCGGCCCGCTCGGCCGGGACCGTGCTCGACGGTGTGACTGTGGAGGACGCGGCGACCGCCGACTACACCGGCCTGGACATCGTGCTGTTCTCGGCGGGCGGGGCCACCTCCAAGGCGCTCGCGGAGAAGGTCGCCGCCCAGGGGGCCGTCGTCATCGACAACTCCTCCGCCTGGCGCAAGGACCCCGAGGTCCCGCTGGTCGTCTCCGAGGTGAACCCGCACGCGATCGCCGACCGCCCCAAGGGCATCATCGCCAACCCGAACTGCACCACGATGGCCGCGATGCCGGTCCTGAAGGTGCTGGACGCCGAGGCGGGCCTGCAGGCGCTGGTCGCCACCACCTACCAGGCGGTGTCCGGCTCCGGTGTCGCGGGCGTCGCGGAGCTGCACGGGCAGGTGCAGAAGGTCGCCGCCGACGCGGACAAGCTCACCCACGACGGCGGGGCGGTCGACTTCCCCGAGCCGCAGGTCTACAAGCGGCCCATCGCCTTCAACGTCCTGCCCTTCGCCGGCAACCTCGTCGAGGACGGTCTGAACGAGACCGACGAGGAGCAGAAGCTGCGCAACGAGTCCCGCAAGATCCTGGAGCTTCCCGGCCTCAAGGTCTCCGGCACCTGTGTCCGCGTCCCGGTGTTCTCCGGGCACTCCCTCCAGGTCAACGCCCGGTTCGCCCGCCCGATCTCCCCGGAGCGGGCGACCGAGCTGCTCGCCGACGCGCCCGGCGTCGAGCTGTCCGACATCCCCACCCCGCTGCAGGCGGCCGGCCGGGACCCGTCGTACGTCGGCCGGATCCGCCGCGACGAGACGGTGGAGAACGGCCTCGCGCTCTTCATCTCCAACGACAACCTCCGCAAGGGGGCTGCGCTGAACGCCGTGCAGATCGCTGAGCTGGTGGCGGCGGAGCTGTCTTCGTAGGCGCCGGGCGCCTCGGGGGGGTGCGGGGATCGGCCGTCGCGCGGGTGCGGGCGCGTGGGGGCTGGTCGCGCAGTTCCCCGCGCCCCTGAAGGGGCGATGATGCTCACGTTCGTCATCCAGGGGAGCCACCACATATGAGCAACAGTCGGCCGTCGTGTGACAGGTCGCTTGTCCTCGACGGCAAGGTCGCCATGATCACGGGGGCGTCCAGCGGGATCGGGGCGGCCGCGGCGCGGCTGTTCGCGCGGGAGGGGGCTGCAGTCGTGCTGACGGCGCGGCGCGCGGAGCGGCTGCGGGCGCTGGCCGAGGAGATCTCCGCGGACGGCGGGCGGGCCCTCGCCGTGCCGGCGGACGTGGCCTCGGCCGAGGAGGTGGAGCGGGTCGTGCGTACGGCCGTCGACGCCTTCGGACGGCTCGACTGCGCCTTCAACAACGCCGGGTTCGGCACCGCCGGCACCGACCTGCACGAGACCGGCCAGGACGTCTACGAGCAGACCATGGACGTCAACGTGCGGGGTGTCTGGAACTGTCTGCGCTCCCAGGTCCCCGTGATGCTCCGCGACGGCGGCGGCACCATCGTCAACACCTCCAGTGTCGCGGGGCAGCGGGCCACCGGGGCCTCGGCCGCGTACGTGGCCGCCAAGCACGCCGTCCTCGGGCTCACCCGGGCCGCCGCAGCCGAGTACGGCAAGCGCGGCATCCGCGTCAACGCGCTGGTGGTGGGCAGCACGCGCACCGAGATGATGGACCGGGTCGTCCGTGAACTGCCCGAGCTGGGCAAGCAGTTCGAGGAGGAGACGCTGCAGAAGCGGATGGCCGACCCCGTCGAGGTGGCCCAGGCCGCGCTCTGGCTGTGCAGCGACCGGTCCTCCTTCGTCACCGGTGCGGCCGTCCCGGTCGACGGAGGCACCACGGCCGTCTGAGGCACCGCACGACCCGGGGAGGCGGTCCGAGGCCCCCCGACCGTGCGATCTCTGGGGTTTTCCCTCGTCGCCCTCGTCCACGCTCCCGTGGAAGGATGGCGCAACCCACACATAACGAGGAGATGACCGCGTGCCTGGCACAAACCTGACTCGCGAAGAGGCACAGCAGCGGGCGAAGCTGCTCACCGTTGACTCGTACGAGATCGATCTCGACCTCTCCGGCGCGCAGGAGGGCGGTACCTACCGGTCCGTGACCACGGTGCGCTTCGACGTCGCCGAAACCGGCGCCGAATCCTTCATCGACCTGGTGGCCCCGGCGGTCCACGAGGTCACCCTGAACGGTGATCCGCTGGACCCCGCCGAGGTCTTCGCCGACTCCCGGATCGCGCTGCCCGGCCTGCTGGCGGGCCGTAACGTCCTCCGTGTCGCCGCCGACTGCGCGTACACCAACACGGGTGAGGGTCTGCACCGGTTTGTCGACCCCGTCGACGAGCAGGCGTACCTCTACACCCAGTTCGAGGTGCCGGACGCCCGCCGGGTCTTCGCCTCCTTCGAGCAGCCCGACCTGAAGGCGACCTTCCAGTTCACCGTGAAGGCGCCGACCGGCTGGACGGTCGTCTCGAACTCGCCGACGCCCGAGCCCAAGGACGACACCTGGGTCTTCGAGCCGACGCCCCGCATCTCGTCGTACATCACCGCCCTGATCGTGGGTCCGTACCACTCGGTGCACAGCGTGTACGAGAAGGGCGGCCAGTCGGTGCCGCTGGGCATCTACTGCCGTCCCTCCCTCGCCGAGTTCCTCGACTCGGACGCGATCTTCGAGGTGACCCGGCAGGGCTTCGACTGGTTCCAGGAGAAGTTCGACTACGCCTACCCGTTCACCAAGTACGACCAGCTGTTCGTGCCGGAGTTCAACGCGGGCGCGATGGAGAACGCGGGCGCGGTGACCATCCGCGACCAGTACGTCTTCCGGTCCAAGGTGACCGACGCGGCGTACGAGACGCGCAGCGAGACCATCCTGCACGAGCTGGCCCACATGTGGTTCGGCGACCTGGTCACCATGGAGTGGTGGAACGACCTGTGGCTGAACGAGTCGTTCGCCACCTACACCTCCATCGCCTGCCAGGCGTACGCCCCCGGGTCGCGCTGGCCGCACTCGTGGACAACGTTCGCCAACTCCATGAAGACCTGGGCGTACCGGCAGGACCAGCTGCCCTCCACGCACCCGATCATGGCCGAGATCCGCGACCTGGACGACGTGCTCGTCAACTTCGACGGCATCACGTACGCCAAGGGCGCGAGTGTTCTCAAGCAGCTCGTCGCGTACGTCGGCATGGACGAGTTCTTCAAGGGCGTGCAGGCGTACTTCAAGCAGCACGCGTACGGCAACACGCGCCTGTCCGACCTGCTGGGCGCCCTGGAGGAGACCTCCGGCCGTGATCTGAGCACCTGGTCGCAGAAGTGGCTCCAGACGGCCGGCATCAACATCCTGCGCCCGGAGGTCGAGACAGACACCGACGGTGTCATCACCTCCTTCGCCATCCGCCAGGAGGCCCCGGCGCTGCCCGCCGGCGCCAAGGGCGAGCCCACGCTCCGCCCGCACCGCATCGCGATCGGCCTGTACGACCTCGACGAGGCGACCGGCAAGCTGGTCCGCGAGGACCGGATCGAGCTGGACGTGGACGGCGAGCTGACGGCCGTACCGCAGCTGGTCGGCCGCCCGCGCCCGGCGGTGTTCCTGCTCAACGACGACGACCTGTCGTACGCGAAGGTCCGCCTCGACGAGGAGTCCCTGCACTTCGTCACCGAGCACCTCGGCGACTTCGAGTCCTCCCTCCCCCGCGCCCTGTGCTGGGCGTCCGCCTGGGACATGACCCGCGACGCCGAACTCCCCACCCGCGAGTACCTGTCCCTCGTGCTGTCCGGCATCGGCAAGGAGTCGGACATCGGTGTCGTCCAGTCCCTGCACCGCCAGGTGAAGCTGGCCATCGAGCTGTACGCCGACCCGGCCGCCCGTGAGGCCCTGCTCACCCGCTGGACCGACGCGACGCTGGCCCACCTGCGGTCCGCCGCACCGGCGAGCGACCACCAGCTGGCCTGGGCCCGCGCCTTCGCGGCCACCGCCCGCACGCCGGAGCAGCTGGACCTCCTGGAGAGCCTGCTGGACGGCACCCACACCATCGAGGGCCTGGCCGTCGACACCGAACTGCGCTGGGCGTTCGTGGAGCGGCTGGCGGCGGTCGGCCGCTTCGACGAGGCGGAGATCGCGGGCGAGTACGAGCGGGACCGGACGGCTGCGGGTGAGCGGCACGCGGCCACCGCCCGCGCCGCCCGCCCGACCGAGGAGGCGAAGGCGGAGGCGTGGGCGTCGGTCATCGACTCCGACAAGCTGCCGAACGCCGTGCAGGAAGCGGTGATCGGCGGCTTCGTCCAGACCGACCAGCGTGAGCTGCTGGCGCCGTACACCGACAAGTACTTCGAGATCCTGAAGTCGGTGTGGGACTCCCGCTCGCACGAGATCGCCCAGCAGATCGCGATCGGCCTCTACCCGTCCCTGCAGGTCTCCCAGGAGACCCTCACCAGGACGGACACCTGGCTGGCCGCGGCCCGGCCGAACGCGGCCCTGGCCCGTCTCGTCTCGGAGTCCCGCGCGGGCGTCGAGCGCGCCCTGAGGGCCCAGGCGGCGGACGCGGCCGCCCAGTAGGGGGTACGGCGGTGGGGTGCCCGGTCCGATCTGCACCGGGCGCCCCACCTCACTCACGAAGTACCCATCACCCAGGACGAGTTGAGTATCCGTGCTCACGCCCGGGGCGGCTGCGCGTTGCGAGTATCGACGCAACGGCGCGGCAGCGAGCGCCGGGTCCATTCGGCTGAGACAGCCTGAGCCAGTTACGGAGAACTCGCCATGTCCCGTCGTATCGCCCTGTCCGTGGTCGCCGGTGTCGTCGTGCTCGCAGGTGCCGGGGCCTTCGCCCTCGCCTACGCCGGCGACCAGGACCCGTCGCCCGCCCTCGCGCACAGCACCGCCCGCTACACCGCCCCCGACGGCGCCCGGGACGGCTCGGTCTCCTTCACCACCGAGGTCACCGCGCCCTCCGGCGTCAAGAGCCTGAAGGTGCTGGCCTGGCCGGAGAAGTCCGAGTTCGCGAAGAAGCCGCTGACCGCCAAGGACATGGCCCTGGTGGAGTCGGCGACCTGCACACCGGCCGGCGGCCACACCGTCCGGTGCGTGTACAAGGACGCGGTGTCCGCCGCCGACGTCGCGTCGTCCACGCACGGCACCTGGCACATCGCCGTGCTCGCCACGGCCAAGGACGGCCACACCACCCTCGACACCAAGGCCGCGGACTTCGACCTCGCCTGACCGGGTCACCCGACGTGGGTGGCCAGCGCCTTCTCGATCTCCGGCGCCTGGGCGTCCTCGCCCGCCCAGGCCACGTATCCGTCCGGGCGCACCAGAACAGTCGTACGACGCCCGCTCCGCCACCGCGCCACGGCCAGCCGGCCGGCGTACCGCGTGCCCGTGTCGTCCGGACCCGGACCCGGACCTGGACCCGGGGTGACGAGGACGAACCGGCCGCCACGCAGGGCCTCGTACAGGCGGCCGCCGCCGGCCGGAGCACCGGCCGATTCACCGACCGAATCGTCGGCCAGGGCGAGGTCGGGAACCCGGGTGCCGGTGAGACGGTGGGCACCCCGCGGTGCGGGGTAGCGGTAGCCGATGCCGGTGATCTGGCCGATGATCCTGCGGCGGACCGGGCCGGCATGGCCCAGCGCGCGGATGAGTACGCCCCGCGCCACCAGCAGGGGGCCCTTGGCCATCGCCAGGCGGACCAGGGCGCCGCTGCTGCGCAGGACCGACCTGCCGACCGGGTGGCGTTCGCTCTGGTAGGTGTCGAGCAGACCGGGGTCCGCGTGGCCGTGCAGCACGGCGGCGAGCTTCCAGCTCAGGTTGGCCGCGTCCTGCAGGCCGGTGTTCATGCCCTGGCCGCCCGCGGGGGTGTGCACGTGCGCCGCGTCGCCGGCCAGGAAGACCCGGCCGACCCGGTAGCTGGGCACCTGGCGCTCGTCGCTGTGGAAGCGGGACATCCAGCGGGCGTCGTGCATCCCGTAGTCCTTGCCGAGGGCCAGCCGGGTGATCTCCCTGACCTCGTCGAGGCCGACCGGCTCGTGGTCGGGGACGTCGCGGCCGCGGTGCCAGCAGATGACGCGGTAGTAGCCGTCGCCGAAGGGCGCCAGGAACGCGAACGCGTCGCCGACCGCGGCGGCCGTGAGCAGTGTCGCGGGCTTCTCGGCAAGCAGCACGTCGGCGAGGACGACGGACCGGATCGCCGACCTCCCCGGGAACGGCAGCCCGACCGCCTCCCGCACGGCACTGCGCATCCCGTCGGCGCCGACCACGTACGCGGCGCGCAGGTTCTCGCCGCCCCTGACGTGCACGGTGACCCCGGCCGCGTCCTGGGTCAGGCCGGTCACCTCGGACTCGTTGCGGAAGTCGACGCCCGCCTCGGCCGCCCGGCGCTCCAGGACCTTCTCGATCTCGTACTGCGGGAGGACGAGGACATGCCGGAAACGGGAGGGCAGGGTGCCGAGGTCGAGGGTGAGGCCGTCGAAGAGGTTGAGCCGGGCCAGGGGCTCGCCGACGGCTTCGAGTTCGTCGGCGAGGCCCCGCGCGTCGAGCTGCTCCAGGGCGCGGGCGTGCAGGGCGAAGGCGCGGGAGAGGTTGCTGATCTTGTGGGGGCGCTTTTCGAGGAGGGTGACCGGGATGCCTGCGGCGGCGAGGTCACCGGCCAGGAGAAGGCCGGTGGGGCCGGAGCCGACGACGATCACCCGGGAGGTTTCGGAGCCGAGGGCAGGGGCGGAGCCGAGGGCGGGGGCGGGAGCCGGGCCGGTGGGACCCGGGGTGCCGGTCGTGCCGTTCATGGGGACCTCCTGGATGCCTGTATGCCTGCGCCCGCTCGCCAACACTTGTTGGCAAGCACTTGTTGGCAAACATTTGTTGACCAACGATCGTTTGCCAACGCCTGTTGGCCAACGCTTGTTGACAAGCCTAGGGCGGACCGACTTCACAGTCAACACTTGTTGGCCCACGCTTGTTGACCCACACTTGTTGGCCTACGCTCGTTGGCATGACCGGCACCCCCAGTAGAAGCACGGATTCCGCGAGCGGCCCGGCGGCGCGCCGCTCCGACGCCAGCCGCTCCGCCATCCTGGCCGCCGCCCGCGAACGCTTCGCCGCCGACGGCTACGAGCGCGCCACCATCCGCGCCATCGCCAAGGACGCCCACATCGACCCCTCGATGGTCATGCGCTACTTCGGCAGCAAGGACGGCCTCTTCGCGGCCGCCATCACGCTCGACCTGCGGATGGCCGACGTGTCCCAGGTGCCGCCCACCGAGGTGGGGCGGGCGCTGGTGGGCCACTTCCTGGACATCTGGGAGGCGAACGAGGAGCTCACCGCGGTACTGCGGGTCGCCGTCACCAACAAGGCGGGGGCCGAGCGCCTGCAGGGCATCTTCCGGGACCAGGTGGTGCCGGTGGCCCAGCGGGTGTGCCCGGACCCCGAGCAGGTGGCGACGCGGGCAGGGCTGTGCGCCGCGCAGCTGATGGGGCTGGCGCTGACCCGTTACGTGGTGCGGCTGCCGCCGGTCGTGGCGTTGGCCCGCGAGGAGATCGAGGCGTGGCTCGGGCCGACCGTGCAGCGGTATCTGACCGCGCCGAGCCCCTGAGCCGCACGTCCCTGGGAAACGCGCCGAGGGCGCCGGTCAGCTCCCGTACGTGCGGTACGTACGGAAGGCGACCGGCGCCCTCGGCGGAGAAACGGGTGTCAGGCCTTCGCCTTGGCCTTCGCGCCCGGCTTGATGACCCGGACCTTGGACTTGTCCAGCACCATCACCAGACCGGCGATGACCGCGAACAGCACGAGCGGGGTCAGGACGTAGAGGCCCAGCGTCTGGACGACGCTCAGGCCCTTGCCGGGGTCGTCACCGTCGTCACGCGTGAGCGCGAGGGCGGGCGACGACATGAGCAGCATCATCAGCGTCGTACCGGCAGCCAGGGCGCCGGCGCGCAGGGCGTTCTTCTTGTCCACGAACCCAAAGTTAGCGGGCCGACTTGGGGGACGCGCGTCCGGGGGGTACCTGTAAGGGGCACCGCGGGCTGCGGTGACCGTCCCGAGGGCTGCCGCCCCCGGACCCCCGCTTCGGCCTGAACGGCCTCGTCCTCGAACGCCGGACGGGCTGAAGGGGGTGCGGACCGGCTCTCGTCCTCGAACGCCGGACGGGCTGAAGGGGGGTGGACGGCCTGGAAGGGACGTGCGGGCCGGCGGTCGTCCTCACGCTGTGGACGGGCGGTCGGTGTGCAGGGTCTGGAACAGTGCGCGTACCCGCTCCGAGCCCGTCAGTTCCTCCAGGGTCACCGGACGGCCCTTCGCGTCGGCGATCGGGAGGCGCCAGTTCGGGTACTGGTCCCAGGTGCCGGGGAGGTTCTGGGGGCGGCGGTCGCCGACCGTGTCCGGGAGCCAGACGCCGATCATGCGGGCCGGGGTGCGGAGCAGGAAGCGGTGGACGGCCCGGATCTCGGCCTCCTCGTCGCCGGTGTCGGCGGCGGCGAGCAGGCCCAGGCGGGTCAGCAGGGCCAGCCACTCCGCGGTGTCGGCCGCCGCTTCGGCCCGTTCCTCCGCCAGCGGGCGGGTGAGCAGGCCGAGGCGGTCGCGGAGTTCGACGTGTTCGCCGGTGAGGCGGGCCGCGGTGGGCGGCAGGTCGTGGGTGGTGGCGGTGGCGAGGCAGTCGGCGCGCCAGCGTGCCGGGGGCAGTGGGCGGCCGTCGCCGTCCCAGTCCCGTTCGAACCAGAGCACGGACGTGCCGAGCACCCCGTGTCGTTCCAGCGTCTCGCGCACTCCGGGCTCCACGGTGCCCAGGTCCTCCCCGATCACCACCGCTCCGGCCCGGGTCGCCTCCAGGGCCAGCAGCGCCAGCATGGCCTCGGCGTCGTAGCGGACGTACGTGCCCTCGGTGGGCGGGCTGCCCTGCGGCACCCACCACAGCCGGAACAGGCCCATCACATGGTCGATGCGCAGGGCTCCGGCGTACCGGAAGAGGGCGCGCAGGAGTTCGCGGAACGGGGCGTGGCCGCCGGCGGCGAGGCGGTCGGGGCGCCAGGGCGGCAGGCCCCAGTCCTGGCCGCGGGCGTTGAAGGCGTCGGGCGGGGCGCCGACGGACATCCCGGCGGCGAAGTAGTCCTGCTGTGCCCAGGCGTCGGCGCCCGCGGGGTGCACGCCGACGGCGAGGTCGTGCACGATCCCGACCGGCATGCCGGCCTCGCGGGCGGCGCGCTGGGCAGCGGTGAGCTGGGTGACGGTGAGCCAGGCGAGGCGGGAGTGGAAGCCGACCCGGTCGGCCAGCTCGGCGCGGGCGCGGGCGGTCTCCGGTGAGCGGGGGTCGCGCAGGTCCTGCGGCCAGCGGTGCCAGTCGGAGCCGTGCCGCTCGGCGAGCGCGTACCAGGTGGCGTGGTCCTCCAGGGCCTGCCCCTCCGCGGCGCGGAAGGCGTCGTAGGCGGCCTGCCGGACGGGGGTGAGCGGTGCGGCGGCCGCCTTCTCCAGCGCCTCCCGCTTCAGCTCCCACACCGCGTCCCGGTCGATGAGGGCGCCGTGGTCGAGAACGGCGGAGCGCAGGGCTTCGGCGCGGTCCGTGACGGCGGGGGCGGCGGTGTACTCGGGGACGGCCTCCGGGCGCAGGTGGACCGGGTCGGGGAAGCGGCGGGAGGAGGGGCGGTAGGGGGACGGGTCGGTAGGGGCGCCGGGTACGGCCGCGTGCAACGGGTTGACCTGGACGAACCCGGCGCCCGCGGTGCGTCCGGCCCAGTCGGCCAGCTCGGCGAGGTCCCCGAGGTCGCCCATGCCCCAGGAGCGGCGGGACAGGAGCGAGTAGAGCTGGACGAGGATCCCGTACGAGCGGGTGGCGGGGGTGGGCAGCCGGTCGGGGGCGACGATCAGGTGGGCGCGGGCGGTGCGGCCGTCGGGGGCGGCGGCGGTCAGCAGGTGCACCCCGAGCGGCAGGCCCGCCACGTCGTCCCGGGTCTCCCCGTCCTCCGTCCGCACCTCCAGGCGGGTGCCGGCGGGCAGGCCGAGGACGATCTCGCCGGCGCCCGCCCAGTGGACGACCGTCGGCGGCAGCAGCCGTTCGGCGAGCTCCCGCTCCCGGGCGGCGAGGGCGGTGCGGACGGCGTCCGGGCCGCTCGCGTCGACGCCCAGGGCGCCCAGCGCGGCGGTCACGGCACCGGCGGAGGCGGCGACCGTACGGTCCGGGGCGGGGCGGTAGGAGGTGGCGACGCCGTGCAGCTCCGCGAGCCGGCACAGCCCCGGGTCCAGGGCTTCGTTCATCTACAACCCCGGCTCGCTGGTCAGCGGGGCCGCGTCGGCGAGCGGCGGTTCGCTGGTGAGGGGCTCGGCGTCGGGCAGCGGCGGCTCACTGGTCAGCGGGGCCTGCGCGCAGGCTCCCTCGGCGCTCAGCACGCACAGGTGGGGCTCCTCCGCGGTCTCCACCGGGGGTTTGGACTGGGCCGGGATCGGATTCGGATGATGAACCGTTACGGCCACGGTGGCCTCCTCGTCATGCCGTCGGGGTGTGGGGCGTTTTGCCGGGTCAGAGCAGGCCTACCGTTCCTGGAGACTGAGGATTCGTGCTCAGCCGAACGCCCCGGACGGTGTTGGGCGTTCTGGTCGACCGCGTTCGCGCCGCGTCTGGGCGGCACGGATCGTGTCCGTGGTCCGGGGATGCGGGGGCGGTGTCCCTCACGTCCTGGGGTGCCTGGTCCGGCCTGGACGGTCCGATGCCCGCACCCATCGCTCTGGTGGGTGCGGGGCGGTGCCGTCCGACGCCGGATCGGGTGCCCCAGGGCGCGCCTTCCAATCGCCACGGCAGCTGCGTCGTGGCGGGTGGTCTTACGAGATTTACTGGTGAGGGGTTTCCGCCAGTGCTGGGCACCCCACCGGGAGGTGTGGGCGGGGTCGACAGCGATGACTGGAATGCCGAGTTCGGCCGCCATCGACACCAGCCGGGCCCGCAGCCTGGCCACTGGCATGCCGGAGATCAGCTTGCGGAACCGCTTCTTGCGGCCGTGCTTCTCCCGGGTCTTCTCCGCCGCGAAGTCGAGATCCTCCACGGCGACCGCAAGGCCGTGGCGTCTGGCCCAGTGCAGGAGTCGGATCAGGGCGTGCCGGACCTGGGCATCGCGGTGCTGAGCCGTATCGGTGAGGTCATAGCCGAACCGGCACGGCTGGCCGACGGGGTTGCCGTGCCGGTCCAGCCGCCAGGCGGCCAGGTGGTCGGCGTTGGTGTCGACACCGACCAGGCCTCTGGCGCGGGCGGCCTCCAGCGGCACTGTCTGGATCGGTGGGATGGTCCAGGAGGCGGTCAGGTACCAACGGCCCCGGCCTGTGTCCTCGTGGATGCGGTAGGCCACGGCCCGGTTAGTGGCGATCCGGTCGGCCCACTGCTCACCCCGGTGCGCGAACGACGCCGTCGCGGCCAGGACGTACCGGCCGTGCGGGGCGTTGGCCAAATGCGCCAGCGGCACGGGAAGCTTGATCGAGACCTCACCGCCGGGGGTGACGCGGAGGGTCTCGTTGCCGTACCGCTTGCCGGACTCGCCGTCCGCCTGGAGAAAGCGGCGCCCGGCCTGCCACCGTCGACGCCATTCCTCTTCGGTAAGCCCGGCCGCGTCAAGGTGGTGCCGGGTGGTCAGCAGCCGCTTCCCGCCCCGTACCACGTGCACGACCCCGGCCTGCCAGTCGGCCCGCGCCGCCTCCAGCCGGTCTTCGAGGACGCGTAGACGGCGGGACTTGGCGTGCCACTCCGTGCGCGAGCGGTAGCCGCCCGGAGCATGCTTGCCGCCCTTCTCGCCCAGAGGCAGGGACAGGCGGCGGGAGATCGTCGCGATCCCCGTCTGAAGGCTGCGGATGTGTGCGAGCCGATCGCGCCGGGCGAGCGCCCACTGGTCGTGGGTGGCCTTCGTGATGCTCCCGGCCCAGCGGGAGGAGGACTGATCGGTCAGGACACGTTTGCGCCGCGTCCACTGCTCACTGTCGTGGTCCAGTCCGGCCGCGCACCTGGCCTTCAGATCACGGGACGCCAACGATGCGAGGTGGTCACCGACCAGGCACAGCACCTTCACGTCCTCACCGGTCAGACCCTTGAGCCGGGCGCGGATCGCAACCCCCGTAGGACCGGGCACCACGAACGGCGCCGCTATCATCCGCAGCTCGCCCACCGCGCCACCCCCACCCACAGCCCGAAGATCCTTCCATCACATCCAACGACCGCCACCGGAAAGGGTCACGCGTACGACGGACGAACGCCTCTTCCTCCCGGGGCTTCGCGTACCCAGCAACCGGGACGCTCACTCTTGCACCGCCAGAACACGCTCATGCACAGGCAACCGGCAACAACTGCCACCCCCGTCGGCGCCGAGACACCGAGGCACTTCCCCGCGGACGGCGATCAGTGTCGCGACGCGGTGAACTCCGCCCAGGTCTTCGGAGGGAGCCGGAGTATCGGGCCGTCGGGGGTTTTGAAGTCTCGGACGGCTACGGCGTGGGGGGTGTTGCGGGCGACTTCGAGGCATTCGCCGGCGGTGGTGCTGTAGCTGGACTTGGCGAAGTCGAACTCGTACATGAGGTCACATATCCTGGTGAATGGTATCGATCAACAGAACCGCGTCATGCCGGGCGAGGCTCAACCTTGCAGTACGTTTGAAGTACGCGCTGTACGCGGCACTTTCGGCCTCGCTCTCCACCCACACAGTAGATGCGACGGTGTCCGCGTGGACCACGTCCACAGCAGCGGTCTCGGCTAACGAGTTGATCGTGAACGCCCCCGGAACACACGGGTGTCCGCCCGCATGGAAGGGCAACACCTGGAGTCGTACGTTCGGCAGCTTGGCCGCTTCCAACGGGCGTTCCAACTGCTCGCGCATCGTGTCGAGCCCGCCGACCAACTGCCGTAGCGCGGCCTCCCAGACGATGGCGCACACCTGAAGCGGGCGCTCCCCGTCGAGGCGTTCCTGGCGGCGCATGCAGATCTCGACCAGGCGCTCGATCTCGTCGGGGTCCTCCCACACCCCCGCACCTTCGCTGATAGCCAGTGCCTCCAGAGCGATGCACTCGGAGAGCGTGCCCGGTTGAGGCGAGCGCTGCCACCACCCCTTCGCCTCCGGCGTTCGCGGTCCAGCCGGGCCACGTCCAGGAGCCGGGCCGGGACGACCTGCTGGACGGACTTCCGGATGCGGCCCGCGCCGAGACGGAGCGGCTGACCGACGAGCTCGCCGTGCGCGAGTCCATGGTCTTGGCGGGGCGGCGAATTTCCAGGGAACACTCTTCACTCGCACTATTCACTCAGTACATGTATCCAGTGCATACTGCTCTCCATGAGCACCCGGCACATCCTTCTGGGGCTGTTGGAGGCAGGGCCGAGTCATGGCTACGACCTCAAGCGGCGCCACGACGAACGCTTTCCGCAGGCCCGTCCGCTGGCCTACGGGCAGGTGTACACGACCCTGCAACGCCTGGTCCGGGACGGCCTCGCCGAGGTCGAGGGGACCGACGCCGACGGGGGGCCGGAGCGGACGCTGTACCGGTCGACGGACGACGGGGCACGTGAGCTGGCCCGCTGGGCCGGGGAGATCGCGCCGCCCGCGCCCTTCGTGGCGAACGAGATCTTCGCCAAGGTCGTCGTCTCCATCCTGGCCGGTGGGGATCCGGCCGCCTATCTGCGCGCCCAGCGTGCCGCGCACATGGAGCGGATGCGGGAGCTCACGGCCGTGAAGACGGCCCGGGGCGCCGATCTGGCGACCGTGCTCTCGGCGGACTACGCCCTCAACCACCTCGATGCCGACCTCCGCTGGATGAACACCACGGCGGACCGGCTGACCACTCTGACCGCGGAGGTCGACGCAGCATGACCAACAAGGGGGACTCCTCGGCGCCGCTGCTGGCGGGCCGGGACCTCGTCAAGGCGTACGGCAGGACAGCGGCACTGCGCGGTGCCTGTGTCGAGCTGCGCGCCGGCGAGATCCTCGCCGTGACCGGGGCCAGCGGCAGTGGCAAGTCCACGCTGCTGCACTGCCTGGCCGGGATCGTGCGACCGGACGCCGGTTCGGTGGCCTACGACGGGCTGCGGCTCGACCAGGTGCCGGAGAAGCGGCTGAGCGAGCTGCGGCGCTCCGACTTCGGCGTGGTCTTCCAGTTCGGGCAGCTGATCCCGGAACTGACCGCACTCGACAACGTGGCGCTGCCGCTGATGCTGGCCGGAGCGGCCCGCACCGAGGCCCGGGCGCGGGCCGGCGAGTGGCTGGAGCGGTTCGGGGTACGGGGGCGGGAGGAGTTGCGGCCGGGCGAGATGAGCGGCGGCCAGGCGCAGCGGGTCGCCCTGGCACGGGCGCTGGTGACCGGCCCGAAGGTGGTCTTCGCGGACGAGCCGACGGGGGCGCTGGACTCGCTGGCGGGCGAGCAGGTGATGACGTCACTGGTGCACACGGCCCGCGAGTCGGGCACGGCAGTGCTGCTGATCACTCACGACGCCCAGGTGGCGGCGTACGCGGACCGCGAGGTGCGGCTGAGCGACGGGGCCGTGCTGCCGGCGGAGGTGACCGCGTGAGGGCCGATCTGGCGCTCGCCTGGCTGCTGACCCGGGGGTCGGACCGGCGGGAGTGGTGGCGGGTCGTTCTGACGGCGGCCGGGGCCGCCCTCGCGACCGGGCTCGGGACGGTGGTCGCCGTGCTCGTGCCGATGGACGGCCACCATCACATCGGGGTCGGCGGCGGGCTGCTGGACGAGGAGGGGACCCGGGGCGGCGTGGTCGTCGCACTGACGATGCTGCTCATTCCGGTGTACGGGTTCCTCGGGCAGAGCGCGCGGATCGGTGCCGTGCACCGCGACCGGCGGCTGGCCGCGCTGCGGCTGACGGGGGCCGGGGCCGCGCAGGTGCGGCGGATCGCGGCGCTGGAGTCGGGGCTCGCCTGCCTGGCCGGCTCCGCCGCGGCCACGGCGGTCTCGCTGCCGGTCCTGCTCCGCCTGTGGTCCCACCCCGCTCCCCTGGCCTGGGCCGGGATCGCCGCGGTGACGCTGCTGGTGCCGACGGCCGGCGCGGCGGTGAACGTGCTGTCGCTGCGCCGCGTGGTGACGTCGCCGCTGGGTGTCGTACGGCGGGTGCGGCCGGCGGGCCCGGGGCGGCTGTTCCTGGTGGCGACCGTCCTGCTGGGCGTGTCCGCGCTGTTCCTGGTGGTGGCCGTGTTCGTGCGCGACCCCTTCTCGCTCCCCCTGTTCGGGCTCGCCGTCGGCCCGCTCGTGGTCTTCGCCCTGTGCCTGCTGGTGGGTGCCGCGGCGGTGTGGCTGGCGGGCTGGTCGTCCCGGCGGCTGGGCTCGGCGCTCGCCGCCCGCACCGGCAGCCCCGCGGTGCTGATCGCGGCGGAACGGCTGCGCGACGACCCGTGGGCGGCGGCCCGGACCCACGCGGCCGTGCTGCTCGTGACGGTCGTCGGCACGGGCTTCGTGGGGGTGCGGCAGGTGCTGCTCGCCGATCTGCGCGCGTCCGAGCGCGAGGGCCACCTCGGGATGGGCCTGTCGTACTACACCGACGGGCTCGATCTGACGGCCGCCGCGATCCTCGTCGCCCTGGCGATCGTCCTGTCCGCCCTCGCCGTGGGCACCGCGGAGTCCCTGGCCACCCGGCGCCGGGGCCTGGCGGTCCAGACCGCCGTCGGGGTGCCGCACGGGGTGCTGGCCCGGGTGCTGCTGCTGGAGACCGCGCTGCCGCTGCTCCCCGCGGTCGCAGTGGCGGGTGCGGGCGGCATGGGGATCGGAGTCTGGTACTCGGCGCTCGTCGGGTCGCAGACCGCCGCGGGCGTGCCGTACGCGGCGCTGCTGGTCCCGGTGGGCGTGTACGCGTGCTGTCTGCTCGCCGCGGCCACCTCGCTGCCCCTGCTGCGCCGCTCGGCGCGCCCGGCGGAGCTGCGCTACGCGTGACCGCCGCATGACCGCCGGCCGAGTGTCCCGTCCCGGGGGCGCAGGGGAGCCCCGGGGCCGGAGCGTGCGCGTCTCGAAGGGCCCCGTGGCCGAGCCGGCGGCCACGGGGTATGCGAAGGCCCGGACCGTCAGGCGGAGATGCCGTCGATCCGGGCCAGAGCGTCGTCCGCGCCGTACGGCTGCAAGTACGGCAACCAGCGCGGGTCCCTATGGCCGGTCCCGATGATGCGCCAGGCCAGGCCGGTGGGTGGGGCTGGTTTGTGCCGCAGCCGCCAGCCGATCTCGAAGAGATGGCGGTCGGCCTTGACGTGGTTGCAGCGGCGGCAGGAAGCCACCACATTGTCCCAGACGTGCTGACCCCCGCGACTGCGCGGGATGACGTGGTCGACGCTGGTTGCGACGCCACCGCAGTACATGCACCGGCCCCCGTCGCGCGCGAAGAGCGCCCTGCGGGTGAGAGGAACGGGCCCCCGGTAGGGAACCCGTACGAATCGCTTGAGCCGGACCACGCTGGGTGCGGAGACTGTGACGGTTGCGCTGTGCATATAGGCGCCGGATTCCTCCAAGGCGATTGCCTTGTTCTCCAGGACGAGGACGAGCGCGCGGCGGAGCGGTACGACGCCGAGCGGCTCGTACGACGCGTTGAGGACCAGGACATGCGGCACGGGGGCCTCCTTGGGCGTCGGCGGCGCGTGGCTCGCGCCGGGACGATCTGTGGCCAGTCTCCCCTCCTGCCTGGTGGACGCGCCACCATCTCCCGGTAACGGGCTGGGAGTGTTTTCGACCACACGGCATTCATCCCCCGGTCGCACCCCTTTTCAAGCGGGCCTGTTCAAGCGGGAGTAAGGAGCGGGCGTGAGGACGGTCTCTCCTTCTCCTATCGGCAGGGCCCACACACAATGCCCCGTTAGTGTGGTGTTCCTGCCCGTCCGGTGACCTTTCCGTGACCTTGAACGCCGTACGTGACCTTGAACGCCGTGCCGGAGGGCAGTACCGCACCGCCTGGAGGTACCCGCCGTGTCCTTGCCCGCCGTCCTACTGGCCGCCGGTTCGTCGCCGTCGCCGACCCCCTCGGAGTCGTCGTCAACGACCGTCCCCACGCTCCAGGACGCCCAGGAGAGCGCCGCGAACACGGCCAGCTGGGTCGAGCAGAACTGGTCGACGTGGCTGGCGATCGGGCTGAAGGTGCTGCTGGTCGTGGTGATCGCGGTGGTGCTCAGAAAGGTCGTGCTGCGGGCGATAACCAAGTTCATCGACCGGATGAACCGGACGGCCGAGTCGGCGGAGGGCACCACCCTCGGCGGGCTGCTGGTCAACGCCGAGCGGCGGCGGCAGCGCTCGCAGGCGATCGGGTCGGTGCTGCGGTCGGTGGCGAGCTTCCTGATCCTCGGCACGGCCGCCCTGATGGTGCTGAGCAGCTTCCAGATCGACCTGGCCCCGTTGCTGGCCTCCGCCGGTGTCGCCGGTGTCGCGATCGGTTTCGGCGCCCGGAACCTGGTCACGGACTTCCTGTCCGGCGTGTTCATGATCCTGGAGGACCAGTACGGCGTCGGTGACTCGATCGACGCGGGGGTCGCCTCCGGCGAGGTCGTCGAGGTGGGCCTGCGGGTGACCAAGCTGCGCGGCGCCGACGGCGAGATCTGGTACGTCCGCAACGGCGAGATCAAGCGCATCGGCAACCTCTCGCAGGGCTGGGCCACGGCCGGCGTCGACGTCACGCTCCGGCCCAGCGAGGACCTGGACCGGGTGCGGGCCGTCCTGGACGAGGTCGCCGAGAAGATGTCCAAGGAGGAGCCCTGGAACGAGCTCCTGTGGGGTCCGATCCAGATCCTCGGCCTGGACTCGGTCCTCATCGACTCGATGGTCGTCCGGCTCTCCGCCAAGACCATGCCGGGCAAGGCGCTGACCGTGGAGCGCGAGCTGCGCTGGCGGATCAAGCGGGCGTTCGACGCGGCGGACATCCGGATCGTCGGCGGGGGCCCGGTCGCGACCTCGGAGGCCGAGGCCGAGGCCGCGGACCCGGCGGACGGCGTGGCCGCGCCGTCGGCATTCTCCAACTCGGACTCGCCGCAGGTGGCGGCGACGACGCCGATCGCTTCGCAGCGGTCGTCGGCGGCAGGGAAGTAGCGGAACGGTTCAGCACACTCGTTCGAGTGAACAGCGGGGCATTCCGGCGTCCTACGACGTCCGGGGTGCCCCATCGTCCTGCCGGGGCGCCCATAGCGGGCTTAGCCTTGCGTCAGCGTGAGGAGAACCAGGGATGAGCTCCGAGCCGATCATGGAGAAGATCATGGAGCCGGTCGTGCCGCAAGTGGACCCCATCGACTTGCTGATCTCGTTCGAAAAGGCCGCTGCACCAATGCCGATTCGGGCGGAATACCTCGAGGAGACGGGCATTGTGCCGCCTCAGCCGGACGCCGAACACAGCGACGTCGTCGCGCAGCTCTTTCTCCAGCTCAACAGCGCTGGGCTCCCTCTGGCGGGTTTCGCCCTCGGCCGCCCCCTCCGCCTCCCCGCCCCCTACCCCACCCTCGACACGGCCCCCTTCCTCGACGACTGAGCGACCCTCAGCTCAACGCCCTTCGAGCAAGCCCACTATCCGGCAGAGCACGGTGAACGCGGCGCCCCGGAAGAAGCCGCTCTCGAAGATTCCGGAGGTGCGGACCTCGACGCGGGCCTCGCCCGAGGTGTCGTCGTAGGTGACCGAGGCCTCGACGGACACCCGGGAGCGGTAAGGGTGCCAGCGGAAGCGGACCGGGTTGCCGTCGGTGAGGTCCGACACCTGGCGCGCTGCCTCCAGCTCGGCGCGGATGCGGTCGAACGGGATGCCGGTGACGGTGTGGGCCTGGGTGTCGTCCAGCGCCTTCTCGGTGGCCTCGACGCCCAGGCCGCGCGCCCGGCGCACCAGCGAACCGGTCCGCCAGCCGGCCCACAGCATCGAGAGCACGATCCCGACCGGCGGGTACTCGGCCATGGCACGCACGAACGTCGTCCAGGAGAAGCCGTCGTCGATGAAGTCGAGGATGCACAGCGTGAGGACCGGCACCACGAAGGTGCCCAACGCGTTGCCCGACAGTCGTGCGAACAACCGTATTCGAGGGGTCGTCTTCAATCGCCGTTCTCCTGGTCGGTGTGGGGATTGCCGGGATCAAAGAGCAGGAAACTGTGAGAAGGGGCCTCGCGACCTGCGGTGACGGACATCGTGACGCAGCCGTGATCACAATCCGGCCGTCGGCCGGATTCAGATGGTCTTCACAGGTCCCCCGCGCTCTCCGCGCATCGATGATGATCTATGGTCGCCCCACTACGGGCCCTTGCTCTGGAGCGCGACGTCGCCCGGGGGCCCGTCTCGAATGTGGGGATACATGAGAAAGCTCGCCATAGGCACCGCCCTGTCCGGCGCCCTGGCCCTGGCCGGCATCGCGGCGCCCGCCGCCTCCGCGGCCACTCCGAACCTGGTCTTCTCCGACGTGACCGTGAACAAGGGCAAGGCGATCGTCGTCGGCACCACCAAGACGGTGGGCGTGCCGGTGACGTACACCCTGACCCGGCCCGCCGACCTGGTCATCGACAACAAGAAGACGTTCGCCGCGGTGATGCTCTACCGCGGCACGCTGAAGTCCCTCGGCAACGAGCTGGACCCGGAAGTCATGCCCACCTGCACGACGACCGCCACCACGGACACCACGGTCACCGAGAGCTGCTCCGAGACCATCCCGGCCGACCCCGAGTACCTGTTCGAGGCCGCGGACGCCACCACGTGGAAGGCCGGGGGTCTGTACGCCCACCTCGACGGCACCGTCTCGGACGACTTCCTCAGCTCCGAGTACGACGCGGCCATCTGGGGCAACCTGACCACCGCCAAGGTGCAGCGGGCGGCCAAACTGACCGTCAACGCCACCCCCGAGCCGGCGATCCAGGGCAAGACGATCACTGTCAAGGGCAAGCTGACCCGGGCGAACTGGGAGACCGGCAAGTACTCGGGGTACACCGGACAGAAGGTCGTCCTCCAGTTCCGCGCCGAGGACACCAGCACGTACAAGAACGTCAAGGGCATCACCTCCGGCACCGGCGGTGTGCTGTCCACCACCGTGAAGGCCTCGAAGCGCGGCTATTACCGCTACGTCTTCGCCGGTACGGCGACCACCGCCGCGGCGAAGGCCACGGGCGACTACGTCGAGGTGGACCCGCCGGCCCTCCGGCTCTGACAGACCCCCAGGCGCACGCGGGGCCCGTCCGGATCTTCCGGGCGGGCCCTTCGCATGCCCAAGCCCAGGTAACGAGTGGGTTGCCGCCCCGGCGGGCTATTGACGCTCTCCCTCCGGCGGCTTACGTTTTCCAGCCAACAGGAAACTTTCCTAACAGTGATCAAGGGATGGCCGACTCAGGTGGTCCATCCGGGTGGACCGATCGTCCGCGTCACTGGGAAACTGAGCGGCTGGAAAGGCAGGTGTCGAAACCATGGCAGGAACCGCGGGTACGCCGGGCACCCCACGCGTGCTGCGCGCCATGAACGACCGCGCCGCACTGGACCTGCTGCTGGAGCACGGCCCGCTGTCCCGCACCCGGATCGGCAAGCTGACCGGCCTCTCCAAGCCGACCGCCTCCCAGCTGCTGGCCCGCCTGGAGGCGGCCGGGCTGGTGCTGGCGACCGGCACCAGCGAGGGCCGGCCGGGCCCCAACGCCCAGCTGTACTCGGTGAACCCGGCCGCCGCCCACGCCGCCGGCCTTGACGTCAACCCGGGCCGGATCCGGGCCGCCGTCGCCGACGTCACCGGCCGTACCGTCGGCGAGTACGAACTGCCGACCCCCGGCCGGCGCTCCGCGCAGTCCGTCGTACGGCAGGTCACCGACGCCCTGGACGGCGCCGTGAAGGCGGCCGGGCTGGCCCGGGACGACGTCCACCGGGTGGTCATCGGCACACCCGGCGCCTTCGACCCCAACACCGGCCGGCTGCGGTACGCCTCGCACCTGCCCGGCTGGCACTCCCCCGCACTGCTCGACGACCTCGCCGCCGCGCTGCCGATGCCGGTCGAGTACGAGAACGACGTCAACCTCGCCGCCATCGCCGAACAGCGGCTCGGCGCGGCCCGCGGCCACGGTGACTTCGTGCTGCTGTGGAACCAGGAGGGCCTCGGCGCCGCCCTGGTCCTCGGCGGCCGGCTGCACCGCGGCTGGACCGGCGGCGCCGGCGAGGTCGGCTTCCTGCCGGTGCCGGGCACCCCGCTGGTCCGCCAGGTCACCAAGGCCAACAGCGGCGGCTACCAGGAACTCGCCGGTTCGCAGGCCGTGCCCCGGCTGGCGCGCGAGCTGGGCATCGAGGACCTGCCGGACGGGCCGTACGACGAGGCGGCCGCCGAACTCGTCGCCCGCGCCGCCGACCACGCCACCGGCCCCTACCACCAGCTGCTCCGGACCTACGCGACCCGGCTCGCCACCGGTCTCGCCTCCCTCGTCTCCGTCCTCGACCCCGAACTCGTCGTCCTCAGCGGCACCGCCCTGACCTCCGGCGGCGAGGTGCTGCGCGCCCTCGTCCAGGCCGAACTGGAGGAACTGGCGGCCGCCCGGCCGCGGCTCGTCGTCGGCGACGTCCGCGAACACCCCGTGCTGCGCGGCGCGCTGGAGAGCGCCCTCGCGACCACCCGCGACGAGGTCTTCGACACCTCGCGCTGAGCCCCTGCCCCCTCTCCACCCCTGAGCTTCCCGCACAGTCGTTCCCTTCCCACACCGCCCGCCCCGGGAGACCTCGCCATGCCCATACCCTCCGCTGCCCGAAAGACGGCTTTTGCCCTGACCGCGGCCGCCAGTTCGCTGGCTCTGCTCACCGCCTGTACCGGCCAGTCCTCCTCCGGAGCCGACGACGACGCCTCCGCGAACACCACCATCAACTTCTGGCACGCCTGGAGCGCCCCGAACGAGGTGAAGGCGGTCAACGCGCTGATCGCCGGCTTCGAGAAGGCGCACCCCAACATCCACGTCAACGTCGTCAGCAACATGACCGACGACAAGATCAACCAGGCGCTGCGCAGCGGCGGCGACAAGGCCCCGGACGTCATCTCGTCGTTCACCACCAACAACGTGGGCAAGTTCTGCTCCTCGGGCGCGCTGGTCGACCTGAACCCGTTCTTCAAGAAGTCCGGCATCGACCCGGCGACGACGTTCCCGAAGGCGATGAACGAGTACACCCAGTACGACGGCAACCGCTGCTCGGTGCCGCTGCTCGGTGACGCGTACGGCCTCTACTACAACAAGACGGCCTTCAAGGCGGCCGGTATCACCAGTCCGCCGAAGACGTGGTCCGAATTCAAGGCCGACGCCAAGAAGTTGACGATCGCCCAGGGCGACAGCTACAAGCAGCTCGGTTTCATGCCGGACTACCACGGCTGGGAGACCACGACCGAGCACTACGCGGCGCAGTTCTCGCCGACGTACTTCACGGCCGACGGAAAGTCGAACGTCGCCAAGGACCCCGCGTTCACCGAGGCGTTCACGCTGCAGAAGGACCTCGTCGACGAACTCGGCGGATTCCAGAAGCTGGAGAAGTACCGGGCGACGCTGGGTGACGAGTGGGGTGACAAGCACCCCTTCCAGACCGGCCAGGTCGCCATGCAGCTCGACGGCGAGTGGCGGCTCGGCATGGCGCTGGACGCCAAGACGAAGTTCGACATCGGCGTCGCCCCGCTGCCGGTGCCGGACGACCAGGTCGCGCAGTACGGCAAGGGCTACATCACCGGCACCATCGCCGGTGTCGCCGCCAACAGCAAGAAGCAGAACGCGGCCTGGGAGTTCGTCAAGTACATCACCACGGACACGGACGCGGTGGTGAACTTCTCCAACGCCATCCACAACGTGCCGTCCACGCTCGCGGCCCTGAAGTCGCCGAAGCTGAAGTACGACCCGCGGTTCAAGACCTTCCTGGACATCGCCGCCAACCCGAACTCCACGACGTCTCCCGCCTCCATCAACGGAGGTGTGTACCTGGCGACGATCCAGAACTTCGGATACGACTACGAGAGCGGCAAGGTCAAGGACCTCAAGTCCGGTCTGGCGGCCACGGCCAAGCAGATCGACACCGACATCGCGCAGGCGAAGTAGCGATGAGCACCATCACGTTGGCGTCGAAGCGCCGCCGGTCGGCGCTTCGTACGGCCGCCTTCATGTCGCCCTGGCTGATCGGGTTCGCGGTGTTCTTCGCCTACCCGCTGATCTCCACGGTCTACTTCTCCTTCATGCACTACGACGGCTTCAAACCGCCGACGTGGACCGGCACGAAGAACTGGACGTACGTCTTCGAGCACTACCCGTACTTCTGGCCCGCGCTGCGCAACACCCTGTGGCTGGTGCTGGTCATGGTGTCGCTGCGGGTCGTCTTCGGACTCGGCGTCGGCATGCTGATCACGAAGATCAAGACGGGTACGGGGGTCTTCCGCACCCTCTTCTACCTGCCCTACCTGGCCCCGCCGGTCGCCGCCACCATGGCCTTCGCGTTCCTGCTCAACCCCGGTACCGGGCCGGTCAACTCGATCCTGGAGAAGGTCGGCATCCCGGCCCCGGGCTGGTTCAACGACCCGAGCTGGTCCAAGCCGGCCCTGACCCTGCTGGCCCTGTGGGGCGTCGGCGACCTGATGGTCATCTTCATGGCCGCGCTGCTCGACGTGCCGACGGAGCAGTACGAGGCGGCGGAGCTGGACGGCGCCTCCGCGTGGCAGCGCTTCCGGTACGTCACCCTCCCGAACATCTCGCCGATCGTGATGTTCGCGGTCGTCACAGGTGTCATCCAGACGATGCAGTACTACACACAGCCGCTCATCGCCGGAAAGGTCGCCTCGGGCGTGATCCAGGGCGCGGGAACGCAGTTCGAACCCGGCTATCCGGAGAAGTCGACGCTCACCCTCCCCCAGCTCGTCTACAACCTCGGCTTCCAGCGCTTCGACTACGGCTCCGCGTGTGTCGTCGCCCTCGTGCTCTTCGCCCTGTCCATGGCGTTCACCGCGATCCTGATGCGGCGCCGGGGCGGTCTCATCCAGGCAGGTGACTGACGATGACCCAAGTGCTGGACCGGCCGGCGGAGCTCAAGGCCCCGGTGTCGGAGGCCGAACGCACCGCCCGCCGCAAGGCGTTGCTGAACTGGGTGGCGGTGCACTCCCTGGGCGTCGCCGCCGCCCTGTTCTTCACCCTCCCCTTCGTGTTCGTGTTCCTGACCTCGCTGATGAGCGACAGCCAGGCGCTGAGCCGGGACCTGATCCCGCACACCTGGGAGTGGGGCAACTACAAGAAGGTGTTCGACACGCCCGGCTTCCTGACGTGGTGGAAGAACACCCTGATCTACGCCGGACTCGGCACCGTCCTGACCGTCGTGTCGTCGCTCCCGGTGGCGTACGCGCTCGCGAAGTTCCGTTTCCGGGGTCGCAACCTGTCCCTGATGCTGGTGATCTCGATGATGATGCTGCCGCCGCAGGTGGTCATCATCCCGATGTACCTCTTCTGGGCGAAGCAACTGGACCTCTCCGGCACCCTGTGGCCGCTGATCGTGCCGATGGCGTTCGGCGACGCGTTCTCCATCTTCCTGCTGCGCCAGTTCCTGATGACGATCCCGAACGAGTACCTGGACGCGGCGAAGGTGGACGGCTGCGGGGACCTCAGGACGCTGCTGCGGGTGGTGATCCCGATGGCGAAGCCGGGCATCGCCGCCGTCGCCCTCTTCCAGTTCTTCTACGCGTGGAACGACTACTTCGGCCCCCAGATCTACGCCTCGGAGAACCCGGGCGCCTGGACCCTCTCCTACGGCCTGGAGTCGTTCAAGGGCATGCACCACACCGACTGGAACCTGACCATGGCCGCGACCGTGCTGGTCATGGCCCCCGTGATCCTCGTCTTCTTCTTCGCCCAGAAGGCGTTCGTCGAGGGCGTCACGCTCACCGGAGTGAAGGGTTAACCAAGTATGAAACTCACTGTGGTCGGCGGAGGCTCGACCTACACCCCCGAACTCATCGACGGCTTCGCACGCCTGCGGGACACCCTGCCCGTCGAGGAACTCGTCCTGGTCGACCCGGCCGCCGAACGCCTGGAACTGGTCGGCGGCCTGGCCCGCCGGATCTTCGCCAGGCAGGGCCACGGCGGCCGGATCGTCACCACCTCCGACCTGGACGCGGGCGTGGAGGGCGCCGACGCGGTGCTGCTCCAGCTGCGCGTCGGCGGGCAGGCGGCCAGGCAGCAGGACGAGACCTGGCCGCTGGAGTGCGGCTGCATCGGCCAGGAGACCACCGGCGCCGGCGGCCTGGCGAAGGCCCTGCGCACGGTGCCGGTCGTCCTGGACATCGCCGAGCGGGTCCGCCGTACCAACCCGAACGCCTGGATCATCGACTTCACCAACCCGGTGGGGATCGTGACCCGTGCCCTGCTCCAGGCCGGCCACAAGGCGGTCGGGCTGTGCAACGTGGCGATCGGCTTCCAGCGGAAGTTCGCGAACCTGCTGGGTGTCACGCCGTCCGAGATCCACCTGGACCACCTCGGCCTCAACCACCTCACCTGGGAGACTGCGGTCCGTCTCGGCGGCCCCGAGGGCGAGAACGTCCTGCCCAAGCTGCTCGGGGAGCACGGCGACACCATCGCCGCCGACCTCAAGCTGCCCACGGCCCTCCTCGACCGCCTCGGCGGCGTCATCCCCTCCTACTACCTGCGCTACTACTACGCGCACGACGAGGTGGTACGGGAACTGCGCACCAAGCCGTCCCGGGCGGAGGAAGTCGCCGCGATGGAGAAGCAGTTGCTGGAGATGTACGGCGACCCGGCCCTGGACGAGAAGCCGGAGCTGCTCGCCAGGCGCGGCGGCGCCTACTACTCGGAGGCGGCGGTCGACCTGGCCGCGGCGCTGCTCGGCAGCAGCGGGAACCCCTACCAGGTGGTGAACACCTACAACGGCGGCACGCTGCCCTTCCTCCCCGACGACGCGGTGATCGAGGTGCAGGCGGCGGTGGGCGCGCACGGCCCCGTGCCGCTGCCCGTCCCGGACGTCGACCCGCTCTTCGCCGGGCTGGTCGCGAACGTGACGGCGTACGAGGAACTGGCCCTGGAGGCGGCGCTGCGCGGCGGCCGGGACCGCGTCTTCCGCGCGCTGCTCGCCCACCCCCTGGTCGGCCAGTACGAGTACGCCGACGCCCTGACCGACCGACTGATCGCGCACAACCGGGAGCACCTCGCGTGGGCCTGACCGCAAGTGTCCTCGCCATCGACGCAGGCAACAGCAAGACCGACGTCGCGGTGGTGGCGGCGGACGGCGAGGTCCTCGCCACGGCCCGGGCCGGCGGTTTCCGGCCACCGGTGGTGGGCGTGGAGCAGGCCGTGGACGAGGTGGCGACGGCGGTCGCCGAGGCGTACGCCGCCGCCGGGGTCACCTCCGTCGCCCACGTCTCCGCGTGCCTGGCCAACGCCGACTTCCCGTTCGAGGAGGAGCAGTTGGCCGCCGCGCTGGCCACGCGCGCGTGGGGGGCGACGGTGGCGGTCCGCAACGACACCTTCGCGATCTTCCGGGCCGGCGTCACCGAGCCGCGCGGCGTCGCCGTCGTGTGCGGTGCCGGTATCAACTGCGTCGGCATGCGCCCCGACGGCCGTACCGCCCGCTTCCCCGCCCTGGGCCGCATCTCCGGTGACTGGGGCGGCGGTTGGGGGCTGGCGGAGGAGGCCCTGTGGCACGCGGCCCGTGCGGAGGACGGCCGCGGGGAGCGCACGGCCCTGGCCCGCGCCCTCCCGGCGTACTTCGGGTACGACAGCATGCTCGCGCTGATCGAGGCCCTGCACCGGGAGGAGGTCGAGCCCGCCCGGCGGCACGAGTTGACGCCGGTGCTGTTCGCGACGGCGGCCGACGGCGACCAGGTGGCGCGGGCGGTGGTGGCCCGGCTGGCGCAGGAGGTGGTGGCGATGGCCGTGGTCGCGCTGACGCGCCTGGAGCTGCTGGACGAGGAGACGCCGGTGCTGCTGGGGGGCGGGGTGCTGGCGGGCGGGCATCCGCAGCTGGACGACGGGGTGCGGGAGCTGTTGGCCGCGCGGGCGCCGAAGGCGGTACCGAGGGTGGTGACGGCGCGGCCGGTACTGGGGGCGGCGTTGCTGGGGCTGGACGTGGTGGGGGCGGGGGTGGCTGTGCAGGAAAGGGTGCGGCGGTACTTCGAAGGGTGACGGTGGGTGGGGGCTGGGGCGGGGGTTTCGCTCACCGGCGCTGGCCGGGTGCCTCCCCCAGCCTTCGGCCGGGGGACCCCCAGCGCCCATCCGTGCCGCCCTGCGGCACGCCTGCCCGCAGCTGAGTAGCTGACACGGCCGCGCGCGGCTATGTGGGACGCGGCTGGGCAGCGCCCCGTAAGGGGCGCGGGGCTGTATCGATTTGCGGCTGCCGCCGCGTGGGCGCGGGCAACCCCCACCGGGCCCGCGCCCCGTGACGCGCCCTCACCACCCCTCCGGAACCGAACCGATTCCCCCGGCGTATTCATGGGCAGGGGTTCCGCTGCGATCCGATCAAGATCCAGTGAAGGCCGGTGCCGAATGTCAGTCCGGGCGGCGATACTGGGCGGCGACCGGATGACCATGGGGGAGGTCAAGTGACACACCCGCCGACGAAGAGCGCGGCACCGCCAGGAGCAGGCGCCGCCCTGCCCGCGCAGCGGACCGGCTCTTCCACGCCCGAGGCGGCGCCCCCACGCCGCCGCTCCGCGTTCGCGGAGGGCGTCGAGCAGGTGCGCGCCGCCGCCACCACCGAGCCCGGCCGGCTCCGGATCATCGGCGCCGTCCTGGCCGTGCTGATCGTCGCCTTCGGTGCCGTCACCGCCTGGCAGATGACCGACCGCGCGGCCGCCGCCGACGACGTGCTGCACCGCAGCCAGCCGCTCAGTTCGGGCGCGGCCGACATCTACCGCTCGCTGGCGGACGCCAACACCACGGCCTCCAGCGGCTTCCTGGCGGGCGGCCAGGAGACGGCCGCCTCCCGCGCGCGGTACGAGAAGGACGTCCGGACCGCCGCCGCCAAGCTGGTCACCGCCGCCGCCAACTCCGAGCCCGGCTCGCCCTCCGAGGCGGCCGTGGCGAAGCTGAACACGCTGCTGCCGGAGTACGAGGGGCTGGTGGAGCGGGCCCGCGTGTACAACCGCCAGGGCTACCCGGTCGGCGGCGCCTATCTGCGGTACGCGAACGAGAAGATGCAGCAGGAGATGCTCCCGGCCGCGGAGGATCTCTACACGAAGGAGAACGCGCGCCTCGCCTCCGACTACTCGGACGCGACGCCGTACCCGTGGGCGGCGATCGTCCTCGGCCTCCTCGCGCTCGCCGCGCTCGCCTGGGCCCAGCTGCGCCACTACCGCCGTACGAACCGCCTGCTGAACCACGGCCTGGTCGCGGCCTCGGCGGCCACCGTCATCACGCTGCTGTGGCTGGTCGTCGGCCACACCGTCGCCCGGTCCGGGCTGGACGGCTCCTACGACCACGGTGTCCGCTCGCTGACGGTGCTGCACGACGCCCGGATCGCCTCCCTGAAGGCCCGTGGGAACGAGAACCTGAGCCTGGTGGCGCGCGGCGCCGAGACGGTCACGGTCGGCGGGCAGACGTACGACGCGTACTACTACGACTTCGACAAGGACATGACGGCGCTCGGCAAGGGCCTCACCGAGGCCGCGGCGCTCGCGGACGGCACGGCCGGCAACAAGCCTGTCGTGGCGGCCGAGGGGAACATGAAGGTGTGGAAGGAGCGGCACGCCGACGCCCGCACCGAGGACGAGAACGGCGACTACCAGGCGGCGCTGGACAAGGTGATAGGCACGAAGGACGCGACCGGCGAGTGCTTCGACAGCGTCGACACCAACCTGAAGAACGCGCTGGCGTACGAGGAGACCGAGTTCAAGGAGCAGGCCACCGACGGGCGGGACGCGATGTCCGGACTGCCGATCGGGGCCGCCATGCTGGGGGTCGCGGCGGCGGCCGGCGCACTGTTCGGTATCGGGCGCAGGCTTTCGGAGTACCGGTGAGAGGGGGCGTGACGATGTTCGTGCGGCGGATGAGGGCCTCCCTGCGCGGCTGGGGCGGAGTGGGTGCGATGGCGGTCGGCTGCGCCCTGGCGCTGGCGTTCGTCCTGCTGCTGCCGCTCACCCAGTCCCGTGGTGAGGGCGGCCAGGGCGAGGGGCTCGGCGGTCCGGGGCTGGCGACCGGCAGCCCCGCGAAGGCCGACGACTGCACCGACTCCCAGGCACAGAACGAGACCTGGTCGCCGTCGGGCGCGGACGGGTCCACCATCGACGCCATCAAGGCCCGTACCGGCGCCAAGCGGAAGCTGATCGTCGGCGTCGACCAGAACAGCTACCGCTGGGGCTACCGCAACCCGAACAACTCGGACGCGGAGCTGGAGGGTTTCGATATCGACCTGGTGCACCGGATCGCCCAGGACATCCTCGGCGACCCGAACGCGGTGCAGTTCAAGGCGATTCCGACGAGCCAGCGGATACCGGCGATCCAGGACGGCCGCGTCGACATGGTGGTGCGCACGATGACCATCAACTGCGACCGGCTGAAGGACGTCGCGTTCTCCGCGCCCTACTTCAAGACCGGGCAGCAGGTCCTCGCCCCCAAGTCGTCGTCGATCACGGGCTACAACGACTCGCTGGCGCACAAGAGGATCTGCACGGCGGCCGGTTCGACGGCGTACACCAAGCTGGACGCCGACAAGAAGTCCGGGAAGCTGGTCGCCTCGGCGGACATCTCCTCCACGGTTCCCAACCAACTCGACTGCCTGGTGCGACTGCAGCTCGGCGAGGTCGACGCGGTGGTCACCGACGGCGCGCTGGCCGCCAGTCAGGCCGCGCAGGACCCGACGGTCGAGCTGAAGGGTGCCGCGTTCACCACCGAGTACTACGGCGTGGCGATGAAGAAGGACGCGACCGATCTGGTACGCCGGGTCAACCAGATCCTGGTGGCGTACCGGGCCGACGGCTGGCAGGCGTCGTACGACAAGTGGTTGTCGGCGACACTGGGTGGGGACTCGGCGGCGTCGAAGCCGCCCGCGCCGCAGTACCTGCGCAGCAGCTGACCCGCATCCGCGAGGCCCAGCCCCGACGAGCAAGCGAGAGGTGATCGATGGGCGTCACGGACCCCGCCGGGCCGGTGATGGACCGGGACGAGGTGGACCGTGCGCTGGCGCGGCTCGGCGCGGAGCACGAGGCGATCGAGACCTCGCTGCTCGCCCTGCAGGACCACGCGGGCCGCAGGCTCCTGGAAGGCGCCGAGCTGACCGGGACGACCCGGGAGCGGTGGGCGGCCGCGGAGGCGTCGATCACCCTGCTGTGGGCCTACTTCGACGCCTACACGGACGCGCTGCGCTCCGCCCGGGAGATCAGGTCCCGGCGCCGCTGGTCCAGCCGTGAGGACCTGGTGGAGCTGACCGAGCTGCTGCGCGGCGAGTCCGTGACGGTGGCGGGCAGCGCGACCGCGACGGCGAACGCGCCGACCCTGCTGTCGGCGGCCGGCCGGCTCAGCGAGCGGTTCTCGCTGGCGGGCCTGGTCGACCGGATGAACGAGCTGTACGCGACCTCGCTGGACATGGTCGTCACCGCCGACGCGGTGTGGTCGGCGCTGCCCGCGCGGATCGATTTACTCGCCGCGGAGCTGCAGCGCACCCGCAAGCTGGCGCACTCCGTCGGGGTGCGCCCCGGCGAGCACCCGGCGGGCGACGACCTGGAGCGGATCACCCGGACGCTGACGAGGCTCCGGGAGGACGTCGTGTCGGACCCGCTGACGTTCTGGGTTCCCACGCAGGGGAGTTCGGCACCCGGCGGCGGCCGTCCCGACACCACGGTGTACGACCGGGAGGCGCAGGCGCTGGAGGAGGTGCGGCGGGAGATCGACGCCGTGCTGACGGTACGGCAGGACGCCGAGGCCCGGCTGATCAGGCTGCGGGACGTGCTGTCCCGCGCGGACCGCACCCTCGCCGAGGCGCGCACCGCGCGCGGTGAGGTGCTGGCGAAGATCGCGGCGACCGAGGTGCCGGTGGTCAGCGGCCCGCCGACCGTGCTGCAGGAGCAGCTGGCGATGGCCGCCGAGTACCGCAGACAGGCCCAGTGGCACCGCCTGTCACCGCTCCTTGAGTCGCTGGAGCAGAAGGCGGAGGACGAACTGCTGCGCGCCCGCGAGTCGTTGACGGCGGTCACCGCGCCGCTCGCGGTGCGCGCGGAGCTGCGCGGCCGGCTGGACGCGTACAAGGCGAAGGTGGCCCGGCACGGGCTGGCGGAGGACCCGTTCCTGATCGAGCGGTACGACGCGGCCCGGCGGATGCTGTGGAGCGCGCCCTGCGATCTCAGGGTCGCGGAGCAGGCGGTGCTGCGCTACCAGCGGGCGACGGCCGAGGCGCTGGGGGCGCCGCGGGTGCCGCAGCAGAGCGGGCCCGAGGACCGGAGGGGAGAGTAGTCGTGAGTCAGGCGGGAGAGGCCTGCCAGCGGCCGGGCTGTGAGGGGTCGTACGAGGACGTGGGCGGCGGTGAGCTGTACTGCGACACCTGCGGTCTGGCGCCGGTCGTCTCGGCTGGGGGTCCCCCCTCTGGGGGAGGGATGGTCGAGTCGCCGCACACCGGGATCACGGCCGGCGGCAAGGGCTCGACGGGCAGCGGCAGTTCGCGCTCCAGCAGCCGCGGCAGTTCGCGTACGTCGTCGCAGTCGTCGAAGTCGCGGCGTTCGGTCTCCGGGCGGCTGTCGCGGTCCCTGTCGGGCAGTGCGACGGGCCGTTCGGTGTCGGTGCGCAGCTCGGGTTCGTCGACCAGTGCGTCCGGGCGCAGCCGGCTGGGCGCCGGCCTGGTCACGGTGCCGCAGGTGCCGAAGCCGGACCCGCGCGAGATGGTCCTGGAGAACCCCGAGGTGCCGGAGCGGAAGCGGTTCTGCTCGCGGTCGGACTGCGGGGCGCCGGTGGGCCGGGCCCGCGGGGAGCGGCCGGAACGGACCGAGGGGTTCTGCACCAAGTGCGGCAACCCGTACTCGTTCGTGCCCAAGCTCAAGGGCGGCGACGTGGTGCACGGCCAGTACGAGGTCGCGGGCTGTCTCGCGCACGGCGGCCTGGGCTGGATCTACCTCGCCGTGGACCGGGCCGTCGCCGACCGCTGGGTGGTCCTCAAGGGCCTCCTGGACACCGGTGACCAGGACGCGATGGCCGCCGCGATCTCCGAGCGGCGGTTCCTCGCGGAGATCGAGCACGCCAACATCGTGCGGATCTACAACTTCGTCGAGCACCTCGACCAGCGCACCGGCTCCCTCGACGGCTACATCGTCATGGAGTACGTCGGCGGCAAGTCCCTGAAGGAGATCGCCAACGACCGCCGTACCCCGGAGGGCCGCCGGGACCCGCTCCCGGTGGAGCAGGCGTGTGCTTATGGCATCGAGGCTCTTGAGGCCCTCGGCCACCTGCACAGCCGCAACCTGCTGTACTGCGACTTCAAGGTCGACAACGCCATCCAGACCGAGGACCAGCTCAAGCTGATCGACATGGGCGCGGTGCGCAGGATGGACGACGAGGAGTCGGCCATCTACGGCACGGTCGGCTACCAGGCGCCCGAGGTCGCCGAGGTCGGCCCGTCCGTCGCCTCCGACCTGTACACGGTCGGCCGTACGCTCGCCGTGCTCACCTTCGACTTCCAGGGCTACACGACCGTCTTCGTGGACTCGCTGCCCGACCCGGACAACATCGAGGTCTTCCGGCAGTACGAGTCGTTCTACCGGCTGCTGGTCCGGGCCACCGACCCCGACCCGGCGCGCCGGTTCGCCTCCGCGCAGGAGATGGCCGAGCAGCTGACCGGTGTGCTGCGCGAGGTCGTGTCGGTGCAGTCCGGCACGGCGCGGCCCGCGCTGTCGACGCTGTTCGGGCCCGAGGTGAAGGTCACGGACACGGAGCTGTTCCCCAGGCTGGACGGGGACGTGTCCCGGCTGGGGGCGCGGGCGGTGGCCTCCAGAACGCTCGCGCTGGACCCGTCGGGAGCGGCCCCGGACCCGGCCGACCCGGCCCTGGTCAGGCCGATCGCCACCCCGGCCGCCGCGCTCGCCCTGCCGGTCCCGCTGGTCGACCAGAACGACCCGAACGCCGGTTTCCTGGCGGGCCTGTCGACCTCGCTGGTGGGTGAGGTCAGCCTGCTCGGCGCGCTGGCCGCGGTCCCGACGCAGACGGTCGAGACCGAGCTGCGGCAGATCCGCGCGCGGCTGGAGAACGGCGACTTCGAGGCCGCGCTGACGAGCCTCGGCGAGCTGGAGGAGGAGCAGCCCGACGACTGGCGGGTGGTCTGGTACCGGGGCGTGGCCGCCCTGGTCACCGGCGACTTCGAGGGCGCTGCGCTGTCCTTCGACGCGATCTACGACGCCTTCCCCGGCGAGAGCGCGCCGAAGCTGGCGCTCGGTCTGTGCGCGGAGGTGCTCGGCCAGCTGGACAACGCGGCCGAGTACTACCGGCTGGTGTGGGCGACCGACCCGGGCTTCGTCAGCTCCGCTTTCGGCCTGGCCCGGGTGCAGCTGGCGGCCGGGGAGCGGCGGGGTGCGGTACGGACGCTGGAGTCGGTGCCGGAGGCCTCGATCCACTACACGGCGGCCCGGGTGGCGGCCGTACGGGCGCGGCTGCGGCACCGGACCGCGGCGGCCGACGACACGCCGTTCCTGGACGATCTGACGGCCGCCGCCGGGCAGATCGAGGCGCTGGACGCGTACGGTCTGGATCCGGCCCGTCGTGAGCAGTTGTCGGCGGAAGTCCTCGGCTGCGCGCTGGACTGGATACTCTCCGGGGGCCAGGACTCCCGGCCCGCCGTCGGCGGCCGGGTGCTGCTCGGCAGCGGTCTGGACGAGCGGGGCCTCCGCTTCGGCCTGGAACGCTCGTACCGCACGCTGGCCAGACTGGCGACCGGCGGTGAGGAGAGGATCGACCTGGTGGAACGGGCCAACCGTTACCGCCCCCGGACGTGGGTGTAGTTGATGTCGCAGATGCCCCAGCAGGCCGCACCGGCGAAGTGCCCGAGCTGCGCGGAGCCGCTCGAATCGGGTGACTTGTTCTGCGGTGCGTGCGGGTACGACCTGTCGGCCGTGCCCGCCGCGCCGCCGGACCACCCGACCCTCACCATGGGCGCCGCCGGTGTGGGATCCTCGGGCGTGGACTGGCCCCCGCCCGAGCCGGAGAGCTCCGGAACGCCCGCGGCACCGCATCTGCCGACCGACCTGCCCGCCACCGACTCGGGCGGCAAGCCGCTGCCCGCGTCGCCGCACGGTGCGCCGGCGTCGCCGCCCCCGCACGGTGCGCCGGTGTCGCCGGCCTCCGGGGTGCGGTTCGACCGGCCGCCGGAGCCCGACGAGTACCCGCTGCAGGCGCCGGACCCGCGGGTGGCCGCCTCCGCCGCCGAGACCACCGAGCTGCCGAAGGTGTGCGTGGCCTGCCGCGCGGGCCGGGTCGACGACGACGGCTACTGCGAGAACTGCGGGCACGCCCAGCCCCGCGAGCGCGACCACATGGAGCAGGAGGCGGGCCCGGTGGCCGCCGTCAGCGACCGCGGGCTGCGCCACCACCGCAACGAGGACGCGTTCGCCGTCGGCCACACCACGCTGCCCGACGGCACCCCGGCCTCGCTGGCGGTCGTCTGTGACGGCGTCTCCTCGGCGACCCGTCCCGACGAGGCATCCATGGCCGCCTCCCGGGCCGCGATCGAGGCGCTGCTGGCCGCGCTGGAGCAGGGCACCCATCCGCAGCAGGCGCTGCACGACGCGATCGTCGCCGCCTCCCAGGCCGTCAACGCCCTCGCGGAGGAGCCCCCCTCGGCCCGTGAGCACACCCCGCACCAGAACGCCCCGGCGTGCACGATCGTCGCCTCGATCGTGGCCTCGGGCCTGCTGGTGGTCGGCTGGGTGGGCGACAGCCGCGTCTACTGGGTGCCGGTGGACCGGGGCGCTCCGGCGGCCCGGCTCACCGAGGACGACTCCTGGGCGGCGCAGATGGTCGCCGCGGGCCTGATGAGCGAGGCGGAGGCGTACGCCGACGAGCGCGCCCACGCGATCACCGGCTGGCTCGGCGCGGACGCCTACGAGGTGGAGCCGCACACCGCGTCCTTCAAGCCGGACCGGTCCGGTGTGGTGGTGGTGTGCACCGACGGCCTGTGGAACTACGCGGAGACGGCCGAGGAGATGGCCGAGATCATCCCCGCGGACGCGGCCGTACGACCGCTGCACGCGGCCCGGGTACTGGTGGGCCACGCCCTGGACGGCGGGGGCCACGACAACGTAACAGTGGCGCTGCTGCCGTTCCCGGCACCCCCGCAGGGGGCAGGATCCGCCTGAGGCCGCCGCAAAACGGCCGCAAACGGGAGCGAGACGCACGGGGAAGTACCCGCGGACCGGAGGGGACCGGTCCGCACACCGTCAGCACCCACCACGCGTGGGGTGGAGGGGGACCAGAGCAGTCATGGCCAATTTCTCGAAGTCGAACGTGCCGCAGTTCTCGGTGGACGTGTACCAGAACGAGTTCCTGCCGGAGGGCGGCCGCGAGGTCAACGCGATCGTCACGGTGACGGCGACCGGCGGCGGCACCGTCGGGACCGCGGTCGGCGCCTCGTACGCACCCGGGCAGGGGCCCTCCGCCGGGGTGGCGATCATGGTCGACTGCTCGGGTTCGATGGACTACCCGCCCACCAAGATGCGCAACGCCCGGGACGCCACCGCGGCCGCGATCGACACCCTGCGCGACGGCACCCACTTCGCGGTGATCGGCGGCACGCACGTCGCCAAGGAGGTCTACCCGGGCGGCGGGCGGCTCGCGGTGGCCGACCGCACCTCGCGCGAGCAGGCCAAGCAGGCACTGCGCAGGCTCAGCGCGGGCGGCGGCACGGCGATCGGCACCTGGCTCCGGCTCGCCGACCGTCTCCTCTCCTCCGCGGACATCACCATCCGGCACGGCATCCTGCTCACCGACGGCCGCAACGAGCACGAGTCGCCGGAGGACCTCAGGGCCGCCCTGGACTCCTGCGCCGGACGGTTCACCTGTGACGCCCGTGGTGTCGGCACCGACTGGGAAGTGAAAGAAGTCACAGGCATCGCCTCCGCGCTGCTCGGCACCGCCGACATAGTCGCCGACCCCACGGGCCTGGCCGCCGACTTCACGCAGATGATGGAGACGGCGATGGGCAAGGAGGTCGCGGACGTCGCGCTGCGGCTGTGGACCCCGGTCGGCACGACCATCAAGTTCGTCAAGCAAGTGGCGCCCACGGTCGAGGCGTTGACGGACCGGCGCACCGAGGCGGGGCCGCGCGCCGGGGACTACCCGACCGGCTCCTGGGGCGACGAGTCCCGTGACTACCACGTGTGCGTGGAGGTCCCCACGGCCGGCCTCGGCCGGGAAATGCTCGCCGCACGCGTGTCGTTGGTCGTCCCGCAGCCCGACAGCAGTGTCCAGAACCTGGGCGCGCAGGGCCTGATCAGAGCGGTGTGGACGGACGACATGGTCGCCTCGACCTCCATCAACCCCCAAGTCGCCCACTACACCGGCCAGGCCGAACTGGCACAAGCCATCCAGCAAGGTCTGGATCTCCGCAAAGCGGGCGATATGGACGGGGCAACGGCCAAACTGGGTCGGGCCGTTCAGTTGGCAAGCGCTTCCGGGAACGCGGATACTGCGAAACTGCTTGCGAAGGTGGTGGACGTGGTCGACGCCACGACAGGTACTGTGCGACTGAAGGCGAAGGTCGAGGAGGCCGACGAGATGACTCTCGAGACAAGGTCCACAAAGACTGTTCGTGTAAAGAAGTGACCAGACAGTCCATACGCAGGACCATCCAGACAGGCTCAGGACGAACCTGACAGAGAGGGAAGCCCGCCATGCCGACCTGCCCGAACGGACACCAGTCGGGTTCCGACGACTGGTGCGAGGTGTGCGGTCACCGCATGGCCGGTGCCGTACCTCCGCCGCCTCCGCCCCCGCCGACCGCCGGCGGCTACGGCTTCCCGCCGCCCGCGCCCGGCGTCCCGGCCGGTGGCCCGATGGGCGGTGGCCGCCATCTGTCCGCGGTGCCGAACGCGCACGAGCCGGAGCTGTGCCCGCAGTGCCGTACGCCCCGTGAGGGCGGTGCGCCGTTCTGCGAGGAGTGCCGCTGGAACTTCCTGACCAACACGGCCACCTCGTACACCCCCGCCGCCCCGCGCCCCCCGGCGGGCGGTCCCGGTCCGGCCGCGCCCACCTTCCGGCCGCCGGCCCCGCCGACGTTCGGCGGCGACTCGTACGAGTACCAGGGCTCGCGCCCCTCGCAGGTGAACCGTCCGGCCGAGCCGATCCCGTCCTTCGGCAGCGAGCCCTCGGGCCCGACGCCGTTCGCGGGCGAGCGCGGCGGCGGCCCGTCGGCGTTCGGCGGCGATCGCGGCCAGCCCGGCCCGTCGGGCCCGCCCGGTCAGCCGGGGTTCGGCGGCGACCGCGGACAGCCCGGTCAGCCCGCCTTCGGTGGCGACCGCGGCCAGCCCGGCCCTCCGGCGTTCGGCGGCGACCGCGGCCAGTCGGGTCCGCCCGCCTTCGGCGGCGGTGACCGCGGCCAGTCCTCTCCCCCGCCCTTCGGTGGCGAGCGCGGCCCGTCGGCGCCGCCCTCACCGTACGGCGGAGCCCCGGGCCAGAACGCCGGCGGTCCGTCCGCGTTCGGTGCCCCTCCCGGTGCCGGCCAGGCCTCCGGACCCTTCACCCGCGACCCCTCCGGCGGCCCCGCCGGGCCTTTCGGCGGCGTGGACCCGTCCCGGCCGCCGGTTCCGCCGCCGCCCGGCGGTCCCGGTGCGACCACCGGTGGCGCTCCCGGAGCGTTCCAGCAGTCGGCTCCGCTCGCGCCGCCCGGCTTCCCGCAGGAGACCAGGCCGCCGGCCGGCGGCCCGCCCTTCGGCGGCGGTGACGACGACTGGGTGATCTCCCCGCCGGGACCGGCCGCGGGCCCCGGCGCGCCTGCCCGTCCGGGCGGCTACGGCTACCCGCAGCCCGGCGCCACCCAGGCCCCGCCCGTCCCCGCCTTCCCGCAGGCCCCGCAGGGCCCGGCGACCTGGATCGCGACGATCGGCCCGGACCGCGAGTACTTCATGGCGATGATGCAGCGCTCGGGCCCCGAGGCGGCCGGTCTCAACCTGCCCGCGTACTCCCCGGAGCAGCAGCGCACGCTCACCGGCAACCAGGTCACCATCGGCCGCCGCCGGCACTCCACCGGCGACACCCCCGACATCGACCTGTCGGTACCGCCGGAGGACCCGGGCGTCTCGCACCAGCACGCTGTCCTGGTCCAGCAGCCCGACGGCAGCTGGGCGGTCGTCGACCAGAACTCGACGAACGGCACCACGGTCAACGGCGGCGAGGAGCCGATCCAGCCCTTCGTCCCGGTGCCGCTGCGGGACGGGGACCGGGTGCATGTCGGAGCCTGGACGACGATCACTGTTCGACGAGGCTGAGCCGTAGCACCCCGTAAGGGGCGCGGGGCTGTGTTGAATTTGCGGCTACCGCCGCGTGGGCGCGACCAGTCCCCACCGGCCCGCAGCCGGAGAACTGCGTTCAGACCGGGAGCGGCCAAACACACGGCCCCTCCCGGTCGTCCAGCCACACCCACTCCCTGTCTTTCTCGACGCTCACCCCAAACCGCTCCCGCCCGGGCATCCCCTCCCGCGCCCACACCTCGTACGCCTCCCGGAGACTGACCACCCCCCGGGTCAGCTCCGCCAGGAACTGGAACGAGTCGTCCTCACGAGCCCGGGACGGCACCCCAGCCGGATCTCCCGCCACCGCCCCCGGCCTCGGCAGGCCCCGCAGCGGCACGAAGAACGCCCCCGACGGCAGAAACCTCCCCTCGGCACACCCACCCCGCACGGTCAGCGCCAGCAACCCCGTGGCCACCGGCGTGAGAATCCGCGCCCCCTCCCGGCACTGCGCGACCCACGCCCACGGCACGCTCGGCAGCGCACACGTCGCGATGATCCGGTCGTACGGCGCCCGTTCCGGCACCCCCCGCGCCCCGTCCCCCGTGACCACGGCCGGCCGGTACCCCGCCGCGGCCAGGTGCCGCCGCGCGGACTCGCTGATCTCCGGCTCCACGTCGACGGTGGTGACCAGGTCGTCGTCGCCCAGCCGATGCGCCAGCAGTGCGGCGTTGTACCCGGTGCCGGCGCCGATCTCCAGCACCCGGTCACCGTCGGCCACCCGCAGGGCGACCAGCATCCGTGCCATCAGCGAGGGCTGGCTGCTGGAGGAGAGCAGCTCGCCGTCGCGCAGCCGGGTCGCCAGCGGTACGTCCTCGTAGGCGCCGCGCACCCACCGTTCCCGGGCCGCCGGATCCGGGCTCTCGCCCCACCGGCGCTCATAGCCGTGCGCCCCGGCGACGTAGTAGTAGGGCACGAACAGATGCCGGGGCACCTCCGCGAACGCCTCCCGCCACACCGGCTCCGCCGCCCAGACCCCCTCGGCGTCGATCTCCCGCACCAGCGCGGCCCGGGCCACGGCGGCGAGCCCCTCGGTCCCGCTGTCGTAGGCGGCCATGTCTCCACCCTAGGCGCGTGCGTCCGTACCGGGTCCTAAGCCTTGAGTCCTGGGTCCCCCTGTCTGAGACCATGTACGGGTGAGAGAGATTCGGCGCGGCACGCTTCAGGAGAAGACCTTCTACGAGCAGGTCGGCGGGGAGGAGACCTTCCGCCGGCTGGTCCACCGTTTCTACGAGGGCGTCGCCGGGGACCCGATCCTCAAGCCGATGTACCCGGAGGAGGACCTGGGACCGGCCGAGGAGCGGCTCACCCTGTTCCTGATCCAGTACTGGGGCGGCCCCACGACGTACAGCGACAACCGGGGCCACCCGCGGCTGCGGATGCGGCACGCGCCGTTCACCGTGGACCGGGCGGCCCACGACGCCTGGCTGCAGCACATGCGGGTGGCCGTGGACGAGCTCGGCCTCTCCGAGGAACACCGCGAACAGCTCTGGAACTACCTCACCTACGCGGCCGCCTCGATGGTCAACACACCCGACTGACCGCCGCCCGTCCTCGGCGGGCGGCTGCTCAGGGGGCGCGGTGCGCCCTGACTCCGCCGGGTTCGAAGTCGAAGACGGTCCGGTTGATCCGCAGGCCGTCGACGGCCCCGATCCACATGAAGTCGCGGCCCTTGCTCACCCCGGCGGTGTGGATGACGGGCTCCGCGCCGCCGTTGTCGAGGGCCGTCGTCAGCTGCGGGAAGGTGCACCGGGTGGCCGGTGTGCAGCCGGTCGCGGTTCCCGCGCTGCCCGCGAGCCACCATGAGCCGGTCGTGGTGGCGGTTCTCAGCGGATGCTGACGTCCAGTGCCCCGAGTCCCGCCCGCCGTACGGCGATCGACCCGAACGGCGTGCGCAGCCGCAGCCACGCGCCCGCCGAGAGCAGCACGGCCTCGGCCTCGTCGTCCGGCCGCAGGAAGCCCAGCGACTGCGCCGCGTGCACGGCCCGGACCGGCAGCCGGGTGTCGCCGACCGTCCGGGACCAGATGTCCCGCCCGATCCGGTCGAGTTCGGCCCGGGTACGACCGTCCGGGGCCAACTCCTCGGTACGGGACCGGAACTCACCGACCGCGGCGGCGACCGTGGCCCGCAGCGCCTGCGGCGCGGGCAGCCCGGGCTCGGCCCGCCAGCCGCCCCGCGGCGGCAGTACCCCGGCCCAGGGCGGCCCGGTCACCGCCTTCGGCACGGCGGCCGTGGCGGCCTGTTCGTCGACCGACTCCAGCAGCTCCCCCGCCGACACGGTCACGTCGAGGGTGACGTCCAGGCCGTCCTCGTACGGCTTGGCGAGCCGCACCGCGCGGATCGCGAGCACATCGAAGGACGGCGGCCGTCCGAAGACGGCGAGTGCGGTACCGGCCGCCTGCAGCCGCACCGCGGCCGAACGGTCGTAGCGGAGCAGCCGGGAGAGGAAGGCCGCGAGATCCGCCGCCTCCCCGTCGTCAGCGAGATGGAGCACCGTCATGCGGCGACGGCCTCCTCCTTGTCGTCGTCGCGGTACTCCTCCAGGAAGTCCCGCTCCTCGGCGGTGATCCGGCGCGGCCGGCCCGCCTCGAAGTCGAACGGCACGACCACCGTCGACGCCCGTACGTAGACCAGGTCGTCGTCCTTCACCTCGTAGGTGATGGTGAAGGACGCGGCCCTGATCTCGGTGATCCACAGCTCGATGTCGACCGGGTGGTGCCGGTGGACGAGCTGCCGCTTGTAGTCGATCTCGTGGCGCGCCACCACCGACCCCTGCTTGAACTCCTTGTCCGGGCGGAACAGGAAGTCGATCCGGGCCTCCTCCAGGTAGCGGATGAAGACCGCGTTGTTGACATGGCCGTACGCGTCCATGTCGGACCAGCGCAGGGGACAGCGGTAGAGATGACGCAAGTTCGATCAGCCCCGGGTCAGCTTCTTGTAGGTGGCACGGTGCGGACGCGCGGCGTCCGGTCCGAGCCGCTCGATCTTGTTCTTCTCGTACGACTCGAAGTTGCCCTCGAACCAGAACCACTTGGACTCGCCCTCGTAGGCGAGGATGTGGGTGGCGACCCGGTCGAGGAACCACCGGTCGTGGGAGACGACCACGGCGGCGCCCGGGAACTCGAGCAGCGCGTTCTCCAGGGAGGACAGGGTCTCGACGTCGAGGTCGTTCGTCGGCTCGTCGAGGAGCAGCAGGTTGCCGCCCTGCTTGAGGGTGAGTGCCAGGTTGAGGCGGTTGCGCTCACCGCCGGAGAGCACACCGGCCGGCTTCTGCTGGTCCGGGCCCTTGAACCCGAAGGCGGAGACGTAGGCGCGGCTCGGCATCTCGACCTGGCCCACGTTGATGTAGTCGAGCTCGTCGGAGACGACCGCCCACAGGGTCTTCTTCGGGTCGATGTTCGCGCGGCTCTGGTCGACGTACGAGATCTTGACGGTCTCGCCGACCTTGATGTCGCCGGAGTCCGGGGTCTCCAGACCCTGGATCATCTTGAAGAGGGTGGTCTTGCCGGCGCCGTTCGGGCCGATGACGCCGACGATGCCGTTGCGCGGCAGCGTGAAACTGAGATCGTCGATGAGGACCTTGTCACCGAAGCCCTTGGAGAGGTTGGTGACCTCGACGACGATGCTGCCGAGCCGGGGGCCCGGCGGGATCTGGATCTCCTCGAAGTCCAGCTTCCGCATCTTGTCGGCCTCGGCGGCCATCTCCTCGTAGCGCGCGAGACGGGCCTTGGACTTGGCCTGACGCCCCTTGGCGTTGGACCGCACCCACTCCAGCTCTTCCTTGAGCCGCTTCTGCCGCTTGGCGTCCTTCTGGCCCTCGACCTTGAGACGGGTGGTCTTGGTCTCGAGGTACTTGGAGTAGTTGCCCTCGTAGCCGTGCAGCCGGCCGCGGTCGACCTCGCAGATCCAGCCGGCGACGTTGTCGAGGAAGTACCGGTCGTGGGTCACGGCCACGATGGTGCCGTCGTACTTGGCGAGGTGCTGCTCCAGCCAGTTCACCGACTCGGCGTCGAGGTGGTTGGTGGGCTCGTCGAGGAGCAGCAGGTCGGGGGCCTCCAGCAGCAGCTTGCAGAGCGCGACACGGCGCTTCTCACCACCGGAGAGGTTGACGACGGCCCAGTCGCCGGGCGGGCAGCCGAGCGCGTCCATGGCCTGCTCGAGCTGGGCGTCGAGGTCCCAGGCGTTGGCGTGGTCGAGCTCCTCCTGCAGCTTGCCCATCTCGTCGAGCAGCGCGTCGGAGTAGTCGGTCGCCATCAGCTCGGCGATCTCGTTGAACCGGTCGAGCTTGCCCTTGACCTCGGCGACACCCTCCTGGACGTTCTCCAGGACGGTCTTGTCCTCGTTGAGCTTGGGCTCCTGCATGAGGATGCCGACGGTGTACCCGGGCGACAGGAAGGCGTCACCGTTCGACGGCTGCTCCAGCCCCGCCATGATCTTCAGAATGGTCGACTTACCCGCACCGTTCGGGCCGACCACACCGATCTTCGCGCCGGGCAGGAAGTTCAGCGAGACGTCGTCAAGGATGACCTTGTCGCCGATTGCCTTGCGCGTCTTGCGCATGGTGTAGATGTACTCAGCCAAGAGAAACCGTCCGGCAGCTTGAAATCTGGCAGTGGGCAGATACACCCCATCTTGCCTGACGTCCAGCGTGGGGTGTTAACCCGTTTGGTCCGGGGGGTGTGACCTGGGGTTTCGGCGGTGGTTGCGGTGGCCGGTCGGTCACTGCCGGTCGCCGTCGAGTGGCCCGGGGAGCCTCGGACGGCCCAGGAGCCGGCCGATTTGCGAGCCGGTTGCCAGGACGGGGCACCGTGGGTTCGGATCCCACACCCACCGCAGGTCATCGATGGCCCCTGACCGGGCAAGACGGTCGGGGCCTTCGTCGTGGGTGCCGTCTGCTCCAGCAGCCCGAGCCGCAGCGCCGCCGGGCGGCGAAGCGGCTCGGCGGCGCTCCCGGGCCGCCGCTAGGCAGCCTTGGACCGCGCCACGCGCGTGCCCGAGGCGGGCTCCTGTGCATCTTCGGACCAGGAGGTCTCGTCTTCTCCGAAGTCCGGGGCCTGGAAGGGATGTGTCGTCGGAGGCGGCGATACCGCGGTGGAACTGCGGGGTTGCCCTTCCAGGGCGGAGAACAGCGACGTCGAGTCGATGGGAGGTCTGCCTTTCGTTACAGGTCCCTGAGGGGCCTGGCGTGCCGCGATCGGGCACAGGGGGGACCTACAGCTTGGTCATTTTGGAGTACGGGCTCAGGATCCGCATCTGTGCCGAGCCGAAATCCACGAGCGCCGCGATTCCGTCCTCGATGCCGACTACCCGGCCGAGGCCGTGCACGTCATGCGTGACCTGGTCGCCGATGGCGAAGTGCTCGGGAGCCCGGGTGATCGGGGCCTTGAAGGGGCTGGTGGGCAGGTGACGCTTGGGTGCCGCAGGCTTGGTCATAGGTCAGTATGAGCCTACCCGTGTCCCCGCTCGCTGTGGCCGTCGGCACAGATTTGGACGGGGACAACCACATCACGCCACTGACCTGGTGTTTCCGGACCGGCGAGGCCCCGATAATCCGGCACGATTGTGGCACGGGCCTCAGCCGACGACAGTCCGCCAGGAGTGCGCCGATCGATCAGGTGCGCGTTTCAGGAGCAAGATCGCCTCACTGCACTGTTGTTGATGCCGGTTGCCGATGTCGGGTGACACCGCAGGGGTCCCTGCCCGGCTCGGCCGGCCCACACGCACATCGCGCCGGGAAGCGGCCGTCCGCGGAACGCTTCGGTGCCGGTCTGCGTCGTCCCTCTCCAGGGGCACGGCGGCCGTGTCCCCGGAGAGGGGAGACCGGGTGCTTACGGGTGGATTCGCCAAGTGGACAAGGCAGTTCGAGGACGAGCGCGAGCGCAGGCGGGCCCAGGGGGATCCGGACTGGGGGCAGAGCGCGACGCTGCATCCCGCGATATGGGCGAGCATCCAGCGCTTCCAGATCGGTGAGGACGGTGACGGCGCCAACCTCGTCGGCAAGGCGGACCAGGCCGGCGACGCCGACTACGGTCGGGCGGTCCGGCTCTTCATCGCCGAGGAACAGAACCACGCGCGTCTGCTGGCCCGGCTGCTGGCCGCGGGAGGCGTGCCGACGTTGGCCGGGCACTGGAGCGACACGGTCTTCGTACGGCTGCGGCGTCTCATGGGCCTGCGCATGGAGCTGCTGGTGCTGATGATCGCGGAGGTGGTGGCGCTGCGTTACTACCGGGCCCTGCGCGACGGCACCGACGACGCGCTCACCTCGGAGGTGGCACGACGCATCCTGTCCGACGAGGAGCGTCACGTCCCGTTCCACTGCGAGCGCCTGCACGCCTCCCTGGCGGAGCTGCCCCGTGCGGTGCGCCGTCCGGTGATGGCCCTGTGGCGGCTCCTGCTGCTCGCGGTCTCCCTCGTCGTCGCCGCCGACCACGGACCGGCACTGCGCCGGCTGGGCATCGGGCGCCTGCGATTCGTCAGCGATGTCATGGCCTCGTCCCGCGCGGTGGTCTCCGCGGTGCTGGCGCCCCGCCCGGACGCGTGGACGAGCACGGGCTGAGGAGATGGCCCGGTGCCTTCTGCGCGAGGAGGGGCGTCGGGAATAGCCTGGAGAGGAGTGGCACCGGGACGGAACGGGGCCTCCCGATGCACTCCCTTTACCGAGGGGGACGTGGACGAGGGAGGCGCGGAGCCATGCCCTGGAATCTGAACGGCACGTATCTGGAGAGCTGCAACTGCGATGTGGTGTGCCCCTGTACCACCTCGGGCCTCACCGCACCGGCCGACCACGAACGCTGCCAGGTGACCTTCGCGTTCCATGTGGACAGCGGGAACGTGGACGGCGTGGACGTGTCCGACCGCAGCGTCGCCGTCTTCATCGACGCGCCCCGGGTGATGGCCGAAGGCGGCTGGCAGGTGGCGCTGTACCTGGACGCTTCGGCCGACGACGACCAGGCGGAGGCGCTGGGCAAGGTCTTCTCCGGCCGGGCCGGCGGGCCGATGGCGGCGCTCACTCCGCTCATCGGCGAGGTCCTCGGCGTGGAGCGCGTTCCCATCGACTACCGCGACGACGGCCGCCGCCACAGCGCACGGGTGGGCGACGCCATCGACATCGAGATCGAGGACCAGGTCGCCCCGCAGTTCGGTGAGGACGGTCCGGTCATGAGCCTGGCCGGCATCTTCCACCCGGTGAACAGCACGCTGACCATTGCCCGGTCCACCCGGGCGACGGGCGGCGGCGTGTACGGCCGGTCCTGGGACTTCTCCGGCGGCAACGGGCACTCGGCGCCCTTCACGTGGTCCGCGTGACCGGTCGGCCGGTCGCCGTCCGCCGCAGGGCGGGTCCCGCCGGACTGCTGCTGGTCGCGGCGGCCGCCGCCTGGGTCTGGGTGGTGACGCGCTGGGGCGGCATGCGGGCGATGCCGGGCACCATGGGCCTGGGCCTGCCCTCGTTCCTGGCCGTGTGGACGCTGATGATGGCTGCGATGATGCTGCCCGCCACGGCGCCCGTCGGCGCGCTGTACGCACGCACCATCACCGTGCACCGGGCACCTCGCATGGTCGTCTTCACGGTCGCCTACCTGCTTGTCTGGGCCGCGGCCGGGCTGCCCGCGTACGGGCTGGCCGCCGGCCTGGGCCGCGCGGCGAGCCTCCCGGCCGTGGCGGGGACCGCGGTGGCCGCGGCCGTGTTCGCGGCCAACGGCGTCTACCAGCTCACGCCGCTCAAGGACCGCTGCCTGGCGAGGTGCCGCTCGCCGGTCGGGCTGATGCTGCGCTACGCCTCGTACCCGGGGCCCTCGCGCGACCTGCGTGCCGGAGCCCACCACGGGGCCTTCTGCCTGGGCTGCTGCTGGTCGCTGATGGTGCTGCTGGCGGCGTTCGGTGTGATGAACCTCTGGGCCATGGTGGTCCTGACCGCCGTGATCACCGCCGAGAAGCTGGCTCCGGCCGGCCGCCTGGTCGCCCGCGCCGTCGGGATCGCCTCGATCGCCCTGGCCGGTGCCGTCTTCTGGGTCCCGGCGCTGGCTCCGGGCCTCACCGGTGGCGGCATGGCCGGGATGTGAGGACGGGGCCGCCGGACAGTGGTGTCCGGCCCGGCTCCTTTCGACATGACAGCAATCGGGGAGGAGCGCAGGCTGGGAGGGGTGCCCGGAACACGCGCCGAGTTCGTCGGATGCGGGGAGACGGAAGGTCACTCATGGCGCGATCCATGCGCGCGCTCGTAGCCGGAGAGGTCGGCGAGCCGAACGAGGTGCTGCGGCTGGAATCCCGGCCTGTTCCCACCGCAGGAGCCGGCCAGGCGTTGATCCGTGTGCAGGCGGCTCCGGTTCACGCCAGTGACCTGCACGTGTTGCGTGGCCGCTACGGCTTCTCCCCCGGGTTTCCCGCTGTCGGGGGGTACATGGAGTGCGTGGGTCTCATCGAGGCCCTGGGGCCGGGCACCGAGGGACTGCGGATCGGCGAGCGTGTGGTGGTGGCTGCCGTCCCGGCCGTACCCGGGCCGCCTGTGACCGGCACCTGGCAGGAATACCTGGTCGCCGACACGCACAGGCTGCTGCCGGTTCCCGGCCGGCTGAGTGATTCCAGCGCCTGTCAACTCGCCGTCAACCCGCTGACCGCGCTGCTCCTGGTGAATCGCGAACTCCATGTACAGCCGGGGGAATGGCTGTTGCAGACGGCGGCGGGTTCCACCGTCGGCCGGCTCGTCATTCAGCTGGCCGGGCACCTGGGTATTCGCACGATCAACGTGGTGCGGCGGCGCGGTGCCGTCGAGGAGATCAGGGCGCTCGGCGGCGACGAGGTCATCTGCACCGAGGACGAGGACCTGGTGCGGCGGGTGGCCGAGATCGCGGGACCGGCCGGCGTGCGCAAGGCCGTCGACTGTGTCGCGGGGCACCTGGGTGCCCAGGTGTCCCAGGCGCTGGCTCCGGGGGGAGAGACCGTGGTCTACGGCGCGCTCTCCACCCATCGGCAGACCGACCCGGCGGCGCTGACGGTCCCGCTGTCGGCGCGCTCGCTCATCTACGAGACCAAGGTGGTCCGCGGCTTCTGGCTGAACCGCTGGTTCGGTGCCGCCTCGCCCGCGGATGTGCTGGACGCGCTGTATGAGGTGCGCACCCTCGTCACCGACGGAGTGCTGAGCATCCCCCAGGGCCGGCCGTTCCCGCTCGAACGCTTCGCCGAAGCCGTCTCGTTCGCCGAAGCACCCGCTCACGGCGCCAAACCGCTCCTCGTCCTCGACGGTGGCCGGGACGGAGAAGGGTCCGGCTAGCGCCGGGCTCTGTGGAGGAGGAGGGCGGTTGCCGCCACCGCCACCACCGCGCCGGCGGTGCGGAAGGTGCGGTCCGAGCGCCAGGAGAGCGTCGACCAGCGGGAGTTGGCCGAGAGGACGGAGCCCGTGCTCAGCCAGGAGCCGGCCGAGACGAGGGAGAGCGCCGAGCCGATCGAGCCCGCCGAGAGGGCGCTGCCGATCGAGCCGACGGAGAGGGCCGAGCCGACCGACCCGATGGAGAGCACGGAGCCCACCGAGCCGATCGACAGCACCGAGTCGTGCGACCACAGGGACAGGACGGAGTCCGAGGACGGCGACGCGCCGGGTGAGTTGGTCATGACGTCATAGTGCCCGGCGGGCCGGCCGCTCGTCCTGGACTCAGTCGGTCTGCCGGCTCTCCCGCTGGCGCAGGATCACCAGGACCGCACCGCCGATCACCACCAGGCCGATGGCCACGCCCGCGATCACGCCGGTCGCGGAGTCGCCGCCGGTCGCCGCGAGGTTGACGTCGGACGCGGTACCGCCGACCGAGGCGGGGCTGGGCTCGCTGAGGGTCTGGGTGGCGAGGCCGGCGTCGGTGCCCTGGGTCTTGCAGTCGAGGACACCGGTGAAGCGGCGTTCGAGGCCGTTCGCGCCGGTGATCGTGAAGTCGTAGGACTGGTCTTCCTGGAGCGGGATGGTCACCGTCCGGGAGGTGTGGGCGGGGATGCTGTACTCGGTGCTCACCAGCTCGAAGGTGAACGGCTTGTCGCCGGTGTTGGCCGCGGTGATGTCCACGCCGCCGCGGGCGCAGTCCTTCTCGGCCGACAGCGCCGGTATCGCGCCCTGGTCCGCCCAGGTCGCGTTGGCGGTCGCGGTGACCGTCGACTCGCTGGAGCCCGCCAGGATCTGCGTCTGGCTGCGGCTCTCGGAGGTGAAGGCCCGGCCGACGGGGACCGTCGTCGACGCCTGGACGGCCAACTCGGCGGAGCCGTCGGCAGCGTCGTCGGGAACCCTGAAGTACAGCTCGCTGCCGTTCTGCGCGGTGGTGACCGGCTTGCCGGCCTTGTCAGTGATCCGTACGCCGCTCAGGGCCGCGTCGGACGGCGGGATCACGGTGACCGTGCCCGCGTTGGTGTGGACCGTCACCGGGCCGAGCAGGCCGCCCGGGCGGCCGGAGACGGCCGGCGGCGAGAGGGTCAGCGAGGCCTGCGGCTCGTTCTGGCCGCGGGCGTTCTTCTCCAGGTAGTCGGCGAGCTTCTCGGCCTGCGGGTCGACGGCGTCGACGTCCGCGCCGTCCGAGTAGCGCCAGATCGCCACCTGGGTGCCGGCCGCCGCGTCCTGTTCGCTCAGGCTGCCGACGCCTGCCTTGCGGGCCAGCGCGGCGAGGTCGTTGACCTGCGGGTAGGAGTTCTGCAGGATCCAGCGGATGTTGCCGGCGTTCCTGTTGGCGCCGAGCGAGGTGCCGCTCCACGCCGTCTCGTGGTACTTGGCGTCCCGCTGGGTGGGGTTGTGGAGGTCGACGCAGTACGTCTGGAGCATGCCGCCGCCGTCCACGGACATCTCGAACAGGCCCGCGGCCACCTGCTCGTCGCCGCTGTCACCGTGGACCACGGCCTCGCCGTAGGTCTTCAGGCCGCCCATGGTCGCCGTCGCCCCGCTCTGGCTCGCGGCGGTCCCGTCGTCGGCGGCGGCCCGGCCGGCGCCGGTCAGCGCGGCGGCGGCCACCAGCCCGGACACCAGTGCCGCGGCGGCGAGGCGGGCCATGCCTCTCGCGGCCACGGCCGGGCCGTAGTGCCTGGCGGACGCGCGGGGCGCCGAGGAACCAGAGAACGCAGCGAGCACAGAATTCCCCTTCGAGCAGGACCCGTTGGACGCGGGGGGGGGTGGTCCCACCAGCAGAATCAGCGACCCCAGAGGCCACGCCCGGCATCCTATGGATCAGCCGGACCGGCCTTTCCCGATGAGATGGTCGGATGAGCGATCCGATCCGTAATCGTTATCGCGGGGGCGTCGGCGAGCAGGGCTTGTCGACAAGTCCACTGGATCGCCTCGACGGGTGCTTCGGAGCGCATCCGCCGACAAGCCGTCAAGAAGCGTCAATGAGTGGTCGGTCGGCCGCGACACGGGCAGTTCGTGGCGAACAGGGCGTGGTGCGGGCCGACTTCACGTCACGTCACGTCACGGCCAGCGGTTCCGGTTCCGGTTCGGCGACGGCCGCCGGGGGCTCCGCCGGTGTCTCCCAGTTCGGCTCCGGGCGCGGTGGTGCCGGTGTCGCCGTCTCCGGCTTGCCGCTGCGCCGGAAGGCCGCGGTACCGCGGGCGAGGTCATGGCCGATCGCCACCGCGTCGATGTCGGCGGAGGCCCGCTGCTGGCCCTCCCGGGTCTCGGTGCGCACCTTCAGCCTGCCCTGCACGACGACCGGGTCACCGACCGTCAGCGAGGTCGCCGCGTTGGTGGCGAGCTGCCGGTTGGCCCACACCGTGAAGAAGTTGGTGTGGCCGTCCGTCCAGGCGTTCTTCTCGCGGTCCCAGTAACGCGAGGTCACCGCCAGCCGGAACCGCGCCGACGGTCCCGCCGCCAGCTCCCGGTACACCGGCTGCGTCGCCACGTTGCCCACCGCGCAGACCAACGTCTCGTTCATCACGAACCCCTCCCTCGCCCGGCCGCCGCGGCCGGGCGGATCCGCGTACGGGTCCGTCCCGTACGGCGGTGTCCACCGCGGCGACCGCGTGCACGGGATGCGTTCGTGCTCGTGTTCGTCGAGCGTGTCCTCGTGCGTCCGTGTGCGTCGCGATCGCCGCGGGACCAGACTGCCGCCGTCGGCCCGGGCCCGCTGAGCGCTGTGGACCACCGCAGACCTGTGGAAAACGCCGCCACCCGGACGAGTGACCCGCCTCCGCCGGACGGAGCCTCACCCAGACCGGACACCACTCGGACCGAGCCTCACCCGAGCCGGGCGCCTGCCCCGACCCGGCCCCCTCCGGGTCGGGCCACTCCGGGTCGGGCCACTCCGGGTCGGGCCACTCCGGGTCGGACCGCTCCGGGTCGGGCCGCTCCGGGTCGGGCCGCTCCGGGTCGGGTCGCTCCGGCGCCCGGACCGCGTCACACCGCTCCGGCCGCCGGCCGCGTCATCACACCGCTCCGGCGTTCGCCTGCGTCACCCTCCCGTACTGCTCCCGCACCTCCTGGTACCGCAGCAGCTCCGCCGCCACCGGGTCCAGCACCCGGGCCCGGCCGCAGCCGGCCGCCGCCTCCCGCAGCCGGCGCTCCGCCTCCAGGCCGTAGCGGCGGGCCGGTCCGCGGGCCGCCATCCGGCAGCCCCACTCGACCAGCGGTCCGCCGACGATCCCGGCGACCATCAGCAGCACCGGAACGCCCAGGTTGGGCGCCATCACCCCGGAGATCTGCCCCACCAGCCACAGCCCGCCGACCACCTGAAGGAGCGTCATGGCGGCCTGGGCGAACACCGCCACCGGCCACCAGCCCGGCCGCGGCGGCCGCCCCGGCGGCAGCCCGGCCCGCGCGGCCAGCTCGTCGAGCGCCTCCGGAAGGCCCTGCGAGCCGCGTACGGCCGCCTCGCGCACCGCCTGCGCCCAGGGCCCCGGCAGCCCGGCCGAGGCCCGCTCGGAGACCGTACGGACCGCCTGCTCGACGCGCTGCCTCGCGGTGGCCTCCACCTCGGGCTGGGCCTGCTGCAGGCGCCCGGTGGGCGGCTCGCCGCGCTTGTGGTGCCAGCGCCACAGCCGCAGCCAGGGCGTGCCGCAGGCCCGGTTGGCGTTGCGCCGCCAGGCCCGCTCCGCGGCCTCGCCGGCGGCGGTGGCGCCTACCGCGTCCGCGAGCCGCGCGGCGAACTCGTCGCGCGCCTCCTCGCTGAGCCCGGCGCGCCGCCCGGTGGCGTAGACGGGCCGCAGCCGGGCCGCGGCGGAGTCCACGTCGGCGGCGACCCGGCGGGCCGCCGCGCCCCGCTCGGACACGAACTGGCCGAGCACCTCGCGCAGTTCGCCGATGCCGTCGCCGGTGAGCGCGGACAGCGCGAGCACGGTCGCACCCGGGTCGCCGTACTCGCCGAGCGCGATGCCGTCGTCGTCGAGCAGCCGGCGCAGATCGTCCAGGACCTGGTCGGTGGCCTCGCCGGGCAGCCGGTCGGTCTGGTTGAGGACGATGAACATGACCTCGGCGTGGCCGGCCATGGGCCGCAGATAGCGCTCGTGGAGGACCGCGTCGGCGTACTTCTCGGGGTCGACGACCCAGATCACGGCGTCGACCAGTTTCAGGATCCGGTCGACCTGTTCGCGGTGCTGGACGGCGGCCGAGTCGTGGTCGGGCAGGTCGATCAGGACCAGTCCGCGCAGTTGTGCGTCCGCCTCCGGGTTGTGCACGGGGCGGCGGCGCAGCCGGCCGGGGATGCCGAGCCGGTCGATGAGGGCCGCGCTGCCGTCGCTCCAGCTGCACGCGATGGGCGCGGCGGTGGTGGGCCGTCGTACCCCGGTCTCCGAGATGGCGACGCCGGCGAGCGCGTTGAACAACTGGGACTTGCCGCTGCCGGTGGCGCCGGCGAGGGCGACGACGGTGTGCTGGCCGGAGAGCCGGCGCCGGGCGGCCGCCTCGTCCAGGACCCGGCCGGCCTCGGCGAGGGCGGTGCTGTCGAGGCGGGTGCGGGAGAGGCCGACGAGTTCGCGCAGCGCGTCGAGGCGGGAGCGCAGCGGGCCGTCGTACGCGAGCGGGGCGGGGGGTGGGGCGCCGGGACCGCGGGTCTCCAGGACGGGTACGGCGGCCTTGGCGGTCTCGGTGACGCGGCGGGCGATGAGACCGTCGTCCCAGACGTCGTCGTCGGCGGCGGGACCGTCCTCGGTGGCCGGGCCGTCGTCGGCCGGCTCCCGCTGCTCCCGCACGCGCGCGTGCGGCACGTTCTCGGTTTCGGCGGCGCCCTCGGCGGGTGCGGCCGCCTCGGTGGCTTTCCGGACTTCGGGACGCTCGGCGGTGTCCGCGGGCTCCTTCCCGGTCGCGTCCCGACGCGGGACGCCGTCCGGGCCACGTTGGGCGTCCGGTGTCGGGTCCGCCGCGGTCAGGCCGGTTTCGAAGTCGCTGGTGTAGTCACCGGTGTAGTCACTGGTGTGATCCATGCGTTCCATGTGATCCGTGTGGTCGTGGTCAGTGACGGCGGTCACCGGTCACCTCTCCTTCTGCAGGACGGACAGGGCGGCGATGAGTTCGGCCTGGGGTTCGGGGTGCACGTCGAGGGCGTCGAGCGGGGCGATGCGGCGTTCGCGTTCGGCCTGCAGGACGCGGTCCACGTGCTCGGTGAGCAGCCGTCCCGCGCGGTCGCGCAGCCGCAGCGCGCCGTGGGCGCCGATGCGCTCGGCGAGCCGCTCCCCCGCCGCCTTGGTACGGCGTCCGCCGAGCAGCGCGGTGGCCACCAGGGCGGCGACGACCTCGGAGTCCGGTGCGACGCTGCGGTCGAGCTCGCGCACCTCGTCGTCGGCGTACTCCTCCAGTTCGCGCCGCCAGCGCCGTACGGCGAGCCCGATGCGGTGCTCGGCGCTCTCCAGGGAGGGGTCCCGGTCGGTGAGTCCGGGAGCGGCGGAGGCCGGCTCGCGGCGCCAGGTGTCGTCGATGCGTTCGTCGGCGGCGGTGACGGAGCACAGCAGCAGGGCGGCGAGGCTCTCCACCAGGGCGTCCAGGAGTTCACCGGGGGAGCAGTCGAGGGGGTAGGCGCGCCAGCGCTTGAGGGCGTCGCCCGCGAGGACGGCTCCGCTCTGGAGGCGTCCCCGCACGCGCGCGTGCTCGCTGTCGTACGCCGTGTCGACGGCGGAGGTCAGGCGCAGGGCGGCGGCGTACTGGGCGGCGGCGGCGCCGGCCAGTTCGGGCATGCGGGCCTTGAGGGAGTCGAGGAGGCCGTGGGCGGTGCGGGCCAGGGTGTGGGTGCGGGCGCCGGGGTCCTGGGCCTGGTGGAGGAGCCAGGCGCGCAGCGGGGCGACCGCGGTGGCCGGGAGCAGGCCGCCGCCCCAGGCCGACTCGGGCAGTTCGGGCACCGTGAACCGGGGTACGTCGCCGAGTCCGGCCTTGGTGAGGAGGGCGCCGTACTGCCGGGAGACCTCCGAGACGACCGTGTGCGGGACCCGGTCGAGGACGGTCACCAGGGTGGCGCCGTACTCCTTGGCGGCGCGCAGCAGGTGCCAGGGGACGGCGTCGGCGTAGCGGGCGGCCGTGGTCACCATCACCCAGACGTCGGCGGCGCAGATGAGCTCTGCGGCGAGGACGCGGTTGTCGACGACCAGGGAGTCGATGTCGGGGGCGTCGAGCAGGGCGAGGCCGCGCGGGATGCTGTCGGCGGTCTCGACGCGCAGCACGCGCGCGCGGTTCTCGTCGGGGAGGAAGGGGTCGTCGCGGGGTTCCTGATGGGGTACCCACTCGCGGGTGAGGTCGGGCAGCACGCGCATGCCGCTGAACCAGTGGTGGTCCTGCGGATGGCAGACCAGGACCGGCGTGCGGGTGGTCGGCCGCAGCACGCCCGCCTCGCTGACCCGGCGGCCCACGAGTGAGTTGACGAGGGTCGACTTGCCGGCGCCCGTCGATCCGCCCACGACGGCCAGAAGTGGCGCTTCGGGCTCTCTGAGGCGGGGCACCAGATAGTCGTCGAGCTGTGCGAGCAGTTCGTCGCGGTTGGCACGCGCGCGTGGAGCCCCCGCCAGGGGCAGCGGGAAGCGTGCGGCAGCGACACGGTCGCGCAGGGCGGAGAGTGTGTCGAGCAGCTGAGGCCGTACGTCCAAGGTCACCACATGCGAAGAATGCCCAATTTTAGGGGAATTCTGAAGCATATAGATATGTCTGCGCGCCGACAGGACACAACGGGCGGAAGGGGCGACTGGGACGGAGGCACAGTCCAGGCATAACGAGTGCACAACACCCGGTGCGCCAGGCGCCAAAAGCGGTGCACGATTCGTACCTGCCTGCGATTATCAGGACCGCTTCACTGAACCTCCACATCGAGCCACGGAGGCGAAGCAGCAGGGAGAGGGATCGGGGAGTTCTATCCTTGTCCCCGGCAACGTCACGGACCCGCCCCCACCAGGGCAGTACGTACGAGGCCAGCACAGCCGGCCCCCGTAGCTCAGTGGATAGAGCAGGCGCCTTCTAAGCGCTTGGCCGCAGGTTCGAGTCCTGCCGGGGGCGCCACCCGCGGTTCGCACCTGTTTGAACATCTTCGCAGGTCAGCGCCGCGTTTCGCCGAGGCGCCGCGCTCGTGGCCGGGCATCCCGAACACCCGTGGCTCGAAATGTGAGCGCCCGGCCCTCGGCCGACGGGGACGAGGCGACCGAACAGGCCACCGTGGACACCGCCGGGGCACCGCGAAGAGCGCCGGACCCGCTGCCCGGCGGCCGGCCCGCGGCACCCGGGCCGACGGCCGCCCGGCAGATTCCCTCCAGCGGGGTGACCGGATCCGCGGTCGCACGGATCCGGGACTCCTCGCGCGCGGACCCGGCTCGCTACCGGATCCCGAACGTCTCGTCCGTGCGGTTGCGGTGGGCGTTGACCAGCTGGACGCGGGAGTTGACGTCGAGCTTGGTGAACACCGAGCGCAGGTGGGTGCCCACGGTGTTGGGCGAGACACCGAGTTCGGCGGCCGCCGACCGGTTGGTGTGGCCGGCGCTGATGAGGGCCGCGACCCTGGTCTCGGCGTCGGTGAGGGCGGCCCAGCCGTGGGTCGGGCGGGCGTTCCCGGCCCCGGCGGACCACTCGGGGCGCCGGATGCCCGCCTTGCGGGCCGCGCGGTGCAGCGAGTCCTGTGCCGGGCGGGCGCCCATCCGGTCGTAGATGGCCCAGGCCCGGTCGAAGTGGACGGCGGCCTCCGCGCGCCGGCCCCGGGCCGCGAGCAGCTTCCCGTAGTCGGCGGCCCCGCCGGCCTGGAGTTCGGGGCGGGGGCTGCGGCCGAGCGTGTCGGCGGCCCGTTCCAGCAGGGTGAGGTCCTGCCGGGCCAGGCCCTGGGTCTGGTAGGCGATCCCCTCGTAGCTGGCGATGCCCGGATTGCGGGCGGCACCCTCCTCGGCGAGGGTGACCGCCTCCTTGGCGAAGCGCTCGTCGCCCGCGGCCGTGCCGATCGCCAGCAGCAGCCGCGTCCAGCCGGGCCACCAGGGCCAGCAGGTCCTCGACTCGCGGGCGGTGTACAGGACCGGGGCCAGGATGTCCACGGCGTCCGCGGGCCGCCCCTCGGCCGCGGCGAACCAGCCGCGCATCAGCCGGAGGCTGGGCTTGCGGATGCCGTCGTCGGCCGTGCTCCGGCTCTCCCGGTCCGCGACGAGACGCTTGGCCCGCTCCCATTCGCCGCGCAGCGCGCACACCGAGGCGTACACCACGACGGCGTCCAACTCGTATACATGGCCGCCCAGTTCCTGGCTCATGGAGATCAGCGCCCGGGCCCCCGACTCGGCGTCGTCCAGCCTGCTGAGGTTGAAGTCGTGCCACATGTGGGCGGACAGCAGGGAGGGCCGGACCGCCTCGACCTCGTCCCGGGCGTCGGCGAGGGCCGCGGCGATGAGCGCCTCCGACTCCTCGTAGCGGTCGAGGAGTTGCAGTTCGATGATCTCGCCGGCGACGTGGTTCACGCCCTCCAGCTGCCGCAGTTCGCGGAACGCGGCCATGGCGTCGACGTGGTGCCCGGAGTTGCGGCCGACCTCCCCGACCGCCTGGAGCGCCAGCACCATGGCCTCCCGGTCGTCCACCGCCCGCGCCTGCTGGAGCGCGGCCGGCGCCACGGCCCGGGCGGCGGTGGCGTCGTGGCCGGTCAGCGCCAGCGCCCGGGCCGCCTCCAGCCTGGCCCGCAGCGCCGGTGAGATGCCGGGCAGCGCCAGGACCCTGCCGATCCGCGCCACGGAGTCGCCGAGGTTGCCGGTCAGCCACAGCGCGCGGGACATCAGCACCTGGATCCGGGCCGTCGCCTCGGGCTCGCTCGTGCGCCGCAGCAGCGTCTCGGCGAGGTGCACCGCGTCGGCCGCACGCTGCACCCGGCCCAGCACTTCCACGCAGTGCTCCCCCGTCTCGCGCCACATCCGGCTGCCCGGCCGCAGCAGCCGGAACGCCTCGGTGACCAGCTTCCCGGCGGTCTCGGGCAGTGCCGGTACGGCTTCCTCGGCGGCGTCCCGCAGGATGCGGACGCAGGCCTCGTCGTCCGGGGTGACGCTGAGCCGGGCGTGCGGGGCGGCCTCCAGGGGGCCGTGGCCGCCGTCGATCAGGAACGCGGCGCAGCCGCGGTGGAAGCGGCGCCGGGCGCCGTCGGAGAGGGCGCCGTAGACGGTCTCGCGGACCAGGTCGTGGCGGAAGCCGATGCGGTGCCCGACGGTGCCGAGCAGTCCGGAGGCGAGGGCCGCCTCCACACAGGTGGCGACCGACGCGTGGTCGTGCCGGGGGGCGAGGAGTTCGGCCATCTCGTCCACGGCGAACGTCCGGCCCAGCACCGAGGCCATCCGCACCACGTCGGCGGCGGCCGGGTCGAGGCCGGCCAGCGACCGGCGGACGCCCGCGATGAACTCGTCGGGGACGCGGTCGGCGGGCTCACCGCGCGCGGCGGCCCGCAGCAGCCCTTCGAGGAGCTGGACCGCCAGGAAGGGACTGCCGCCGACGCCGTCGAGCATCCGGCGGACCGGCTCCGAGGGCGGGCTGCCGAGCCGGTCCCGGGCGATCTGCAGGACGTCGTCCCGGCCGAGGGCCGCCAGCGGGACGACGGTGACGGGTGTCGAGGGGGTGGTGCGGGCCGTCAGGTCACTGAAGACCGGGCAGTCGGCGTCCCTGCTGGTGAACACCCACACCAGCGGATGCCCCGCGAGCCAGCCGGGCAGCGCGGACAGCGCCGTGCGGCTGAGCTGGTCGGCCCACTGGACGTCGTCCACGGCGATCAGGACGGGGGTGTCCGCCGCGGCGCGCTCCAGGATCTCGCCGATCCGGTCCATGAAGGTGAGGGGCCGCGCCGACAGCCCGTCGAGCTCGGCGATCTCCCCGGCGCCGGCCCCCGCCGAGGCCAGCGGCCCCGACCTGAGCGCCATCAGCAGGGGCGCGCCGGGCGTGGTCCGCGCTATCTCGTCCACCGAACTCCGCCCGATCACGAAGCCGAGCGGCGCGGCCTCGCAGGTCAGGGCGTCCAGCAGCGCGCTCTTGCCCATCCCGGGCTCGCCGGTGACGAGAACTATGCCGCTCTGACCGGACCGCACCGTACGGCGTAATACGGCGAGCCCCAGCGACAGCTGGTCGGAACGACCCCGCAGCGGTGTGCTACGACCCAAGACCACTCAACTCCCACGCTCGTCGTCCGGTGCCCGAGTGCGCTCCCCGGGCCGCGGAAGAGAGGACGAGCGGTTGCCAGGCGTCGGAGCTCTCCAGGTACCCGGACAGCACACGCCCAGCTTTCTTCCGCGCCCGACGGCACCGCATCCCGTGAACCGCGTAGTCCCGCCGGCCACGCGACCACGCACGCACCGCTCCGGAGCCCGTGGAGCGGCCGGGCCCTCTGACCCCGCCGGACCGGTCGGCACGCCGGCACCGTGCCCGGCGACGCGCTCGGCGGCCGTCCGGGCGGGCTCCGGGTCTCCCCGGAGCCCGGGGAGCTCGCCGGGTGGGCGCTCACGCGGACCGGTTCCGGCGTGCGGCGCCGAGCCGGGCGTAGTGGCCGAGGAGGTCCGGCGCGTCCACGGCGGACGGGTCGGCGGCGTCCGTCATCGGGGCGCCCTGGAGCAGGCGTTTGACCGGGACCTCCAGTTTCTTGCCGGTACGGGTGTGCGGGATGCCCGGCACTTCGAGGATCTCGTCGGGGACGTGCCGGGGTGAGACGCCGGCGCGGACGGCGGCGCGGATCCGGTCGCGGAGGGTGTCGTCCAGGGCCGCCCCGGCCGCGAGGACCACGAACAGGGGCATCCAGTAGCCGCCGTCGGGCTCCTCGACGCCGATGACCAGGGCCTCGGCGATCTCCGGCAGGCGTTCGACGACGTCGTGGATGTCGGCGCTGCCCAGGCGTACGCCGTTCCGGTTGAGCGTGGAGTCGGAGCGGCCGTGCACGATCACCGAGCCGTGTCCGGTGACCGTGATCCAGTCGCCGTGCCGCCACACGCCCTCGTACACCGAGAAGTAGGCGTCGTGGTAGCGGGTGCCGTCCGGGTCGTTCCAGAAGTACAGCGGCATCGACGGCATGGGCCGGGTGACGACGAGTTCGCCGACCCGGCCGGTCACCGGGAAGCCCTCGGCGTCGTACGCGGCCAGCGCCACCCCCAGGTGCGGTGCCGACAGCTCACCGGCCCACACCGGGGTGCTGGGCGCGCTGCCCGCGAAGCCGGAGACCACGTCCGTGCCGCCGCTGATGGAGGCCAGCAGGACCCGCTCTCCGACGTGGTCGCGGACCCAGGGGTAGGCGGAGGCGGGCAGGGCGGAGCCGGTGCAGCCGACCACGCGGACCGCCGAGAGGTCGTGCACGGACGGGTCGATGCCGAACTTGGCCATGCCCAGCAGGTACTGGGGGCTGGTGCCGAAGACGGTCACCCGGTGCCGGGCGGCCAGCTCCCACAGCGTGTCCGGCTTGGCGAAGGGCGCCGGGCTGCCGTCGTAGGTGCAGGTCGTGGCGCCGGTGAGCAGGGTCGAGACGACCAGGTTCCACATCATCCAGTGGGTGGTGGTGTACCAGAGGAGCCGGTCGCCGGGGCCGAGGTCGGAGTGCAGGCCGAGGGTCTTGAGGTGTTCGAGCAGGACTCCGCCGTGGCCGTGCACGATGCCCTTGGGCAGCCCCGTCGTACCCGAGGAGAAGACGACCCACAGCGGGTGGTCGAACGGGACCGGCACACAGCTGAGTTCCTCGGTGCGGGTGGCCGCGTCCTCCCAGGGGACCACCAGCGAGGGGTACGGCCGGGCGGGCCACGGCAGGCCCACGTGGTCCACCAGCAGGGTGGCCTTCAACGTCGGCAGGGCGGCGGCGAGTTCGAGGACGGCGTCGCGCCGGTCGTGGGTCGCGCCGTTGAAGAGGTAGCCGTCGGCGGCGATCAGCACGACGGGTTCGAGCTGGCCGAACCGGGCGGCGGCGGCCCGCGGCGCGTAGTCCTGCCCGCACACCGACCACACGGCGCCGAGGCTGGCGGCGGCGAGGAACGCGACGATCGCGTGCGGGGTGTTGGGGAGGTAGCCGACGACCCGGTCGCCCGGTGCCACACCCAGGTCGCGCAGGGTGGCGGCGACGGAGGCGACCTGGGCGCGCAGCCGGTCCCCGGTCACCCCGTACCCGGAGCCGGTCTCGTCGAGGGCGATGACCGCGGGCCGGTCGGCCGGGAGGTGGCGCAGCGCGTGGTGGGCGTAGTTGAGGGTGGCCCCGGTGAACCAGCGGGCGCCCGGCATCCGTTCCCCGTCGAGCACCTGCTCGTACGGGGTGGCCGCGTCGATGCCGAAGTACTCCCACACCGCGGCCCAGAATTCCTCCAGGTCGGTGACCGACCAGTGGTGCAGGGCGGCGTAGTCGGTGCCGTCCCGCCCGGCGCGGCGGGCGAAGTCCGCGATGCGGCTCGCCGCCACGGCCTGCGGGTCGGGGGTGGTGAAGGGGGCGGAGCTGGGACAGGGGTCCGGACCGTTCATGGTGTGGTGGTGCTCCTCGGCAGGCTGGTCTCGACGGGGTGGGGGCTGCGCACGGTGTGCAGCAGGGACGCCCAGGCGGCGGTGTCCGTGAAGGTGCGCCCGCCGGCCGGGACGACGTCCAGGACGACCCGGTCCGGCCGCAGCAGGACGGCGTCCGCCCGGCCGGCGCGCAGCCAGGCGGCGAGCGTGCCGTCGTCGTGGAGGGCGGTCACCGGGACGGCACGGACGCCGAGTCCGTGGGCGAGCGCGGTCAGCGAGGGCGCGGGACCGGCGGCGGTCAGGACGGTGAAGCCGTCGCCGAGCACCTCGTCGAGGCGGACATGGCGGCTGTGGCGGCCGTCGGCGCGTACCCAGGGCTGCGGGCAGTGGGTGCCGGCGAGGCCGCGGCGGGGGCCGCGCCGGACGAGGGGGCCGGGGGCCAGGGCGGGGCTGAGGTCGCGGCCGGCCGCCGCGGTCAGGCCGGGGACTCGGCAGGCGGCGGCCAGCAGCCTGCGGCGCAGCGGGGCGGCGCCGTCCTGGCCGCCGGTCATGGCCCAGCCGAGCGCCACGGCAAGCCGGATCACGTGCCGGGCGTGCGGTCGGCGCTCGCTCTCGTAGGTGTCCAGCAGCCGCTCGTCGCCGCCCTCCCGGAGCACCCGGGCGAGCTTCCAGCTGAGGTTGTGCGCGTCCCGGAGCCCCGCGCACAGCCCCTGGCCGATGAACGGCGGGGTGAGGTGGGCGGCGTCACCGAGGAGGAAGACCCGGCCGCCGCGCCACCGGTCGGCGACCCGCGCCCGGAACGTGTACCGCGTCTCGCGGACGACCTCGAACTCCCCGTCGTACGACAGCGGCAGCCACGGCGCGACCAGCTCGCGCAGCGGCCGGTGCTCCCCCTCGCCGAGCCGGAACTCCCAGCGGTAGCGGTCCTCGGCGACGCGCATGAAGGTCGCCGGCCGGTCCGGGTCGCAGACCTGGTCGACCCCGCCCCAGGAGCGGACGGCGGCCGGGGTGCGGACGTCGACGACGGTCCAGCTCTCCTCGAACCGCAGGTCCTCCCAGACGCCGCCGATCGCCCGCCGGGTGAGGCTGTTGGCGCCGTCGCAGCCGAGCACCGCCTCGGCCCGCAGCTCGTGCTCGCCGGTGTCGTCGCGGTAGGCGACCCGCACCGGGCCGGTGGTGCCCGGGCCGGCCGCGGTGACCTCGGTGACCTCGGCGCCGACGCGCAGCTCGCACTCCGGGCGGCGGGCCAGTTCGGCGCGGAGCAGCCGCTCCAGCCGGGGCTGCTCGAACATGCTGGTCTGCGGGTAGCCGTGCGGGCCGTGCCCGGCACGCCGGAACTCGGCCATCACCCGGTGCCGGGCGTCGAGGAGGCGCAGCCCGTTGCCCGGGCGGGCGATGGCGTCGAACTCCTCTCCCACGCCCGCGGCCTGGAGGATCCGGCGCACCTCGTCGTCGACGACGAGGGCGCGCGGGAGCGGGTAGACGTCCCGGTGGCGTTCCAGGACGACACTGCGGACTCCGCGCCGGGCGAGCAGCAGGGCGGCGGTCACACCCACCGGCCCGGCGCCGATGATCACTACGGGTGGATCGACCGAGAACGGCTCAAGGGTCATATGCGGCTCTTTCAGGGGGTCTTGAGCGCCCCGAAGGGGCGCGGGGCCGTATCTGATATGCGGCTACCGCCGCGTGGGCGCGACCAGCCACGACGGCGCCGCAGACGACACACGGGCACCCGGCACCCGGCACCTGGCGGCACGCCCAGCGGAGCGCCTACGCGTCGGTGACAGGCGTACGCTGCTCGCCCAGGTCGATCCGGCCGTCCGGGGTCGCGATCGTCGCCGTGACCACGTCCCCGGTGCGCAGGTAGCGCGGGTTCCTCGCCTGACTCCTGAAGAACACCTTCCACTTCACGGCCGGCGGCAGCAGCGCGCCGAGCTTCTCGACCGGCTTCGGCGGTGCCTTGAGGGCGGTGCCGCCCGGGGTGCCGGTCAGCAGCAGGTCGCCCGGGTCCAGGGCCTGGAAGCGGGCGAGCAGGCTCAGCGCCCGCGCCGGGCGGACGATCATGTCGGTGAGGGTGCGGTCCTGACGCAGCTCCCCGTTGACGCGCAAGGTCAGCCGCAGGTCCAGGAGATGGGCGAAGTCCTCGGGCTCCAGGAGGGCGAGGTAGGGCCCGGTGGGCGTGAAGGTGGGGTAGGACTTGCTCTCGTAGAACTGCGTCCTGGTGAGCTGCACGTCCCGGGCGCTGACGTCGTTGGTGACGACGAGTCCGGCGACGTACGACGGCAGGTCCCGCTCCTCGACCGCGGTGCCGACGGGCAGCGGGGCGCCCATGACCAGGCCGAGTTCGACCTCGTAGTCGAGGAGGGCGACGTGTGCGGGCCGGACGACGGCCGCGCCGGGGCCGCTGACCGAGCCGGACGCCTTGCGGAAGAAGGCGGGCGGGATGTCCCCGGTGAAGCCCGAGTCGTGGGCGTGGCTGCGGTAGTTGACCATCTGGGCGACCACCCGGCAGGGGGTGGTGACCGGCGAGAGCACGGCCAGGTCGGCGAGTGGTGTGCCCGGCTCCCCCGAGGCGGCCGCCTCCCGTACGGCGGCGCGGTCGGCGATCAGCTCGGCGGTGGTGGCGGCCTTGGTGTGGACAGGGACGGCGCGGTCGCCGCGGACGGCCCACCAGCCGTCGGCGGTGCGCAGGACGTTGGTGCTCATGAGGTGGCTCTCTGTGAAGGGGCTCAGGAATTCGCGGCCTTGAGCAGGCCGAGCAGACGGGCGGGGTCCATCTCGTTGTCGCCGCGCAGCGCCTGGACGACCTCGCGGACCCGCCGCGGGGACGGACTCGCGCCGAGGAAGTCGCGGGTGGCGGGCGGACCCCACTGGGCGAGGCCGCTCGTGGACATCGGGGCCCAGCCGGGTTCGACGTCGCCGCAGAAGAGGTCGCCGTCGGCGAAGTGCTCCAGCATGAAGCGGTCCGGGTCGCGCCAGTAGTCGAAGAGCTGGCTGCCCTGGATGTGCCGGCCGATACCCCAGCTGCGTTGGTAGCCGCGCTCCTTGAGGTACTCGCCGCCGGCCGCGATCGAGTCCAGGTCGGTCACCTGGTAGGCGGAGTGGACGTACCCGGTGCCGGGACCCAGGTGCATGGCGAGGGTGTGGTGGTCGGCCGGGGTGCCGCCCAGGTCGCAGCGGACGAACGCCATGGCCGGGCCACGGTCGCGCTGTCCGTCCAGGAACAGGAAGTCGGACACGATCATGCCGAGGGTGTCCAGGTACCAGTCCAGGGCCCGGCGGAACACCCGGGTCTCCAGCACCACATGGCCGAGCCGCTGGATACGGGACGGCTCGCGGGGCGGGCGCTGGGCGGCGTTCCTGCGACGGTGGTCGGTGCCGGAGTTGAGGAGCAGCGGCCGCTGCTCGGGGAGCGCCGGCAGCCGCTCGGCGCAGTGCACGACCCGCACCGGGAAGCCGGACGGGTCGAGCAGGTCGACCGCCCGGCCGCCGCCGGGCACGTCCGCGTCCCGTACGGCCGTCGCCGTCGCCCCGGCCAGCCGGTCCAGGTCGGCCCGCTCGGCCGCCCGGAAGGCCGGGCCGATGAAGCGGCTGGTGCGGCCCTTGCGGATCACCATGCACGGCGAGCCGGCGAAGGTGCCGCGCAGCCACAGCTCGCCCTCCGTGCGGGCGGCGATGCCGAACCCGAAGTCACGGGCGAAGACCTCGGCCCGGTCCAGGTCGGGCTTCTCGAATTCCAGCCAGGCCAGGTCCGCCACCTTGATCACGGGGTTCCGGGCCCGGCCCGGATGCTCGCCGCGCAGGGCGCCCCGCTCGCTGTGGAGGTCCTGATGGGCCGTCCTGACGGTTTCAGACATGGTGCCCTCCGAGCAACATCGCCGTAATGAGGAAATCATCAATCATGAGATTTCCATCGTCAAGATGTCGCCCCAAGTTAACTGATGAATCCATCAGAACTGCGGCCGCCATCGGCGCCGCGGCTAGACTCGGCACATGTCTACGTCAGCCCCGCCCGGCAACCGGTTCGAGCGACGCCGCGCCGAGACCCGTCAGGCGCTCGTGCGCGCGGCCCGGCGGATCCTCGCCGAGACCGGCGACACCAGCGCCAGCATCCAGGCCATCGCCGAGCAGGCCGACGTCGGCTTCGGCTCGTTCTACAACCACTTCGAGTCCAAGCAGGCGCTGTTCGAGGCGGCCGTGGTGGACGCCCTGGAGGAGTTCGGCCAGGCCTTCGACGAGCGGCTGACCGGGATCGACGACCCGGCGGAGCTGGTCGCGGCGGGTTTCCGGCTCAGCGCCCGGATGGCGGACTCGCACCCGGAGCTGATGCAGGTCCTGCGCCGCCGCGGCCTCGGCCACATCCACAGCGAGAACGGCCTGACCAGGCGGGCGCTGCGGGACGTCCAGGTGGGCATGGCCTCCGGCCGCTTCACCGCCGTCGACCCGACCGTGGCCCTGTGCGCCCTCGGCGGCAGCCTGCTGTCCCTGGTGGAGCTGAGGTTCGCCCGCCCCGAGGTGGACGGCGACGAGGCCGCGGCGAACCTCGCCGAGATGGCCCTGCGCATGCTGGGCGTACCGCCGGACGACGCCCACGAGGTGGCCCGGCGCCCACTGCCCGACATCGGCTGACAGCTCCGCCGACGACCGACGACGCCCGGCGACCGCCCGGAGCCCGCACACCGCCGGGAGTCCGCGCGCCGCCGGGAGTCCGCGCGCCGCGGAGAGAGGGAGAGCCCAGGGGCCGCCCGGTTCAGGTCCCGGTGGGGTTCTCCGGCGCGGCCCCGGCGGCGACCTCGGCGGCGACCTCGTCGACCACGGTGTGCGCCTGCTTCTCCGGGACCCCGGCCGCGATGAGCGTGGCGACGGCCGTGCGGGCGCCGTCGTCCTCGAACGCCCCGCTGTTGACCTCTTCCAGCAGGGCGATCGTCATGCCCTCCAGGGCGGCACTGAGCACCGCGGGCGGCAGGTGGGGGTGGAAGACACCGTCCCGCTGCCCGCGCTCCACGATGGCCGTGGCCCGGACCCGGGCCGGTTCGAGGACCTCGGTGACACGCTCCGCGCCCAGGTCCCGGTGCGCGAGAGCCAGCAGCATCCGGTAGCGGTCGCCCACCGGCCACAGCGACAGGGAGAAGCGCGCGAGGGCCCGGTCGGCCGGCTCCGCAGGCTCCGCCCCCCGCGCCACGGCGGCCTGGAACGTCTCGGCGGCCTCCTCGGCCAGGGCCTCCAGCAGCGCGGCCCGCCCCGGGAAGTGCCCGAAGAGCGTGCGCCGTACGACACCTGAGGCGCGAGCCAGCTCCTCCAGGGTGATGTCGGGGTTCCGGCCGAGTTCCTGGCGGGCGGTGGCCAGGATCCGCGCCCGGTTGGACCGTGCGTTGCTACGCTGCGGCACTCGGCCGACGGGCTGGGACACGGACAACCTCGATGAAGACCGGACGAACGGCGGGCGCCCTCATTCTGACACGGGCCCCCCGGTGCGGACCTTGAACAGGGGCCCGCATCTCGCTTTGACAACGTTGTCACAAGGTTCGCGTGCCGGAGGCCACCGGTGGCCGTGCTCGTCGTCCCACCGGTGGCGTCGCGCCGGGGCTCAGGTCCGGTCGACCAGTTCGCTCAGGGTCGCGGCCAGTTCGCCCACCGACTGTTCACGCAGCAGGTGGTGGGCCGGTACCGGGATGTTCAGGGCCGACTCCAGGGTGCGCTGGAGGGTCAGCGCCGTGAGGGAGTCGATGCCCTGGGTGTAGAGGGGGCGGTTGCGGGCGATGCGGTGGGCCGGGGGGATGTCCAGGTGCTGGGCGAGGTTCCGGCAGAGGAACGCCTCGAACGCGCGCCGGCGGTCGTCGCCGGCGGTCTCGCGCAGGGCGCCCAGGTTCAGCGCGGTGGTCGGTGTGCCTGACACGGTCATCGTCCTTTCGTCTGGCGTGGTCGTGGCTGGGAACTGCGCAGTTCGTCGGGGTCGGGGCCGGGGCGCGGGCCGGCGCCGTCGGACCACATCAGCCGGAACCGCCAGCGGTGCAGCCGCCAGCCGTCCGGGGTGCGGACCGCCTCCCCCTCGCTGTAGCCGCCGATGTCGAAGCGGCCGTCCGGGTCCGGGCCGGCCTCGTGGTGCACGTGGGACGCGATGAGGTGGACGCGGATCCGGGCGCTGTCCCCCGACACCCTGATGCCGTAGTTGGCGGCCAGGTGGTGGGTGCGGGCGAAGCGGGACTTGCGGTCGTGGTGGAAGGCGGCGGCCCGGTCGCGGCCCTCGACGGTGCCGACCGGGAACTCCAGGCGGCAGTCCGGGGTGAAGACCGCGGCCGGCCAGGCCGGGTCGAAGCCGTGGTCGTCCTGGGTGTCGAGCAGGGTGATGTAGCGGTCGATCAGCTCGGCGACCGCCGCACGGTCGGCGAGGGCCCCGAACTCGGCGCGCAGGGCGTCGAGTTCGGAGCGCAGTGCGGAGACCGTGTCGGCGCGGTCGAGGGACGGGGAGGTCATGGGGTCCGGAACTCCGATTCGGTCGGGGGTCGGTCGGGATGCGGTCGGGGACGCGGTCGAGAGGGCCGGGTGCTCAGCGGACGTGCCGCGATATGCCGTCGGTCGGCCGCGGCGCCGTCGTGGCTGGTCGCGCAGTTCCTCCCCCAGCCTTCGGCTGGGGGGTACCCCCAGCGCCCCTTCGGGGGCGCTGCCGGAACCGGAGCGGGCTTCGCCGGCCCCGCTCAGCCGGGCCGGTCACGCCGCCCGGCCGCCGGTGACGCGCCAGCCGCGGGGGTCGCGGTGCGTCGCGAGGCGTTCCGGGCGGCGCCAGCCGGCCACCGGGCGGGGCTCCAGCGGGCAGGGGTCCACCGCGGCCAGGGCGGCCGCGCGGGCGAGCAGCACGGTGGTGAGGGCGGCGAGCTCGGCGGGGCTCGCCTGCCCCTTCACGAGCCTGATGACCAGGGCGCCGTCCGTGGCCGCCGTGGCCTCCGTGCCCGCCGTGGTCTCCGTGCCCGCCGTGGCCTCCGTGCCCTCCGGCGCGCTCACTGCGGCGGGTTGCCGTGCTTGCGGCACGGCAGGTCGGCCTGCTTGCTGCGCAGCATCGCGAGGGCGCGGATCAGGGTGGAGCGGGTCTCCCGCGGGTCGATGACGTCGTCGATCAGACCGCGCTCGGCCGCGTAGTAGGGGTGCATCAGCTCCGCCTGGTACTCCTTGATCTTCTGCGCGCGGGTGGACTCGGGGTCGTCCGCGGCCGCGATCTCCCGGCGGAAGATGACGTTCGCCGCGCCCTCGGCGCCCATCACGGCGATCTCGTTGGACGGCCAGGCGAGCGCCAGGTCGGTGCCGATGGACCGGGAGTCCATGACGATGTACGCGCCGCCGTACGCCTTGCGCAGCACCAGGGAGATCCGCGGCACGGTGGCGTTGCAGTAGGCGTAGAGCAGCTTGGCGCCGCGCCGGATGATGCCGTTGTGCTCCTGGTCCACGCCCGGCAGGAAGCCCGGTACGTCGATCAGGGTGACCAGCGGGATGTTGAAGGCGTCGCAGAACTGCACGAAGCGCGCCGCCTTCTCGCTGGCGTCGATGTCCAGGACCCCGGCGAACGACGCCGGCTGGCTGGCGACGAGGCCGACGACCTCGCCGTCCAGCCGGGACAGCGCGCACACCACGTTGGTGGCCCAGCCGGGCTGGATCTCGAAGTAGTCGCCGTCGTCGACGATCTCCTCGATGACGGTCCGGATGTCGTAGACCCGCCCGGGGTCGTCCGGGACCAGCTCCACCACCCGGTCGGTACGGCGGTCGGCCGGGTCCGTGGTCGCCGAACGGGGCGGCAGGTCACGGTTGTTGGACGGCAGCAGGGACAGCAGGTGCCGTACGTCCTCCATGCAGCCGCGCACGTCGTCGTAGGCGAAGTGGGCCACGCCGGAGGCTCCGGCGTGGACGTCGGCGCCGCCGAGGTCGTTCTGGGTGATCTCCTCGCCGGTCACCGCCTTCACCACGTCCGGTCCTGTGATGAACATCTGGGCGATGTCCCGGACCATGAAGACGAAGTCGGTCAGGGCGGGCGAGTAGGCGGCGCCGCCGGCGCACGGCCCGAGCATCACGCTGATCTGCGGGATCACCCCGGAGGCGCGGGTGTTGCGCTGGAAGATCCCGCCGTAGCCGGCGAGCGCCGAGACGCCCTCCTGGATCCGGGCGCCGGCCCCGTCGTTGAGCGACACCAGGGGTGCACCCGCCGCCATGGCCATGTCCATGATCTTGTGGATCTTCTGGGCGTGGGCCTCGCCGAGGGCGCCGCCGAAGATGCGGAAGTCATGCGCGTAGACGAAGACGGTACGGCCGTGGACCGTGCCCCAGCCGGTGATCACCCCGTCGGTGTACGGCCGCTTCTTCTCCAGGCCGAAGCCGGTGGCGCGGTGCCTACGGAGCATCTCGACCTCGTTGAACGACCCCTCGTCGAGCAGGAGTTCGATACGTTCGTAGGCGGTGAGCTTGCCCTTGGCGTGCTGGCGCTCGGTGGCGAGGGGGTCGCCGTGCCGGGCGGCCTCCTTCATCAGGCCGAGCTCCTCGATGCGCTCGGCGGCGGTCCACTGGCCGCGGTGCTCGCGGTCGTGCAGACTCGGGCGGCCGGCCCCACGATCGGCTTTCTGTTCGAGTGACATTGGCGGGTCACGCTCCCCAGTCGGATACTCGGGTGGTCACGCCCACGGACACGGCCACGGGCACGCCCACCGTCCCGTCGGCGTCCAGATCGACCGTCTCGCCCGCGTACAGCGCGGCCGGCGGTACCCAGCGCACGGTGACCTGTTCGGGTGCCCCGCCGCGGACCGCGACGGCGGCGTTGTGCCGGGGCCCGGACGGCAGGTCGAGGAGCGTCCAGCCGCGCGGCCTGCGGTCCGGTTCGGCGCCCAGGTAGTCGTGGCCGGGGTCGCGGGAGAGCCCGGTGCCGAGCGCCTTGAGATAGGCCTCCTTGCGGGTCCACAGCCGCCCGAAGGCCGCGCGCCGTTCCCCGGCGTCGTCGTACGCCGCCAGCTCCGCCTGCTCCCCCGGGTGCAGCGCCGGGGTGCAGACCTCGACGGTCTCGGCCCGCGGCAGCCGTTCCACGTCGGCGCCGACGACCGTACGGGAGACGGCGACCACGGCCATGCCGTGGCTGTGCGCGAGGGAGAAGTGCAGCGGCGGGTCGGGGTGGGCGACCGCCGGCCGGCCGTGCGGCTCGGCGCAGCCCGGGCAGGGCTCCCGCACGAACGGCACGGCCTGCGGGGGCAGCCCCAGATAGGCGCCGAGCAGCCGGCGCAGGGCGACATGGGCGGAGGCGTACGTCACCCCGTCCGCGGGCCGGACGAAGGACGCGGTCCGCCGGCGCTCCGCCTCGCTCAGCTCGGACAGGTCGAGCAGCTCGGCCGCGGTCTCCAGGGCCGCCCGGCGGACCAGCCAGACGTCCAGCTGCCCGGCCGCGGGCAGTCTCGGCGCGACGGCGAGGGTGGCCGTGCCGAACTCCAGGACCGGCATCTCCCCGATCACCTCGGGCTCGGCACGTCGTGCGCGACCAGGTGGTGCTCGCCCCGGCCGGCGTGCTTGTGCGGGCTGTCCTCCGGGCCGAGCTGCCCGGCGAGGCAGTCGACCAGCTCGGCGGCGCTGTTGGCGCGCAGCAGCCGGTTGAGGTTGACGTCGACGCACAGCGCGGCCTCCATCCGGCGCTGGAGTTCCAGGCCGTTGATGGACCCGATGCCGAGGCTGTTCATCGGGCGGCCCACGGTGTCGATGCTGTCCGGCGCCACCCGCAGCACCCGGGCGAGTTCGCCACGGACGTACGCGTCGATGAGCCGGGTGCGCTCGGCGAGGCCGACGGAGGCGAGGTGCACGAGGCTGGGCGGCACCACCTCGACGATCCGGTCGCGCTCGAACTCGTAGTCCAGATCGTCGAGTTCGTCGTCCAGGTCGTCGAAGACCCAGGTCTGCGTTGTCTGGTCCATGGTCAGTCCCCGTGGTGGAGTGAGGAGGGAGAGGTGCGGATCAGGCCGGTGAGGCCGACGAACAGGCCCAGGAGGCCGAGGGCGGCGACCAGGGTCAGCGCCGGCCGGCAGGCGGCGGCCGCGGCGGCCGGACCGGCGCCGGGCGCCGGGGCGTGGGCGGCGAGCAGGGCGGCGACGAGCGCGACCGCGAGGACCGCGGCGAGCTGTACGGCCGTCTGGTACAGGCCGCTGCCGGTGAGCCGGTCGGCGGGGGTGAGGCGGGACATCGCCTGCATGTTGAGCGCGGCGAAGGAGAGCACGAAGGCGGCGCCGACGAGGAGGAGCGTCGGGAGCATCCGGCCCGGGTAGTCCAGCGGCCAGGCGTGCGGGCGGAGTTGGAGCAGGCCGCCCGCGAAGGCGCAGGCGGCGCCGGCCACGATGAGGCGGGGGGCGCCGAACCTGGCGACCAGGCGGCCGGAGGCCAGCGCGGTGAGCGCCGGGGGCGCGGCGGCCGGGAGCAGGGCGAGCGCCGCGTGGAGGGGGGACCAGCGGGCGAGGGTCTGGGTCTGGTACGTCAGGACGAACAGGAGGCCCAGGTAGGAGCCGTTGAGACAGGCGGCGCCGGCGGCGGAGCGGATCAGGGCGGGGTTGCTGCGCAGCGAGGGGCCGATGTTCAGGAGGGGGGCGGCCGAGCGTCGCTCGATCTGCCAGAAGGCCAGCAGGAGGAGGGCGGCCGCGGTGAGGGGGGCGATGGCTGCCGGGGCGGTCCAGTTGTGGGTGGGGAGTTGGGTGATGCCTTGGACCAGGGCCAGGAGGGCTCCCAGGAAGGTGAGGGCGCCTGGGATGTCGTAACGGCGGGCCGCCGTGGCCATGGTGCGGCGCCGTGAGGGCTGGTCGCGCCCGCGCGGCGGTAGCCGCATATCCAATACGGCCCCGCGCCCCCTTGGGGCGCTGCTCTGGTCGCTTCTCGGAGAACCCGGTATCAGGCGCAGCCCGCACGCGAACAGCAGCAGCACCACCGGGGCCGGGAAGGCGAAGGCCCAGCGCCAGGAGGTTTCTGTCAGCCAGCCGGACAGGAGCAGGCCTGCGGTGAAGCCGCCTGCGCCGAAGAGGGTGTAGACGGAGACTGCCCGGGAGCGGGGGCGGCCCTCCGGGAAGGTGCTGGTGATGATGGCCAGACCGGTGGGGGCGGTGAGGGCCGCGCAGAAGCCCTTGAGCAGGCGGGTGGCGAGGAGGAGCCAGGGGTCGTGGGCGAGGGCGCTGAGTGCGGACGCGGCGGCGAAGGCGAGGAGGGCCGCGAGGTAGACGCGGCGGCGGCCGAGGAGGGTGACCACGCGGGCGCCGAAGAGGAGCAGGCCGCCGAAGCCGGCGGCGAAGCCGGTCATCGCCCACTGGGTGACGGTCGGCGGCTGTCCCAGGTCCGTGCCGATGGCGGGCAGCGCCACCACCGCCACGGACACCTCCAGCGCGTCGATGAGCATGTTGCCGGCGAGGACGAGCAGCAGCCCCCACAGCCGGGGGCCGAACCGCTCGTCCGGGCCGGCGGCGACCGGTGACGGAAGGGTCCTGGTCACCGCGTCACCCCAGGAGCGTGCCGCCGCTCGCGTCGACGAAGGAGCCGGTGACCCAGCGGGCGTCGTCGGAGACGAGGAAGGCGACGACGTCGGCGACGTCCTGCGGTTCGCCGACGCGGTTGAACGCGGACAGCGCGGACATGGCCTCGACGGCCTCGGGGATGTCGAACAGCGGGTTGCCGTTACGGGTGATGCCCGGCGCGACGCTGTTCACGGTGATCCCGCGCGGGCCCAGCAACTTGGCGAAGTGGAGCGCCAGTTGCTCCACGGCCCCCTTGCTCATTGCGTAGGCGATCTCGTCCGGGTTGGCGAACCGGGTCAGGCCGGAGGAGATGTTCACGATCCGGCCGCCGTCGGGCATGTCGGCGAGCGCCCGCTGGATGACGAAGAACGGTGCCCTGGCGTTGACGGCGAAGATCCGGTCGAACTGCTCGGGGGTGGTGTCCTCGGCCTTGACCCCGCCCATCACCCCCGCGTTGTTGACCAGGATGTTCAGCTCGGTCTCGCCGGTGCGCTCCTTGAGTCCCGCCTCCAGGGCGAGGAACAGCTCGTGGACGTCACCGGGCGTGCCCAGTTCGGCTCCGACGGCGAACGCCCGCCCGCCGTCCTTCTCGATCCCGGCGACCACCTCGGCGGCGGCCTCCTCGCTGCTGCCGTAGTGCACGGCGACCAGCGCGCCGTCGGCGGCCAGCCGTTCGGCGGTGGCCCGGCCCATGCCCCGGCTGGCGCCGGTGACGAGCGCGGTCTTTCCGGTCAGGTTGCCCATCTTCCTTCTCCTGACGGTTGGTTGTGGTGTGTGGGAGGCGCGTGGGTCAGGTGCGAACCAGCGGCCGAGGGCCTCGCGCAGGCCGTCCGCCGCGTCGCCGGCCCAGGCGACGTAGCCGTCCGGCCGTACGAGCACGGCGGCGAGGCCGTCGAGGAGCCCGGCGGGGCGGGTGACGACCGTGTCGACGGACGCCGACCGGTCCCCCGCGGCCCCGGCCAGCGCCGGGTCCGTCACGAGCAGCAGCCCGCGGGCGGAGCGGAGCAGTTCGGCCGTGGTCGCCCCCGAGTCGAGCCGCACCTCCGGCAGCCGCGAGCCGGCCGGCGCCTCCCGGTCGTCGTCCCCGTACCGCACGTCGAGGCCGCTGATCGTCCCGGCGAGGTGTGCCCGGACCGTCTCGTACGACGTGAGTTCGCCGATCACCGAGCGCAGCGACTCCACCTCGGGCCCGCCGAGCAGCAGCCGCGCCTGGGCGCGGATGGCGGACAGGACGCGGCGTCCGACGGTGTGCCGTTCGTCGTGGTAGGTGTCAAGGAGCCCCGCCGGGGCCCGGCCGAGGACGGTGGCCGCGAGCTTCCAGCCGAGGTTCACGGCGTCCTGGAGGCCGAGGTTGAGGGCCTGGCCGCCGATCGGCATCTGCTGGTGGGCCGCGTCGCCGGCGAGCAGCACCCGGCCCGCGCGGTAGCGCTCGGCCTGCCGGGAGGCGTCGCCGAAGGAGTTCACCCACAGCGGGGTGCCGTGGCCGATGTCCTCGCCGGTGACGTCCCGCCAGGCGGCCACGATGTCGGCGAAACGGGCCGGTGCGGTGCGCGGCGGGGTGCCGAACCGGTGGACCATCACCCGGGTGACACCGTCCCCGCGCCGGGCGGCGATGGCGAGCCCGTTCGGCAGCCGCTGGAACCGCCGGTCGGGAATGTCGATGCCGTCGACATCGGCGCGGATCAGCTCCCGTCCGGCGGCGTCGCCGGGGAAGGAGATGCCCGCGAGCCGTCGTACGGCGGAGTGCTCGCCGTCGCAGCCGACGACGTACCGGGCCGTGAACTCCCGCCGGTGACCCTGGTGTTCGGTCACGACGGTCACGTGGTCCGGGTGCTGCGTGAGGGCGAAGACGTCGTGTCCGCGCAGCACGCGGGCCCCGAGCCGCTCCGCCCAGGCGCCGAGGAGTTCCTCGGTGCGGGTCTGCGGGACCTTCCACTGGCCGGGGTGGCTGCTGTCCAGGGTGAGGTCGAGCGGAAGACCGCCGAAGTGGCCGCGGGGCTCGTTCGGCGGCGGCCCGGGGTCGGCGAAGCCGCCGGGCCCGTCCAGCAGCCCGCGCTGCCGCAGCAGTTCCATCGTCCGCGCGTGCAGGGTGGACGCCCGGGACTCCGTCGTCGGGGCGTCCAGCCGTTCCAGGACGGTCACGTCGGCGCCGCCGAGACGCAGTTCCCCGGCGAGCATCAGCCCGACGGGTCCGGCGCCGACCACCAGGACGTGCGTGTCGACCGCGTCGGCACCGGCCATGGGTCAGCGCCTCGCTTCGGCGTACGCCTTGGCGTGGTTCAGGGTGGCGCGGCTGTTGGTGCTGAGTGCACCCTGCACGTACGCGCGGGCCTCGGCGACCCCGGCCTCGGGCCCGAGGATCCTCTCGATGTTCTCGGGGCGCAGCACGACGGTGTGCTGCGAGGAGGCGAAGGTGCCCTCGTCGGTCTCGCGGAAGGTCCAGTAGCCGGTGTGCAGGTTCATCAGGGCCGGCAGGGTGGTCTGCTTGTAGGCGATCTTCCGGCCGTCCAGGCAGACCCGGTACGACTTGGTGGTGTGCGTCGAGCCGTCCTTGGCGCGGGTGTCCATCTCCAGGGTCTGCAGGCCCGGGGTGTCCTCGGTGAGCCGGACGGTCGCCACGTGCGGGAGCCGCTCGGACCAGCGGTCGGCCTCGTTGACGAAGTCGTAGAGGTCCTTGGCGGAACCGTCGACCCGGACGGTGTCCTCGAAGGAGAACGTCAGCTCCTCGGAGGCGGTGGCGAGTTCGACGTTCGTCTTCAGCGCGGCCAGCTCGGAGCGGGAGTTGCGGTCGACGGCCTCGTCGATCCAGGCCAGCCCGGCCGGGTCGTCGTCGACGGCGGTGTAGTCGTGCAGCAGCCGCACCCGCGAGGCGCCCTCGTCGGCCGGCTCGATGATCCAGGTGCCGCCCATGCTCGCGACGGGCGGGGTGGAGACGGTCTGCCGGAAGGTGATCCGCAGGGCCTCGGGGTCCAGCACCCGGCGCGAGGTCCAGTTCTTGGCCTCGCCGTTGGCGGTGGCCCAGATCCCGATCAGCTCCTCGTCGCCGGAGCGCTCCAGGTGGTCGACGTAGATGGTCGGCGGGAAGATCCGCGGCCAGTTGGCCACGTCGGCGATCAGCCGGTAGACCTCGGTGGCCGGCGCCGAGATCGTGATCCCGTGCTCGACTTCCTTCGGCTCGGACATGGGTGAACTCCTAGAGGGGTGCCGGGGTGTCAGAAGTTGCCGAGGCCGCCGCAGACGTTGAGGGCCTGCGCGGTGATGGAGGCGGCGGTGTCGGAGGCGAGGTAGCCGACGAGGCCGGCCACCTCGTCCGGGGTCGAATAGCGGCCGAGCGGGATCTTCGCCGTGAACTTGTCGAGGATGGCGTCCTCGCTGGTGTCGTAGGCGGCGGCGTAACCGGCGCGCACCCGCTGCGCCATGGGCGTCTCGACGTACCCCGGGCAGACGGCGTTGACGGTTATACCGGTGGGGGCCAGCTCGTTCCCGAGGGCCTTCGTGAACCCGACGACCCCGTGCTTGGACGCGGAGTACGGCGCGCCGAGCACGACGCCCTGCTTCCCGGCCGTGGACGCGATGTTGATGATCCGCCCCCGGCTCTTCTCCCGCATGCCGCCGGTGGTGAGGGCGGCGCGGGTCAGGCGGAAGACGCTGTTGAGGTTGGTCTCGACGACGTCGTACCAGAGCTCGTCGTCGATGTCGGCGGTCACGCCGCCGCCGGACCGCCCGGCGTTGTTGACGAGCACGTCGACGGTGCCGTACCGCTCGACGGCGGCCCGCACGAAGTTCTCGATGGACAGCGCCGAGCGCACGTCGAGGGTCGCCCCGTCGACGTCGAACCCCTCTGCACGCAGTTCCTTGACGGTCCGCTCGACGTTCCCGGCGTCGCGGGAGCCGATGAAGACACGGTGGCCCTGCCGGGCCAGCAGCCGTGCCGTGGCGAGACCGATTCCGCTGGTGGCCCCGGAGACCAGGGCGACCCTCTGCTGCTGTTCGGACATGTCTGCCGATCCCTTTCAGGGCATGGGGAAGCCGCCGGCGCCCGGTCAGGACGGGCGCCGGCGGGCGGGGGGGGAAGGGGGGGTGGGGGCAGGGGGGGTGGGGGAAGGGGTGGGGGGGGGGGTAAGGCAGCGGCGGCGTCGTCACCGACCCT